>OMYN01000006.1 GCA_900315265.1 uncultured Eubacteriales bacterium
AGCTTTGCTGCTGGCTTCCTTTTCAAGAAAACAAAAGCACCGGTACCCCGGTGCTAATGTTTGAACTAATTCAGGACATTTTCATTTTTGCTTGACAGCCCGTTTTCACTTTTTTTAACAGAATCCTGCCTGACAGAAGGTTCGATCCCGGATGGATCACCGCTGATCATGGTCCGTTCGACTTCTTTGTCGTAGACTACCTTCATCAGCATCAGCCCGCGCGCTTCGGCGCAGGGTCCCAAAAGCGTCCGGTCGCCCGTCTCATAAGCTTCCAAAATGGCCTCCGGCCGGATCTGTCCTCTTCCGATCTTGCGAAGGGTCCCCGCAATGGTCCGGACCATTTTATACAAAAAGCCGTTCCCGGTGATCTTCAGTGCCATCAGCCTGCCGAAAGGCAGGGGCTCGGACAGTGATAATTCTTCGATCGAAGCGGAATAAATGGTCCGCACCGTTGTCAGATTGACCCCGCCCGAAGCTCGAAAAGCCAGGAAATCATGCTCCCCTTCCAGCATTTTCAGCGCCCGGTCTATCGGTTCAAAGTCCAAAGGTTCCGGGACCAGATCCGCGTAGCGGGCTAGTTCGGGCGGCATTACCGGTCCCATGAAAAACCGATACCAGTAGGTCTTTTTCTTAGCGTCAAAACGCGGCTGGAAATCCGGGTCGGCCTCGAAAAGCCGGTAGACCCGGATGTCTTTGGGAAGGCCCGAATTCATAGCCCTCTGCAGATTATACAAGGGAATGGGATGGTCAAAGTCCATGGCCGCTACCTGTCCCCGCGCGTGGACGCCTGCATCGGTCCGTCCCGAAGCCATGATATGGACACGGCAGCCGAACTGATGCTGGAAATAGTTTTCCATGGTCTCCTGAATGGTGATAAGGCCCGGCTGCTTCTGCCAGCCGGCATAATCGGTGCCGTCATAACCGATGATCATTCCGATTCTTCGCATGGTCTTACCCCGGCAGCTTTCCGACCGCGGCGATCATCTGGCTGATACCGGGCAGATAACGGGTCCCGATCATGATCCCCAGGCTGGCTAAAAGGGCCGCCTGCGCAATATAATCACGTTTGTCATAAGTAAGATCCTTCATCTTGGTCCGTCCTTCGTCGCCGCGGTAGCAGCGCGCTTCCATAGCGGTCGCCAGTTCATCCGCCCGCCTGAATGCGGAGAGGAACAAAGGTACCAGAACAGGGATCAGGCTTTTTGCCCTCTGCATGATGTTGCCGCTTTCAAAATCCGCGCCGCGCGCCATCTGCGCCTTCATGATCTTATCCGTCTCATCCATCAGGATCGGGATAAAGCGCAGAGCGATGCTCATCATCATGGCAATGTCATGCACTGGAACATGGATCTTCTTCAAAGGCCTGAGAAGCTTTTCCAGGCCGTCTGTCAAATTCAGGGGAGTCGTCGTCAGAGTCATCATCGAAGCCCCGACCACCAGCAGGATCAGCCTAAGTCCCATGAAAACCGCTGTATACAAGCCTTGTTTGGTGATCTTCAGAAAACCGATCTTGATCAAAGGATCGCCGCTGCTCATGAAAATATTGAGCACCATGGTAAAGAGCAGCAGAAAGGCGATGGACTTCTGTCCCCGAACGATATAGCGGAAAGGGATCTTGGCCAGATGGATGACCACAGCCAGCATGATCCCGGCAATGACAAAGCCAATCAGATTTTTGACCAGGAACAACTCAATTATAAAAAGGAAAGTTCCGATGATCTTGGTGCGAGGGTCCATGCGGTGTATGACCGAATCCACCCGGTAGTACTGCCCGACCGTAATGTCCTTCAGCATGCGCCCTCCCTCTGACCTTTCAGCTCATTTACCAGAACTTTTTCCATCTGATCGATGTCCAGGACTGTTTCCTTGATGTCAAAGCCGCGGCTTTTCAGCTGCTCCGCCAATGTCGTGACTTTGGGAACGTCCAGGCCCATCCTGCGCAGTTCCTCGCCGTGCTTGAAGACTTCCGACGGAGTTCCGTCAAACTTGACCTCTCCTCCGTCCATGGCAATAACACGTTCTGCGAAACGGGCAACGTCATCCATACTGTGCGAAACCAGGATGATAGACATATTGCCCTTGCTCTTGAGCACCTGCAGCTGTCCCAGGATCTCATCGCGTCCGTGCGGATCGAGGCCGGCAGTTGGTTCATCCAGGATCAGAAAGTCAGGCCGCATAGCCAGCACACCGGCAATAGCCACCCGCCTCTTCTGGCCGCCTGACAGTTCAAACGGCGATTTATCCCGGTAGGAAGGATCCAGTCCTACCATTTTCATGCTCTCGTTGACCCGCTGATCGACCTCTTCCTTTGACAGGCCCAGGTTGGAAGGCCCGAAGGCAATATCGCGGGCAATGGTCATTTCAAACAGCTGATGCTCCGGATATTGAAATACCAGGCCGACCTTTTCCCGGATGGCCCGTATCCGTTTAGCGTGTTCTTCTCTTTCTTTACGTGTCCTTCTTTTACCTTCCTGGGGGAAAATGTCCTTTCCATTGTACAGGATATGCCCGGACGTGGGCTTGACCAGCCCGTTCAAATGCTGGATCAGGGTCGACTTGCCGGATCCTGTATGTCCGATGATAGCGACAAATTCATTCTCACGGAAGGTCAGATTAACATGGTGCAAAGCCGCTGATTCATCCGGCGTGCCCTGGTCGTAAATATAACTTACATCTTTGACTTCAATTGGCATAGGGCATTCGTCATCTCCTCCACGGTCAAAATGTCAGCGGGAATATCGAAGCCATCTTTGCGGAGGCGCCATGCCAGTTCCGTCATAGGCGGAACATCGAGCCCTAGCGCTTTCATCTCCTCGACCCTTACAAAGATCTGTCGGGGAGTCCCTTCCATGACGACCTTACCGTGGTCCATCACGATGACCCGGTCGGCCTCAACAGCTTCTTCCATATAATGAGTGATATGAACAACGGTCATGTGCCGTTCTTTATTCAGTTTGATAAGAGTGTCCATAACGTCCCTGCGGCCCTTGGGATCCAGCATGGCCGTCGGTTCATCCAGAACGATGCATTCCGGAGTCATAGCCAAAATACTTGCGATGGCGATCCTTTGCTTCTGACCGCCAGACAAATGCTGAGGAGATGACAAACGGTATTTTTCCATCCCGACTGCTTTCAGCGAATCATCCACGTTTTCACGGATCTGTTTGGGAGGCAGCCCTATATTTTCAGGTCCGAAGGCAACGTCGTCTTCGACGATCGATGCGATCATCTGGTTATCCGGGTTTTGAAAGATCATCCCGGCCTTCTGACGGATCGTCCACAGGTTAGCTTCTTCTCTTGTGTCCATTCCCTCGATCAGCATCGATCCTTCCTGAGGCTGAAGGAGAGCATTGATATGTCTGGCAAAAGTCGATTTTCCCGACCCGTTGTGTCCTAAAATTACGACAAATTCACCTTTGCTGATCGTTACGTTGACACCGTTAAGGGCATACACAGGATCTTTGACAGCCGACTGGGTATCGCTTTCATTTTCATCTTCATCCTGCTCGTAACGATAAGCAAGATCAACACTGCGGATCATCTCATCCATTCAAGAACCTCTTCTTTTTAAAAAAACGGGTCAGACTGGTAGTCTGACCCGCTCGATATGCGGAACACCTTTACCGGTTTCGCATGCTTATACTAACTCAATGATCGCAACTTCGGCTCCGTCGCCCTTACGGGGACCAACCTTAACGATACGGGTATATCCACCCTTACGGCTCTCGTATTTAGGAGCGATCTCATCGAACATCTTAGCAGGAAGATCTACCTTCTTGGAAAGACTTCTCTTTTTCACTCCGTCAGCGGGAACTTCAGTGATAGGGGTAAATACAGCCAGCATCTTGCGGCGTGCTGCCAGGCGGGAAGGTTTGTCCTTTTTGATGGTCTTGGTAACTTCGTCATAAACGGTTACCTTTTTGCCGTCTTTTTCTTCCTTTACGCGATTGCCGTTCTTATCCTTGCGGGGAACTTTTACGGTAACTTCAACGGTCTCGTAGTTATCCTTTTCCTGGATTGCAAGGGTGATCAGCTTTTCAGCGATCCGGCGGATCTCTTTAGCCTTGGTAGTGGTAGTGGTAATGCTTCCGTGATAGAGCAGATTCGTTACCTGATTGCGAAGCAGAGCTTTACGCTGAGAAGAAGTTCTTCCAAGCTTTCTGTATTCAGCCATTGTACTATTCCTCCATTTTGGGGCGGGTCCTAAAGAACCCTGATGAAAAATACCGTCTTGAAAGATTTGGCGGTATTCCCGGTCTTATGCTTATCCATTTCTGGTAAGCCGCGCATCCTGACTTTGGCTGCGCGTTCTAAAGCCGTCGCTGACGGTCTCGGCTAAAAGACCGCAGCTTACTTTATCTCAACTGAACTTATTCCTCGTGAGAGGGTTTTAAGCTCAGGCCGAGAGCGTGCAGTTTCGAAAGTACCTCATCCAGGGATTTGCGTCCCAGATTACGGACCTTCATCATTTCTTCTTCGGTCTTGTTGGTCAGATCCTCTACCGTATTGATATTGGCTCTCTTCAGGCAGTTATAAGACCGGACCGACAGATCCAGTTCCTCAATGGTCGTTTCAAGAGTTTTGCCTTTGCTGTCTTCTTCTTTAACGACCAGAGTTTCAGTATTCTTAGCACTATCCGACAGATCGATGAACAAAGCCAGATGGTCGTTCAAAACTTTGGCAGCCAGAGAAACCGCCTCATCCGGCCGGATCGTTCCGTTGGTCCAAACTTCCAGGGTGAGTTTGTCGTAGTCCGTGATCTGTCCTACACGAGTGTTCTCAATCTTAAAGTTGACCCGCTCAACAGGAGAATACAGACTGTCGATGGGAATAACTCCGATCGGCTGTCCGGGATCCTTATTCTTATCGGCTCCGACATATCCTCTGCCCTTGGTGATCGTAAGATCGATCGCTAATTTGGAATCGGGTCCTCCGCTTAACGTAGCGATGACCTGATCGGGATTAACGACTTCATAATCCTGGTCCATTTTAATGTCCCTAGCATGAACAACGCCCTCGCCGGCATACTCGATATATGCACTCTTGGGGTCGGTGCTGTCCGTATGGGACTTGATGTGAACATTCTTCAGATTCAGGATGATTTCGGAAACGTCTTCCTTAACACCAGGAATGGTAGAAAACTCATGCAGCACACCGTCGATCTTGATCGAAGAGATCGCGGCTCCCGGAAGAGAGGACAGCATGATCCTGCGAAGAGAATTTCCGAGAGTGGTAGCATAGCCGCGTTCCAGAGGTTCAACAACGAACTTGCCGTAAGTACCATCTTCGCTGATGTCCATCACAGCAATTTTGGGCTTCTCAAATTCAAACACAGGAAACCTCCTTCATTTATTATGTCTTTCCGGCTGCATTACTTGGAATACAACTCGACGATCTGCATCTCATTGACCGGAACATCGATCTGCTCACGCTTGGGAAGTGCTACGACCGTAGCTTTCAGCGTCTCAGAGTTGGAGTCCAGCCATTCGGGTACTACACGTCCGTTAGTAGCATCCAGGATCTGTTTCATACGATCGGAGGTCTTGCGGCCTTCGCGGATCTCAACCACATCTCCTACCTTAACTTCGTAAGAAGGAATGTTGACTCTGCTGCCGTTAACGGTAACAAATTTATGATCTACCATCTGACGTGCTTCTTTTCTGGTGCGAGCCCAGCCGCAGCGGAAAAGAATGTTGTCAAGACGGGTTTCCAGAAGGACCATCAGGTTCTCACCGGTCTGACCCTTCATACGGGTAGCGGTTTCATAGTAAAGACGGAACTGTTTTTCAAGGATTCCGTAAATGAACTTTGCCTTCTGTTTTTCTCTCAGCTGACTGCCGTATTCAGACATTTTACGATTGGAACGTTTCAAGGTACGTTTGGACTTTTTATCAATACCAAGATACGTGGGATCCAGGTCAAGAGATCTGCATCTCTTCAGAACCGGGGTACGATTCACTGCCATTTATATTTCCTCCTCTTCGATTAGACTCTTCTGCGTTTCGGCGGGCGGCATCCGTTGTGAGGAACAGGAGTAACATCGCTGATAGCGGTAACCTGGAGTCCTGCTGCGGACAGAGCGCGGATAGCAGCCTCTCGGCCGGCACCGGGACCCTTTACGAATACTTCGATACTCTTCAGACCATGCTCCATAGCTGCTTTTGCAGCGGTCTCGGCAGCCATCTGTGCGGCATAGGGAGTATTTTTACGAGAACCGCGGAAGCCAAGTCCGCCGGCACTTGCCCAGGAGAGAGCATTTCCGGCAGTATCCGTTAACGTTACGATCGTATTGTTGAAGGAAGACTGAATATGAGCCTGGCCTTTTTCAACGTTTTTGCGAACACGGCGGACCGTGCTCTTTTTAACATTTTTCTGTTGTGCCACGATTAACTCCTCCTATTATTTCTTCTTATTCGCAATCGTGCGGCGAGGGCCTTTGCGGGTGCGGGCATTGTTCTTGGTGTTCTGTCCGCGTACCGGAAGGTTTCTCTTATGACGGATCCCACGGTAGCAGCTGATTTCAGTCAGCCGTTTGATGTTGAGTGCAACTTCACGGCGTAAGTCACCTTCAACCATCTGGGAAGCGTCGATCACGTTACGAATCTTCTGAACATCTTCATCAGAAAGATCGCGGCAGCGGGTATCAGGATCGACACCTGCTTCTTTAAGAATACGCACGGCGCTGGAGGGGCCAATACCATAGATATAGGTCAGTCCGGCTTCTACTCGTTTTTCATTCGGCAGATCAACGCCAGAAATACGTGCCATAAAATGTGTCCTCCTATCAACCTTGTCTTTGTTTATGCTTAGGGTTCTCGCAAATGACCATAACCTTGCCCTTGCGGCGGATAACCTTGCATTTCTCGCACATAGGCTTAACTGATGAACGAACTTTCATCTTTTCGCTCCTTTCCCGTCCGGATTATTTTGCTCTCCAGACGATTCGGCCTTTTGTAAGATCATACGGCGACAATTCCATCGTAACCTTGTCACCGGGTAAAATTTTAATGTAGTTCATGCGAAGTTTTCCGCTGATGTGAGCCAGCACGACGACTCCGTTCTGGATCTCAACTTTGAACATAGCATTCGGAAGCTTTTCAACAACGGTTCCTTCTACTTCAATTACATCATTCTTAGACATTCAAATCCTCCAAATCAACTTTACACAACGGGATCCATCTTTTATGTGGTCCGGATCCTTTCCTTTGCCGCTTTGGATAGCAGATCGTCAACTTCTGCTTATCAGTCAATGATCAGATCCTGACGGGCCTTTACGGCCCGTATCAGCCGCGGATCTTTTCAATATCTTTCCGGTCTGGTATGTTACACCGGAAAGCTGACCGACTCGTTTTGTTATCGATCCGCTTTCACTTAGCGGAAGCACCACCGGCACCGGTCACTTTTTAAGTGCTTCAACGATGTCTTGTGTTACCTTATCAACGGATTGAGTTCCGTCGACCTGGATCAACTTGCCTGCCTCCTTATAATGTCCAATCAGAGGAGCGGTCTGCTCATGATAGACGTCAAGGCGTTTTAATACGGTTTCCGGCTTGTCGTCCTCTCGAATGATCAAAGCCGTTCCGCACCGATCGCAGATACCTTCTTTTTTAGGAGGTTCATACTTGATATGGTACGGTTCGCCGCAGTTCGGACAAACTCTTCTTCCGGCCATACGTTCAACGATAAGCTTGTCCGGAACATCTACATCGATCGCTGCATCGATCTCGACTCTTTCATCCAGGGCTTCAGCCTGAGCCTGAGTTCTGGGAAAACCGTCAAGAATATAACCATTCCTGCAGTCATTTTCAGCGAGCCGGTCCATAACGAGATCAATAGTGAGTTCGTCCGGGACCAGGAGTCCCTGGTCCATATAAGCTTTCGCTTTCAGCCCAAGAGGCGTTTTGTTCTTCAGGTTATTTCTGAAGATATCACCTGTTGAGATGTGCGGAATCTTAAAAATTTCTTCCAGTCGCGTAGCCTGAGTACCTTTACCGGCACCAGGTGCTCCTAAAAGGATCAGTTTCATTTTGAGACCTCCGTAGTATGCGATCAGTCAGAAAGGAAACCTTTATAATGACGCATTACCAACTGGCTCTCGATCTGTTTGACAGTTTCCAGTGCAACGCCGATCGCAATCATCAGAGAAGATCCGCTGATCGACAGATTGTCGATCTTAAAGATGAACTGGAGGATGATGGGAAGGACGGCAACAATTGCAAGCATAATCGCGCCGATAGTAATAACGTAAGTGGACGTCTTTTTCAGATACTCGGCAGTCGGGGCTCCGGGACGGATACCCGGGATAAAACCGCCGTTCTTTTTGAGGTTTTCCGCGATTTCTCTGGGGTTATAAGTAATAGCCGAATAGAAATACGTGAAGAAAATGATCAGTGCTACATACAAGCAGGCTCCGAAGGGATGAGAAGTATTCAGCCACTTCAGAACAGTCCCCCACCAGCCGGTCGGATTCGAATTGAAGAAACCGGTAATGATCTGAGGCATACTGATCAGTGAAATAGCGAAGATGATCGGGATAACACCTGCCATATTCACACGGATCGGGATATATGTCGTGCTGCCGCCGTACATCTTCCGTCCGGACATCCGTTTTGCATACTGAATCGGGATCCTTCGCTCTGCCAGCTCCATGACTACAATAAAGGCTGACATGAAAAGCAGAACCACAATGACCGTAATGGTCATCCAGACATTCTGATAACTGCCAAGCGTTGTGATCGTAGAAGGTACACGGGACAGAACGTTGACCATGATGATCAGGGAAATACCATTTCCTACTCCGTATTCGGTAATGCTCTCACCGATCCACATAGTAAATACCGCACCTGCGGTAAATACAGCCATCGAAAGGATGATAGACCAAGCAACACCCAGATCGCTGACAAAAGCATGTCTGAGTCCGAAGGAAATACCAAAGGACTGGATCAGTGCCAGACCGACCGTAACGATACGGGTAATTTCGTTGATCTTCTTTCTTCCGGATTCACCATCCTCCTGAAGTTCTTCCAGTTTCGGAATAGCAACGGTCAGAAGGCTGATGATAATGGAAGCATTGATGTAGGGGGTGATGCCCATAGCGAAAAGGTTCATCTGACTGAAAGCGTTTCCCGACATGATGTCGAAAAGGGCCATCACTCCGCTGGCGGATGCGAAATACTGTTTAACAGCAGACGCATCCATCAGGGGGTTCGGGATCAGAGAGCCTAACCGCACCAGCGCAAGCATCATCAATGTGTAAAGGATTTTTTTTCTAAGATCTTTTACTTTGAAGATGTTTTTGATAGTAGTAAACAAGAACGATGCCCTCCTTTATGCAGCCATTCTGCATACAGTGGATTCTGCAAAGGACTCATGGAAAACCATGAGATCACTCTGCCGAACCGCCTGCTGCTTCGATTTTTTCTTTAGCAGAAGCGCTGTAACGGCCTACTTTTACGGTCAGCTTTTTAGTAAGCTCACCGTTGCCGAGGATTTTGACACCGTCTTTAGCGTCACTGATGACTCCGGACTCAACAAGGAGCTCGGGGGTAACAACCGTACCATCTTCGAACTTGTTCAGACGATCAACGTTGATCGCCACGATCTCATCCGGGATATGCAGGATCTTCTTATTGATACCACGTTTGGGAAGGCGTCTGTACAGAGGCATCTGACCGCCTTCAAAACCGACACGGGTATGTCCGCCGGAACGGGCTTTCTGACCTTTCGTACCACGTCCGGAACTTTTTCCGTTGCCGGTACCATGGCCGCGTCCTACACGGAAGCCGTCTCTTTTGGCTCCTTCAGCCGGCTTTAAATCTAATAACTCCATGTTGTAACTCCTTAATCCTGAATTTCTTCAACCTTTAACAGGTAGCTAACTTTCGCGATCATTCCGCGGATAGCAGCGTTATCAGGCTGTACAACACTTCTCTGCGTCTTGGTAAGACCTAACGCTTTAACGGTTGCGCGCTGCTTCGGGATTGCACTGATCGGAGATTTTGCAAGCGTAATTTTAAGTTTTGCCATGATCTGTCTCCTTACCCTAAGATCTCTTCAACGGTCTTGCCGCGTTTCTGAGCGATTTCCTCAGGAGTGTACAGGGTTTTAAGTCCTGCAATCGTAGCAGCGACAACGTTGTTCTTATTGTTGGAATTCAGAGATTTGGTACGAATATTCTGAATTCCTGCAAGTTCCAGAACAGCTCGGGTGGAACCGCCGGCAATGATACCGGTACCTTCTTTAGCGTTCATCAGCAGAACGGAAGCTCTTCCGGCTACACCTTTAGTCGTGTAAGGAATGGAGTTAGCTTCGTCTCTGGGAACGAAGATCATGTTCTTTTTAGCTTCTTCTTCACCCTTGCGGATTGCTTCGGGAATTTCAATGGACTTGCCAAGACCGTAACCTACATGACCGTTTCTGTCTCCGACAACGACCAGTGCGGTGAATTTCATGTTCTTGCCGCCCTTAGTAACTTTGGTTACGCGCTTGATGGTCACCAATTTGGTTTCCAGTTCGCCCAGAGTGCTGGGATCAATCTTTACGTTACTCATTCATAGCCTCCGTTATCAGAACTTCAGTCCGGCTTCTCTGGCCGCGTCTGCAAGTGCCTGAACTTTTCCGTGATACAGGAAACCGCCACGGTCGAAAACAACCTCAGTGATACCTTTTTCAAGGGCACGTTTTGCAACCAGTTCGCCTACGGCCTTTGCGGCTTCAACGGTATTGGTGTGCTCTACTTTATCTTTAACTTCTTTCTCATTGGTGGATGCAGCGGCAAGCGTGGTAGCGTTCGTGTCGTCGATCACCTGAGCATAGATATGTTTGTCACTGCGGAAAACGCTGAGGCGCGGGCGCTGGGTGGTTCCGGTGATCGAAACACGCATTCTGTTATGTTTTTCAATGCGGTTACTGTGCTTTTTCGTAATCATTGTTCCTTGTCACCTTTCTACCTTATTTACCGGTCTTTCCGACTTTACGACGGATATGCTCATAGTCGTACTTGATACCTTTTCCTTTATAAGGCTCCGGCGGGCGCTTGAAGCGGATATTGGCCGCATGCTGTCCTACCAGTTCCTTGTCGATGCCGCGGACAATGATATTGACCTGATCTTTGACCTCGGTCTCGATTCCTTCCGGATCCGGAATGATGACCGGATGTGAATATCCAAGGGACAGGTTCAGGTTTTTACCTTCTTTGGCAGCTCTGTAACCAACGCCGTTGATCTCCAGATGCTTTTCATAGCCCTGGGTTACTCCAACGACCATGTCATGGATCAGAGCTCTGGTCAGACCGTGCAGCGCGCGATGTGATTTGTCGTCGCTGTGACGGGTTACATGAATTTGATTATCTTTGCTTTCTACCGTGATGCTCTCGGGATACGTATGCGTAAGAGTGCCTTTGGGTCCTTTTACGGTAATGCTGTGTTCATCAGCGTTAACGGTAACGTCTACTCCCTGAGGAATATCAACAGGCTGTCTGCCGATTCGAGACATGCTTATTTACCTCCTAATCTCGATTACCAAACAAATGCTACGACTTCGCCGCCAACGCCCGCTTTACGAGCTTCACGGTCAGTCATAACGCCTTTGTTTGTGGAAATGATCGCAATACCGTAACCACCGAGAACCTTCGGCAGTTCGTCCTTGTTGGCATAAATACGAAGACCGGGTTTGGAAATCTTCTTGATTCCGCTGATAACCTTATCGTTTTTATCTTTGCCGTACTTTAATGTAATACGAATAGTCTTAAACTTGCCGTCCTCAACAACTTCCTGTTTCTGAATATAGCCTTCATTCTGCAGGATAGCAGCGATGGATTCCTTTTCTTTGGAAAAAGGAACATCAACCGTGTCGTGCTTAGCCACGTTTCCGTTGCGGATACGGGTCAGCATATCGGCAATGGGATCACTCATCGTCATCTTGGAATTACCTCCTGTTATGGTTCAAACTTAAGCTTACCAGCTGGCCTTTTTAACGCCCGGGATCTGACCCTTATAAGCCAGTTCACGGAAACAGATACGGCAGATGCCGTACTTACGAATTACGGAGTGGGGACGTCCGCAGATCTTGCAGCGGGTGTACGCTCTGGTAGAAAACTTAGGTTTGCGCTGCTGCTTAACTTTCATGGATGTTTTAGCCATGTAACTTTATCCTCCTAAGCGAATCTTACTTAACGAACGGCATTCCCATCAGGGCAAGCAACTCTTTTGCTTCTTCATCCGTTTTAGCGGTGGTAACGAAGATGATGTCCATGCCGCGTACTTTATCGATCTTATCGTAACTGATCTCAGGGAAGATCAGCTGTTCTTTGATACCCAGAGCATAGTTGCCGCGGCCATCGAAAGAATCGGCGGAAACACCGCGGAAGTCACGTACACGAGGCAGTGCCAGGCTGATCAGACGATCAGCAAAATCATACATTCTAACACCGCGAAGGGTAACTTTGCAGCCAATGGCCATTCCCTCACGAATTTTGAAGTTTGCGATAGACTTTTTCGCTTTGGTGATGATCGGCTTCTGTCCGGAAATAATTGTCAGATCAGAAACAGCGCTCTCGAGAGCTTTCGGATTATCCTTAGCCTCGCCGACACCCATGTTGATGACGATCTTTTCCAGTTTCGGAACTTCCATCATGTTTTTATAATTGAACTTCTTGACCAGTTCCGGAACGACATTATTTAAATAGTACTCTTTCATTCGGCTACTCACTGTTCATTACCTCCTATTAGTCAATCACATCACCGTTGGACTTGGCGTAACGCGTGCGAGTAACTTTTTCCTTGCCGTCAACAGTCTTAACTTCTGTCTTGATGCCGACGCGGGTAACTTTTCCGTCATGTACCAGCATAACATTGGATACATCGATCGGAGCTTCCTTATGAACGATACCGGCCTGGTTCTCAGCATTGGTCTGTTTCATATGCTTGGTAACCATATTAACGCCTTCAACGATCACACGTGCATTCTCCTGATCAACAACAAGGATTTTACCCTCTTTACCTTTATCTTTACCGCTGATAACGCGAACAGTGTCATTCTTCTTGATCTTCAGTTTTGCCATGGTGACACCTCCATTAAAGAACCTCAGGAGCCAGGGAAAGGATACGCATGTAGTTCTTTTCACGAAGCTCTCTGGCGACAGGCCCAAAGATACGGGTACCGGTCGGGGTCTTATCATCATTAATAATTACAGCTGCATTCTCATCGAAACGGATGTAGCTCCCGTCCTGGCGACGGATCGGTCTCTTGGTACGAACAACGACTGCTTTAACAACATCGCCTTTTTTTACAACTCCGCCGGGTGTTGCATCTTTGACAGCACAAACGACTACATCACCAACTGCGGCATATCTACGGGTTGATCCGCCCATGGCACGGATGACCAGAAGTTCTCTGGCACCTGTGTTATCGGCAACCACCAACCGGCTCTCAGTTTGAAGCATGATTGGCAACCTCCTAAATTAATTATTTTGCCTTTTCAACGATTTCGACAACGCGCCATCTTTTGTCTTTGGACAAAGGTCTGGTCTCCATAACTCTTACGCGGTCGCCTACATGGCACTCATTGTTCTCGTCATGAGCCTTCAGAGTGTAAGTCTTCTTAATGATCTTGCCATAGTCCGGATGCTGTACGTTATTAACAACCTTTACAACAACCGTCTTATCCATTTTATCGCTGGAAACGGTACCAACCATGGTCTTTCTAAGATTTCTCTCCAATTTCAAAACCTCCTGTTAGTCCGTTACTGATTAGCCTTTTCAGTCAATACAGTCTGGATGCGCGCAATGTTCTTGCGAACTTCCTTGATACGTGCTGTATTGTTCAGCTGATTGGTGGCATTCTGAAAACGGAGATTGAATAATTCCTTCTTTGCTGCGGTCAATTCTGCCTGCAGCTGATCGGGAGTTTTAACTTTAAGATCATTTACGTATTCGGTTTTCTTCACTTTTGTTCACCATCCTCTATCATCCGCTTATTCTTTCGGCCCAAGCTGAGCTTCCAGAGCTTCGCGGGAAATGATCTTGCATTTGATGGGGAGCTTGTAACTTGCAAGGCGAAGAGCCTCTTTAGCATCTGTCTCACTTACTCCGCCGATCTCAAACAGAACGCGGCCAGGTTTTGCAACAGCTACCCAATACTCAACAGCACCTTTTCCGGAACCCATTCGGGTTTCAGCCGGTTTTGCAGTAACAGGCTTGTCCGGGAAAATTTTGATCCAGATCTGTCCGCCGCGTTTTACATAACGGGTCATGGCAACACGGGCAGCTTCGATCTGATTGGATTTGATCCATCCGGGTGTGGTGGCAACTAATCCGTAATCACCGTAAGTAATGCGGTTGCCCTTGGTAACTTTTCCGGCCATGCTGCCGCGGAACTGCTTACGATGCTTTACTCGTTTAGGCATTAACATTAGTTATCGCTCCCTTCTTTCTTGGCTTTTACAGGAAGAACCTCACCATGGTTGATCCATACTTTAACGCCAAGCTTACCATATGCGGTATGTGCTTCTGCAAAACCGTAGTCAATGTTTGCGCGTAAGGTCTGAAGAGGAAGCACACCTTCGTTGTAAGACTCGTCACGTGCGATCTCTGCACCGCCGACACGTCCGCCGACCGTAGCTTTAACGCCTTTAGCACCGGCTTTCATAGCACGGCTGATGGACTGTTTCATAGCACGGCGGAAAGAAACACGATTCTCCAGCTGCTGAGCGATGTTCTCAGCAACCAGCTGAGCGTCGCGTTCAGGGCGTCTGACCTCAACGATATTCAGAGAAACTTTGCTTTCGGTCATGGTCTGCAGCTCATCTTTCAGCATTTTAACGCCGACTGCATCTTTGCCGATGATGATACCGGGCTTTGCGGTATAAACGATCACTTTGATGCGTCCGGCCGCACGCTCGATCTCGATTTTGGAAATACCTGCCTGATACAGTTTCTCTTTAAGGAAATTACGGATCTTGCGGTCTTCAACCAGGAGATCTCCGAACTGTTTGGAATCAGCATACCATTTGGTATCCCAATCCTGAATAACTCCGACTCTCAGTCCATGCGGATTAACTTTCTGACCCATGAGTCTCCTCCTTATCTCTGATTCAGAATAATAGTGATGTGGCTGGATCTCTTCAGAATACGATCCGCTCTTCCCTGAGAGCGAGGTCTGATTCTCTTAAGAGTGGGACCCTGGTTTGCAAAAGCTTCTTCTACGAAAAGCTTGTTGGTGTCAATATCCATATCACGCTCGGAAGCTGCATACTGTGCATTTGCTACAGCTGAGTCAAGCACCTTGCTGATCACTCTTGCGCCTTCACGGGGAGTAGCGGCAAGAATAGCAGAAGCAAGGGCAACATCTTTACCTTTAATGGTATCTAATACGATCTTAGCCTTAGTAACGGGAATGCTTACATACGTAACGCTTGCTCTCGGACGCTGGTCCTTGTTGGCATTACGTTCCCGCTTAATCTGGCTTCTATGTCCTTTCGCCATTTTAGATCCTCCTTAACGATTTAAGTTACTTGGCAGCAGGAGCAACTCCTGCCTTTTTCTCATCTTTAACATGTCCGCGATAGGTGCGGGTAACAACAAACTCACCCAGCTTGTGACCTACCATATCCTCGGTTACATAAACCGGAACATGTTTTCTGCCGTCATGAACCGCAAGGGTATGACCAACGAAAGACGGGAAAATCGTAGAACGGCGGGACCAGGTCTTGATGACCTGTTTATCGCCGGATGCATTCAAAGCTTCTACTTTCTTTAATAACGATGCGTCCGCGAACGGACCTTTCTTTAAGGAACGCGCCATTTATTATGCCTCCTTATTTGCTGCTCTTCGCACGGCTGCGAACGATATATTTGTCGGAATGTTTCTTCTTGCGAGTCTTAAGACCCATTGCAGGTTTACCCCAAGGAGTCATAGGTGACGGATGTCCAACAGGAGCTTTTCCCTCGCCGCCGCCATGCGGATGGTCATTGGGGTTCATAACAGAACCACGAACGGTAGGACGAATGCCCTTGTTTCTCGTACGCCCTGCTTTTCCAACGTTTACCAGCTCATGGTCGCCGTTGCTGACGAGGCCGATGGTGGCGCGGCAGTCAAGAGAAACCATTCTCATCTCGCCGGAGGGAAGTCTCAGCGTAGCGAAACCATTCTCTTTAGCCATCAGCTGTGCAGCATTTCCGGCTGCACGAACCATCTGGCCGCCTTTGCCGGCTTTAAGCTCAATGTTATGAACATAAGTGCCGGTAGGAACATCTTTTAAAGGAAGCGCGTTTCCGGTGCGGATCTCGACGCCGCTGCCGCTTACGACTTTGTCGCCCGCCTTCAGGCCTTCCGGTGCGATGATGTAGCGTTTTTCGCCATCGGCATAAACCAGAAGAGCAAGGAAAGCAGTACGGTTAGGATCGTACTCGATCTGACGAACAGTTGCCGGAATGTTGTCTTTATCTCTCTTAAAATCAACGATTCTGTAAAGCTTCTTGGAGCCGCCGCCCTGATGACGGACGGTGATCTTACCGTAGTTGTTGCGTCCTGCGTTGTTCTTAACGCGAACGGTCAGCGACCTTTCGGGATCATTTTTGGCAATACCCTCATAAGAGGTGCTGGTCATATTTCTCCGAGAAGCGGTATAAGGCTTATAGGTTTTAATAGCCATTATAATTTCTCCTTTCGGTACACTTCATTAGATAATGGAATTACCGGATCTGACCGAATCAGATTCCCTGGAAGAATTCGATATCTTTGCTGTCTTCGGTCAGAGTTACGACTGCACGCTTGATATCATTGGTGCGTCCTGTCGTATAACCTCTTCTCTTATTCTTGCCGCGGCGGTTCATAGTATTAACACTTTTTACCTTAGCACCGTCGAACATCTTTTCAACAGCTTCATGGATCTGAACTTTGGTAGCATCGGGATTGACGATAAAGGTATACTTTTTGTCTCCCAGCATGCCCATGCTTTTTTCAGTGATCACGGGTTTGATAATTACGTCGTAGTATTTCAGATCTGCCATTATGCAAACACCTCTTCAATCTTCTCGATCGCATCTTTCGTAGCGACCAGGTTCTCATACTTCAGAACGTCGTAAACGTTAACCTGTTCGGCAGGAAGCGTTTTTACATCCGGGATGTTGCGGGCTGAGAGAATAACGTTTTTATTGTCACCGGTCAGAAGGACAAGGGCCTTGTTCAGCTTGAACTGATCAAGAACTTTGACCATGTCTTTCGTCTTGATCTCGCTGAGGGTCAACTCGTCGAGAACGGTAAGCTTATTCTCCTGAACGCAGCTTGTCAAAGCGCTGCGGATCGCAACGCGGCGAGCCTTTTTATTCATTTTAACAGCATAATCGCGCGGTTTCGGAGCAAAGACAACACCGCCGCCGACCCACTGAGGTGAACGGATAGATCCCTGACGGGCACGGCCTGTACCCTTCTGACGATAAGGTTTCTTGCCGCCGCCGCTAACTTCTGCACGGGTCCTTGCACTCTGCGTGCCCTGTCTGAGCGCTGCCAGGTGAGCAACAACTGCTTCGTGCATAACCGGAACATTGACTTCAGCACCAAAAACGGAATCGTTCAGTTCGATTTCGCCGTTCTGAGTGCCGTCCATTTTATAAACAGCAACTTTAGCCATGTTCTTTCCTCCTTCAATCAAGCCTTAACGCTGTTGATAACGGTAACAACAGCTTTCTTCGGTCCCGGAACGGAACCTTTGATCAGAAGCAGGTTGCGCTCAGCATCAACGCGAACAACTTCAAGATTCTGTACCGTTACATGAACGTCGCCCATATGTCCGGCCAATTTTTTGCCTTTGAATACACGGGCCGGATCGGTAGATGCACCAAGAGATCCGGAGGAACGATGGTATTTGGAACCATGCTCCATAGGTCCTCTGTGCAGTCCCCAGCGGTGGATACCGCCCTGATAACCTTTACCTTTGCTGGTGCCTGCAACGTCAACTTTGTCACCAGCCTGGAACGTGTCAGCCTTGATCTCGTCGCCGACCTTGCACTCTTCGGCATTGTCAAGTCTGAATTCCTTTACGGTGCTCTTTACAGCACTGCCGGCAGCTTTGAACTGACCCTTATCCGGTTTGCTGACAAGCTTCTCGCGGGTATCGCCGAAGCCTACCTTAACAGCCGAATAACCGTCATGCTCAACCGTCTTTACCTGAAGCACCGTGCAGGGACCTGCTTCCAGGACAGTAACGGGGATCATCTCGCCGGTTTCCTGATCGAAGATCTGTGTCATGCCGATCTTCTTTGCCAGAATGGCTTTCTTCATGGTCTAACCTCCTAATAATCTACAGCGGACCCGCCTTTATAAGGCGGTTCATCCTAGGTCATTAAGCTGGCACACTATATGTCAACCGAAATAACCGTCTGTGTTAGAATTGCTTGTTCGGGTTTCTGATTAGTTTTTAGCAGTGACCTGAATGTCTACGCCAGCCGGAAGTTCCAGTCTGGAAAGAGCATCCAAAGTCTTTTTGTTGGGATTGAGAATGTCGACCAGTCTCTTGTGAGTTCTCTGTTCGAACTGTTCCCGGGAATCCTTATACTTGAATACAGCGCGCAGAACCGTTACGACTTCTTTCTGAGTCGGAAGCGGGATAGGACCGCTGACTTCGGATCCGGTACGGATCGCAGTTTCAACGATCTTCTTTGCAGCCTGATCGATCAGCTGATGATCATAGGCCTTCAAGGTAATACGGATCTTTGTTGCTTTACTTTCTGCCATAAAAAAACAGCCTCCTTAATCGCTTGAATGCACTGAAGACGCAGTGCTGCGACATGTGTGACTGTACACCTAGCCGTGCGTTTCATTTCCTTGAACAAGCAGAAAAAGGAATATGCCGCACTAATTCAATTGTACAGTGACTCTTGTCGTCCGTTTCGTGAACTAGACATTCGCTCCCCGTGAATTCCCACACTAAAAGCCTTATTAAAGGATTCTTCCAAGGATTCTTCCGTGTGCAACCTCCCGGATCATCACTCACTTTTTGTCACGCTCGAATATTTTAACACATGCTTTGCAGGAAAGCAACGATTGTTTTACGCATTTTCATGAAATACTAGAAAACTTTCGGTATTTTTTCGGGATATTTTTGTGCATTTTCGATAATACAAAAGGAGATGCCTTTCGGCATCTCCTTTATTAGATCGTTTCGAACAAGGTCCGAAACTTATCTGTTGAAAGATCACTCAATGATCTCGGTAACGGAGCCAGCGCCTACGGTATGGCCGCCCTCACGGATGGCGAAACGCAGACCTTTTTCCATTGCGACAGGATAAATCAGCTCAACAGTCATTTCAACGTTATCGCCGGGCATGCACATATCAACGCCCTCGGGAAGGGTGATAACGCCGGTAACATCGGTGGTACGGAAGTAGAACTGAGGACGATAATCAGTAACGAAAGGAGTATGACGGCCGCCCTCTTCCTTCTTCAGTACATATACCTGACCCTTGAATTTGTGGTGAGGAGTTACGGTACCGGGTTTAGCCAATACCTGACCACGCTGGATCTCCTGACGGGTAACACCACGAAGAAGGATACCAACGTTGTCGCCTGCTTCTGCGAAGTCCAGAGTCTTGTGGAACATCTCAAGACCGGTAACAACATACTTCTTAACTTCATGATGCAGACCAACCAGCTCAACTTCCTCGGAAACCTTAAGAACGCCACGCTCTACACGGCCGGTAGCAACAGTACCGCGTCCGGTGATGGTGAAGATATCCTCAACAGGCATCAGGAAAGGTTTATCGGTATCACGAACAGGCTCAGGAATATACTCATCAACGGTATCCATCAATTTGATGATATCGTCTCCCCATTTGCTGTTGGGATCTTCCAGAGCTTTCAGGGCAGAACCGCGGATGATAGGAGTATCGTCTCCGGGGAAACCATACTCGTTCAGCAGGTCACGGATATCCATTTCATCGATTTCAAGGATTTCCTCGTCATCGACCATATCGCACTTGTTCAGGAATACGACGATGTAAGGAACACCTACCTGACGAGCCAGCAGAATGTGCTCACGGGTCTGTGCCATAACACCATCGGTAGCAGCAACTACCAGGATAGCGCCATCCATCTGAGCTGCGCCGGTGATCATGTTCTTTACATAATCAGCATGGCCGGGGCAGTCAACATGAGCATAGTGACGTTTCTTGGTCTCATACTCTACATGTGCGGTGTTGATGGTGATTCCACGCGCACGCTCCTCAGGTGCCTTATCGATCATATCGAAGGCAACAGCAGAGCCCAGGCCCTCACGTACGGAAAGGACTTTGGTAATAGCTGCGGTCAGGGTAGTTTTACCGTGGTCAACATGGCCAATGGTACCAATGTTAACATGGGGTTTAGTTCTTTCGAACTTCTCTTTTGCCATTATGAATTCCTCCTATAAATTATAGCCGGCAATAATCACACTAATTATAGTGAAAACATTGCCCATTTGCAAGACAAATTTCCTGTCTGAAACAGGTTCTGAGGCCCTGCAGACGATACCGTTTTCAGGGCTTCAGAAGCTTTGTCTGAATGCTTACTTGCTTGCTTTGTCAGCAAGGACTTTTTCAGCAACATTTTTCGGAACAGGTTCCAGGTGATCAAAGAACATGGAATGGGTACCGCGTCCCTGAGTCTTGGAACGAAGATCCGTTGCGTATCCGAACATTTCAGCCAGCGGAACCATACTGTGAATGATCTCGCTGCCGTTCATGGACTCCATACCGCTGACACGGCCGCGGCGGGAGTTGATGTCGCCGATGACATCGCCCATGTACTCTTCGGGAACGGTAATATCGACACGCATGATAGGTTCAAGAAGAGTCATCGCACCCTTCTTCATAGCTTCCTTCATAGCCATGGAACCGGCGATATGGAAGGCCATTTCAGAAGAATCGACTTCATGATAAGAACCGTCATACAGCTCAGCCTTAAGGCCGACTACCGGATAACCGGCCAGCATGCCGGACTGCATCGCTTCCTGGATACCCTCGTCAATAGCGGGAATGTACTCTTTCGGTACAGCACCGCCGACGATGGAGTTGACGAACTCGTAGGTCTTTTCACCGTTAGGATCCGTCGGATAGAAGCGGACTTTACAATCACCGTACTGACCTTTACCACCGGACTGACGAACGAACTTACCTTGTACATCGCAGGGTTTGGTAAGAGCTTCCTTATAGGCAACCTGAGGTGCGCCGACATTAGCCTCTACGTGGAATTCACGCAGCAGACGGTCAACGATGATCTCAAGATGCAGCTCGCCCATACCTTCGATGATGGTCTGTCCGCTGTCCTGATCCGTATGAGTACGGAAGGTAGGATCTTCCTCGGCAAGTTTTGCCAGAGCGATACCCATCTTTTCCTGACCAGCCTTGGTCTTAGGTTCGATCGCGATCGAGATAACGGGATCCGGGAATTCCATCGACTCGAGGATGATCGGATGGTTCTCATCGCAAAGGGTATCACCGGTGGTAGTGTATTTAAGTCCTACCGCAGCGGCGATATCGCCGGAATAAACTTCTTCCAGCTCCTGGCGCTTGTTAGCGTGCATCAGAAGGATACGTCCAAGACGCTCCTTCTTGTCTTTGGTCGAGTTCAGAACATAAGAACCGGCTTTGGCGGTTCCGGAATAAACACGGAAATAAGCCAGTTTACCAACGAAAGGATCGGTCATGATCTTGAAGGCAAGAGCAGCGAAAGGCTCACTGTCATCCGATTCACGATGATCCTCGGTAGTGCCGTCCAACAGAGTACCCTCGACCGGAGGGATATCCAGAGGTGACGGCATGTAATCAACGATTCCGTCCAGCAGCAGCTGAACACCTTTATTTTTGTAAGCAGAACCGCAGAATACAGGGAAAATCTTAACTTCGCAGACGCCTTTGCGCAGAACCTTTTTCAGCTCCTCGATAGAGATCTCCTCGCCTTCGAGGTACTTCTCCATAAGGTCCTCATCCAGTTCGCAGATGGCTTCCACCATCTCGGTGCGGGCTGCTTCTGCTTCATCTTTCATATCAGCCGGGATCTCTTCGTCGGTGATGTTCTCACCAAGCTCGTCATGGTAGATCTCAGCACGCATGCGCATCAGATCGATGACACCGCGGAAGGTGTCTTCTTTTCCGATCGGCAGCTGAACAGCGATCGCATTAGCCTTCAGACGATCTTTCATCATCTGGATAGCATTTCTGAAATCAGCTCCGACAACATCCATCTTGTTGACGAAAGCAACACGAGGAACATTGTAAACATCGGCTTGACGCCATACATTTTCGGACTGGGGCTCAACGCCGCCGCGGGCACTGAATACGGCTACAGAACCGTCCAGAACACGCAGAGAACGCTCAACCTCAACGGTGAAATCAACGTGGCCGGGAGTATCGATAATGTTGATACGGTTGCCCTTCCAAAAACAGGTAGTTGCGGCGGAGGTAATGGTAATACCACGCTCCTGCTCCTCGGCCATCCAGTCCATCTGAGCGGTACCGTCGTGAGTTTCACCGATTTTATGAGTTTTGCCGGTATAGAACAGAATTCGTTCAGTCAGAGTAGTTTTACCGGCATCGATATGGGCCATGATACCGATATTACGCGTATTTGCCAGCGAATATTCTCTAGGCACTGAAGTTCCTCCTTAGAATCTGAAGTGAGCGAATGCCTTGTTGGCCTCGGCCATCTTATGGGCATCTTCTCTTCTCTTAACGGATGCACCGGTATTATTAGCCGCATCCATGATCTCATTGGCCAGACGGTCTTCCATGGTCTTCTCGCTTCTTGCACGTGAGAAGGTGGTCAGCCAGCGTAAGCCAAGGGTCTGTCTGCGCTCAGGGCGCACCTCCATAGGAACCTGGTAGGTAGCACCGCCGACACGTCTTGCTTTAACTTCCAGAACCGGCATGATGTTATTCATAGCGGTCTCAAAGACCTCGACAGGGTTCTTGTCAGTCTTTGCGGCAATCTGGTCGAACGCGCCGTAAACGATCTTCTGTGCGACGCCCTTCTTGCCGTCAACCATAATGCTGTTGATGAGTTTCGTAACTACCTTATTGTTATACACAGGATCCGGCAGCACGTCTCTGTGGGCAATATGTCCTCTTCTAGGCACGATTCTTCCCTCCTTAATTATAAAATTAGATCACAGGTACTCACATAAAAGCCCTACGTGATTCGCACCAATCAAAAGAGGATGCCCTCTATCATGATTGGTACCTTTTTCCTACAATTACTTCTTCGGGCGCTTTGCGCCGTACTTGGAACGTCCCTGATGACGGTTGGCAACGCCGGCCGTATCCAGAACGCCACGTACGATGTGGTAACGAACACCGGGCATATCCTTGACACGGCCGCCGCGGATCAGGACCACGCTGTGCTCCTGAAGGTTGTGACCTTCGCCGGGGATATAAGCGGTAACTTCTACGCCGTTGCTCAGACGGACACGAGCGATCTTACGCAGAGCGGAGTTAGGTTTCTTAGGGGTATCGGTCTTAACGACGGTGCAGACACCGCGTTTCTGGGGAGAAGAAACATCCGTAGCTTTCTTCTGCAGCGTGTTCCAGCCTTTCTGCAGGGCGGGAGCAGTCGATTTCTTAACGGAAACCTGTCTTCCTTTTCTTACCAGCTGATTAAAAGTAGGCATTTTGGCACCTCCTGTTTAAAGATTTATATAAAGGGCAGATGGATACCATCTGCCCCTTACACAGACTTGTTCAGTATAACACTCTGATTCAGTCAATGTCAATTCTTTTCAGAATTATTTTGTTGTATTATCAGCGCTTTCCTTACCGGATACCATATGGTCAAGTTGAGAAGAAAGATCATCGTCCACAGTTTCTTCTGCGGGCTCGTCTTCGGTGTTCAGAGAAGCATCCTCCTGCAGAAGATCATCGCCGGTGTCGACGGGATCTCCGTACAGTTTATACTGGGTGCGCTGATACTGCGGCATACCGGTCCCGGCCGGGATCAGCTTACCGATAATAACGTTCTCTTTCAGGCCTTCCAGCGGATCGACCTTGCCTTTGATGGCAGCATCGGTCAGAACGCGGGTGGTCTCCTGGAAGGAAGCGGCGGACAGGAAGGAATCCGTTGCCAAAGAAGATTTGGTAATACCCAGCAGGATCCTGTTGCCCTGGGCCGGACGAAGGCCGGCTTCTTCCGCTTTCTTGTTCTTATCTTCAAACTCAAGGTAATCTACCAGCGAACCGGGTAGCATATCGGTGTCACCGTTATCATCGACGCGGACGCGGCGAAGCATCTGGTGAACAATGATCTCGACATGTTTATCGTTGATATCTACACCCTGAGAACGGTATACACGCTGAACCTGGGCGATCAGGTAATCCTGGACAGCGATCAAACCTTTCAGGCGCAGCAGTTCCTGAAGATCCATAGAACCTTCGGTCAGAGGATCACCGGCTTCGATAGTCTCGCCGTCCTGAACGCAGACCGTAGCCCCGAACGGGATCGAATAGGTCTTCGTCTTTGTGCTGTCCTGGTTGATGATGGTGATCTCTCTCTTTTTACGGTTGGTATTGTCCTCTACCACGCCGCCGAACTCAGCCATAACGGCAAGTCCTTTAGGTTTACGGGCTTCGAACAATTCCTGTACACGAGGAAGTCCCTGAGTGATATCGGCAGCGTTGGCAATACCGCCGGCATGGAAAGTACGCATGGTCAGCTGAGTACCGGGCTCACCGATAGACTGAGCGGCAATAATGCCGACTGCCTCACCGACACGTACCGGATTTCCGTTGCTCATATCCGAACCATAGCACTTGGCGCAGACACCGGACCTGCTCTGGCAGGTCAGGACCGTACGGATATAAACCCTGGTGATCCCGGCTTTCTCGATCTTTCTGGCCTGTTCGGGGGTGATCATGGTGTCAGCCGGAACGATGACCTCTCCGGTCATGGGATCCTTGACATCCAGGATTGACCAGCGGCCGCGGACACGCTCTTCCAGAGGCTCGATAATGGTCTCGACCTTTTTGGTCTGGTCCCCCTCCTGGGAGATCTCATAACCCTTGTAAGCCTCGACCCAGATACCTTTGACTTCCCGGCCGTCGGCGCAGCAGTCTTCTTCACGAACGATCATGTTCTGGGATACATCGACCAGACGGCGGGTCAAATAGCCCGAGTCAGCAGTACGAAGGGCCGTATCGGTCAGACCTTTACGGGTGCCGTGGGCCGAAATGAAGTACTCCTGTACATCCAGACCTTCTGCTAGGCAGGACTTGATAGGCAGCTCAATGATCTCACCGGAAGGAGAGGCCATAAGACCGCGCATGGCAGCCAGCTGCTTCAGCTGATCTTTAGAACCGCGGGCGCCGGAATCGATCATGTAGAAGATTTCGTTATCTTCACCCATGCTGGGTGCCAGCTGTTCGGTGATCTCATTGATGGTATGGGTCCAGGTATCAATGGTTTCTTTGTGACGTTCTTCATCGGTCATCAGACCGTGGCGGTACTTTTTGTTGATGGTCGCAACGACATTCTCAGCCTTGTTGACCATCTCCCACTTCTTATCCGGGATGACAACGTCCGAGATCGCGATGGAAATACCGCTCAGGGTAGAATACTTAAAGCCGAGGGCTTTAATGTTATCCAGGATATCAATGGTATAGGTGATGCCGTGAACATCGATACAATTCTGCAGGATCGGTTTGATCTGCTTTTTACCGATCGGAGACGGGCATACGACCAGATCGGGTGCCTTCTGCCCTTTAAAGCCTTTCTGAGGAACAAACCGGATCTGGTCGGGAGCCAGACTGTCGTCAGCCAGCTGATCGAAATCCAGTTCATGAGGAAGGTAGGTCAGAGGATCTGCGGGATCGCGTTTCTGAATTCCCAGATCCTGAGGGATCTTTTCATTCAGGATAATACGGCCGACCGTGGTCCAGATGGTACCGGTCACTTCCTGACCGTCCGGAGTCGTAACGGTACGGCGTACACGGATCGGCGCATGCATATCTACTTCTTTGTTGAAGTAAGCTGCCAGCGCTTCGTTCTCGTCTTTGAACATACGGCCGGTGCCGGGTTTATCGGGACGTACCATCGTCAGATAGTACATGCCCAGGACCATATCCTGAGAAGGAACGGTTACGACACCTCCGTCGGAAGGTTTCAGCAGGTTGTTGGTAGACAGCAGCATAAAGCGGCACTCTGTCTGAGCCTCGATGGACAGCGGAACATGAACGGCCATCTGGTCACCGTCAAAGTCTGCGTTGAAAGGTGCGCAGACAAGGGGATGCAGCTTGATGGCGCGTCCCTCGACCAGCACGGGCTCAAATGCCTGGATGGACAGACGATGCAGAGACGGAGCCCGGTTCAGCATGACCGGATGCTCCTTGATGACCTCTTCCAGCATATCCCATACTTCGGGATTCAGGCGTTCGACCATTCTCTTGGCCTGCTTGATGTTATGAGCCTTCTCTTTCGCTACCATCTTCTTCATAACGAAAGGTTTGAACAGTTCGATCGCCATTTCTTTAGGAAGACCGCACTGATAGAAACGAAGCTCAGGTCCGACAACGATAACGGAACGTCCGGAGTAGTCGACTCGTTTACCCAGAAGGTTCTGACGGAAACGTCCCTGCTTACCGCGGAGCATGTCGGAAAGAGACTTTAAGGCACGGCTTCCGGGACCCGTGACCGGGCGGCCGCGGCGGCCGTTATCGATCAAAGCGTCGACAGCTTCCTGCAGCATGCGTTTTTCGTTGCGTACGATGATATCCGGAGCGCCTAGGCTCAAAAGACGTTTCAGACGGTTATTACGGTTGATGACCCTGCGGTACAGATCGTTCAGGTCGGAGGTAGCGAACCGTCCGCCGTCCAGAGGAACCATGGCGCGTATATCCGGAGGAATGACCGGGACAACATCCAGGATCATCCACTCAGGACGGTTTCCGGATTTCAGGAAGGATTCGACGACTTCAAGCCGTTTGATGACGCGGAGGCGTTTCTGGCCGCTGGCAGTTTCCAGCTCCTTGCGCAGCTCCTTATCCAGCTTGTCCAGGTCGATGCTCTGAAGCAGTTCTTTAATAGCCTCAGCGCCCATACCGGCGCGGAACTTTTTACCTTCTTCGACTGCCTGATTGTATTCCGTATCCGACAGCAGCTGCTTATACTGAAGCCCGCTGTCCATGGGATCCAGCACGATATAAGAAGCAAAATACAGAACTCTTTCCAGTGCTCTGGGCGGGATCTCCAGGATCAGGCCCATACGGCTGGGAATTCCTTTGAAATACCAGATATGAGAGACAGGGCAGGCAAGTTCGATATGACCCATACGCTCGCGGCGGACCTTGGCCTTGGTGACTTCAACACCGCAGCGGTCGCAGATAACACCCTTGTAACGGATGCGCTTATACTTTCCGCAATGGCATTCCCAGTCCTTGACAGGTCCGAAGATGCGCTCGCAGAACAGGCCGTCACGCTCCGGTTTCAGTGTGCGGTAGTTGATCGTTTCAGGCTTTTTGACCTCGCCATGAGACCATTCGTGGATCCTTTCCGGAGAAGCCAGTCCGATCTTGATCGCGTCAAACTGAATCTGCTGATTGTTGGTTTTTACAGCCATTCAAGTACTCCTCTCTCTTATTGATCTCCACCGTCGAAATAATCATTCTGATCGAGGGAATCCGTGTCCTGGACCGAGAATCCGGATTCCGAGAAATTGGAATCAAGATCATCGTCGTCATCCGGCTCACTGTCATCATCATAGGAATCGTCGGATTTATCCTTGTCGGAGTTTTCGTCATCGTCGTAGTATACGGCTCCGGTCTCCACATCCTCACGTCCCTGCATATTGACCTGGATAGGCTGTCCGTCATCATCGACGTCTTCCTTGATCTCGACTTCCTGAGCGTCTTTAGTCAGGACATGCATATCAAGGCCCAGGGACTGAAGCTCTTTCAGAAGGACCTTAAAGGACTCGGGCACACCGGGCTCCGGGATATTTTCACCCTTGACGATGGCTTCGTACGCCTTGACACGGCCTACGATATCATCGGATTTAACGGTCAGGATCTCCTGCAGGGTATAAGCAGCACCGTAAGCTTCCAGAGCCCATACCTCCATCTCACCGAAACGCTGGCCGCCGAACTGAGCTTTACCGCCAAGAGGCTGCTGGGTAACCAGCGAATAAGGACCGGTCGAACGGGCATGGATCTTATCATCGACCAGATGATGCAGTTTAAGGTAATACATAACGCCGACGGTAATCGGGCTTGCAAACTCCTCGCCGGTACGGCCGTCGCGGACACGGATCTTTCCGTCGCGGCTGATCGGTACGCCGGCCCATTCCTTCTTATAATCCTGATGATTTTTCAGATAATCGAAGAGATCGTCGTTGATCTTGCCTTCATATTTGGCAGCGAAGCTGTCCCAGCTTGTATTGACATAATCGTTTGCCATCTCCAGCATGTCCTGAACATCTTTGGTGGTCGCACCGTCAAAGATAGGAGTGGCGATCTTGATGCCCAGTGCTTTGCAGGCAAGGCCCAGATGTACTTCCAGTACCTGTCCGACATTCATACGGGAAGGTACACCCAGAGGATTCAGGCAGATGTCCAGCGGACGGCCGTTGGGCAGGAAGGGCATATCCTCTACGGGAAGTACGCGGGAAACAACACCCTTGTTTCCGTGACGTCCGGCCATCTTATCACCGACGGAGATCTTTCTCTTATGGGCGATGTAAACACGGACGGATTCGTTGACGCCGGGAGACAGCTCATCACCGTTTTCACGTGAGAAGGTCTTTACCTCGACAACGATACCTTCCTCACCGTGAGGAACACGAAGAGATGTGTCGCGGACTTCACGGGCTTTTTCACCGAAGATAGCCCGCAGCAGTCTTTCCTCAGCCGTCAGCTCGGTCTCCCCCTTCGGGGTGACCTTGCCGACCAGTACGTCGCCGGCATGAACTTCAGCTCCGATATGAATGATACCGCGCTCATCCAGATTCTTCAGCGCATCATCACCGATGTTGGGGATATCGCGGGTGATTTCTTCCGGCCCCAGTTTGGTGTCATGAGCTTCGGTCTCGTACTCTTCAATATGAACAGAGGTATAAACATCTTCAGCGACAACTCTTTCGGACAAAAGGACCGCATCCTCGTAGTTGTAGCCCTCCCACTCCGTATAACCGATCAGAACGTTCTTACCCAGCGACAGTTCTCCGCCGTCGGTAGAAGGACCGTCTGCGATCGCCTGTCCGGCTTTCACATGCTCTCCCTTGTCTACGATCGGACGCTGGTTGAAGCTGGTAGACTGGTTCTGACGCTGATATTTAAGCAATTCGTACCGGTCGAATGTGCCGTCGTCCTTGCGGATAACGATATGGGTACCATCGACCGATTCAACGATACCGTCATTTTTAGCAACTACGCAGGAGCCGGAGTCCATGGCTGTCTTATATTCCATACCGGTCGCAACGATAGGTGCTTCGGTAGTCAGAAGCGGAACGGCCTGGCGCTGCTGGTTGGAACCCATCAGCGCTCGAGAGGCATCATCGTTCTCCAGGAAGGGAACCAGAGAGGCAGCGACAGAGAAGACCTGACGGGGCGAAACATCCATCCGATCGAAGTTGGCCGGATCTTCCTCGATATTATCCTCGCCGTGACGGCCCTTTACCTGCTTATTAACGAAATGGCCGGTCTCATCAAGAGGTTCGTTCGCCTGAGCGATCTTATAGTCTTCCTCTTCATCGGCCGTAATATACTCGATCTTATCGGTCACAACGGAATCCTTGCGGCCGTTTTCGCCGACCGGATGCTCAATGATGCGGTAAGGAGTTTCGATAAAACCATAGCGGTTGATACGGGCGTAAGTTGTCAGCGAGTTGATCAGACCGATGTTGGGACCTTCAGGAGTCTCAATGGGGCACATACGTCCGTAATGAGAATGGTGAACATCTCGAACTTCGAATCCGGCACGGTCACGGGACAGACCTCCGGGGCCCAGGGCAGACAGACGTCTCTTGTGAGTCATCTCTGCCAGCGGGTTGTTCTGATCCATAAACTGAGACAGTTGGGAACTTCCGAAGAACTCTTTGATGGCTGCCGTTACCGGACGGATATTGACCAGCTCTTTGATATTGATCTCGTCCGGGTTCTGCGTACCCATCTTTTCGCGGACGACTCTCTCCAGGCGGGACAGGCCGACACGGAACTGGTTCTGCAGAAGCTCGCCTACACAGCGGATGCGGCGGTTGCCCAGATGGTCGATATCATCCAGACTTCCGATCCCTTCATCCAGATTCAACTGATAGTTGATGGAGGCCATGATATCTTCCATGGTAGCGCAGCGGGGCACCAGGTCATAGGAGCGCTGTTTAAGTACATCCAGAAGATCCTGTCCGCTAAGTCCCTGATTGACGATCTCCATCAGGACAGGATAATAAGCCTGTTCGGTGATGCCGCATTTCTTCAGGTCTTCATCATCAACGTCCAGATATTTATGAATATCAACGGCAAGGTTGCTCAGAATCTTGACCTTAACGTCGTCCTTCATAACATATACGTAGGGGACACCTGTATCCTGGATACGGTCGCACATGTCGCGGGTCAGTATCTCGCCGGCTGTTCCGACGACTTCACCGGTATTGGGATCTGCGACATCTTCTGCCAGCGGCAGTCCGGCGATCCTTCTTCTGAAGGCAAGTTTTTTGTTATACTTATAGCGGCCGACATGTCCAAGGTTATAGCGCTTATCATCAAAGAACATACCGAGGAGTAAAGAGCGGGCGCTTTCAACGGTAGGCGGTTCACCGGGGCGCAGACGTTTGTAGACCTCGATCAGGCCTTCGTCAGTGCTCTTGGCGCTGTCCTTTTCCATGGTAGCCTGAAGTTTTTTATTTTCTCCGAACTCCTCGATGATCTGCTGATCGGTGCCGAATCCAAGGGCGCGTATCAGGACGGTTACCGGCACTTTACGGGTACGGTCGATACGTACGTTGAAAATGTCGTTGGAATCGGTTTCATATTCAAGCCATGCACCGCGGTTGGGGATGACCTGGCAGGCGTACAGATCTTTGCCGGTCTTGTCGATGGTTTTGGTATAGTAGATTCCGGGGGAACGGACCAGCTGGCTGACAATGACACGCTCAGCACCATTCATAACAAAGGTGCCGGTATCGGTCATGATGGGGAAGTCACCCATAAAGATCTCACTTTCCTGCATCTCCTTGGTCTCTTCGTTCGTTAACCGAACGCGGACTTTCAGAGCGGAAGTGTAAGTCAGATCCCGAGCCTTTGCCTCCTGAATCGTGTATTTCGGAGTCGGATCCAGTTTCGCATCAATGAACTCAAGCGTCAGATTGCCTGCATAATCCTTGATCGGATTGATATCATCGAAAGCTTCCATCATTCCTTCGGTGACAAACCAATGGTAAGAATTCTTCTGAATATCCAGAAGGTTGGGCATTTTCATAACTTCTTTTTTACGTGCAAAAGAAGTCCGGACGCGATTTCCGTACGACTCTGGATGGAGACGGTTCTTTTCCATAAAATGCGTTCACCCCTTTATCGATTTCCTGCTGTCACATAAACAAGGCAGCTGCACCTTCCGAAAAAACAGGAATATGCATCCTGAGCACCACTTTTCCTTCTGAAAAAACGTGTTGCCCTAAAGATGCTGCGCAGCCTTTCTGTCATGCGTGATAGACGACTGAACCAATATATTTAATCCCGATCTTTGCCCAATGTCTTTGTGTCCGCAATGGGCAAAAAATCGCAATATAATGCAATTAATAACTATAACAAGTAATGGCAAATTTGTCAAGCCCCGGAATAAAAAAAGAACTGCCGGAAACGATCCGGCAGTTCTTTCGTCTTGTCATAAGGCTTCGATTACTTAAGGGTAACCTTTGCACCAACGTCTTCAAGCTGCTTCTTCAGAGCTTCTGCGTCTTCCTTCTTCACACCTTCCTTGATGACCTTAGGAGCAGACTCAACGAGGTCTTTAGCTTCCTTCAGGCCAAGTCCGGTAACGTCACGAACGACTTTGATAACTTTGATCTTGGTCGGGCCGAAATCGGTCAGCTCAACGTCGAATTCGGTCTTTTCCTCAGCGGCAGCAGCCGGAGCAGCAGCAACTGCAACACCTGCAGCAGCGCTTACACCGAACTCTTCTTCGCATTTGGTAACCAGATCATTCAGTTCCATAACAGACAGCTCTTTCAGAGCGTCGATGATTTCGTCAACACTAAGTTTTGCCATTTTAAATTTCCTCCATTAATGATTGTGGATGCTTGGATCTTACTGCTGTGCGGGTGCTGCTTCTTCAGCAGGTGCCTCGGCTGCAGGCGCCTCTGCAGCAGGAGCTTCTGCTCCCTCAGCCTGCTTTTTCGCGATCTCCTTGACCACGCGGGCGAAGGAAGACATAGGCGACTTCAAGCTGCCGAGCAGTTTGGAATACAGAACTTCTTTGGACGGGATCTTGCCGATCGCCGTCAGTCCTTCTGCATCATAGTAGGTGCCATCGATGACGCCGCCCTTGTACTCAAGAGCTTTCATATCGTCAAGGAATTTGTCGATGGTGCGGGCGCCGCTGGTAGAATCTTCATAAGAAAATACGACAGCGGTAGGTCCGTTCAGATGAGGAGCCAGGGGCTCGTACTGAGTTCCCTTGATCGCGAAGTTGATCAGGGTGTTCTTGTACACCTTGATATCTACGCCGGCTTCACGAAGGGCTTTGCGCACCTGGGTATCCTCGGTCACGGTAAGGCCGCGGGAGTTAACCAGGACAACGCCTTCTGCCTTGGACAGTCTCTCTTTGATTTCATCAATGACAGGCTGTTTGACTTCATAATGAGCCATTTTGTTACCTCCTTATAGATTTTTAGGACGGAGGAGACAATTGATTGAAAAAATCTCCGCCTTTGTTTGACCAAAGACGGAGGTTATAGAAGCTATACTCAATCACCTCGGCAGGCCACAATGGTTACGGCCAAAGGCCGCCTGCTGTCTCCGGTTATATGTAAGAAACAGGAAGAATACCTTCCGTTTCAAACATGCAGGTAGAACTATACTCTAAAACGATCATAGTGTCAAGACATCCTGATGTATTTTTATCATTGTCCCAGGAGTATCCTGACCGCTGCCGCTTCAGTTCGATTACTCGTCTGCGCGGACAGGTGCTACTTTCACGCCGGGACCCATCGTGCTGGACAGGACCAGACTGCGGATATACTGTCCTTTGGCGGTAGCGGGTTTTGCTTTTATAATGGCACCAATCAAGGCTTTATAGTTCTCTGTCAGTTTTTCGGGGCCGAAGGAAACCTTGCCGAAAGTAGCATGGATAATGTTGGATTTATCCAGACGATACTCAACTTTACCGGCTTTGATCTCCTTAACTGCTTTGGCGATATCCATGGTTACGGTACCGGATTTGGGGTTGGGCATCAATCCTTTAGGACCAAGCACACGGCCCAGACGGCCTACAACGCCCATCATATCCGGAGTAGCGACAACGACATCGAAGTCGAACCAGTTCTCGTTCTGGATCTTCTGAACCAGTTCCTGGCCGCCGACATAATCAGCGCCGGCTTCCTTAGCTTCGGTCTCTTTGGGGCCTTCCTTGCAGAATACCAGCACGCGGACCTTCTTACCGGTTCCGTTAGGCAGAACGACGGCGCCGCGAACCTGCTGATCGGCGTGACGGCCATCGACACCCAGGCGGATATGCGCTTCGACCGTCTCGTCAAAGTTGGCATGAGCCGCATCGCAGACAGCTTTGATAGCGTCTGCCGGTCCGTACTGCTGGGCCCTGTCGATCTTCTTGACAGAGTCCTGATATTTCTTTCCTCTTTTCATCTTGTAAACCTCCTGTGGTTGTATCGGGGAGTGCCCTCCCACATGATCACATAACTTTACGCACCCGGCAGCGGTACCGGATCCATAAAGGAAGCTGTCAACAGACAGTTATCAGTCGGAAACGGTGATTCCCATGCTGCGGGCGGTACCTGCGATCATCTTCATCGCAGTCTCAACAGACGCAGCGTTAAGATCTTTCATTTTAAGCTCGGCGATCTCTTTTACCTGAGCAGTCGTAACATTGGCGACCTTCTGAGATTTCGGGTTTCCGGAAGCTTTTTCGATACCAGCGGCTTTCTTCAGCAGAACGGCTGCCGGAGGAGTCTTGGTGATAAAGGTAAAGCTCTTATCGGAATATACAGTGATCACAACAGGAATGATCATACCTGCCTGATCTTTGGTCCGCGCGTTGAACTCTTTGGTGAACGCGGGAATATTGACACCATGCTGACCAAGCGCAGGGCCGACCGGAGGAGCCGGGGTAGCTTTGCCTCCCGGGATCTGCAGCTTGATATAACCGGTAATTTTTCTTGCCATGGTAATTTACACCTCCAAAATGAACATACTCTTCTTAATCTAGCTTTTTGATTTGCGTATAGTTGACTTCAACATCGGTTGCTTTTCCGAAGATGTTCAAAGCAACCACTACGATCCCCTCTTCAGGCCGGATGCCGGAGACCTCTCCTACCGAACCGTCGTAGGAACCGCCTTCAATCTGGACACTCTCTCCGAGTTCGACATCGATGTTGAACTGAACAGAGCTGATGCCGAGTTTGCGGACCTCCTCGTCGCTAAGGGCGACGGGTTTCGATCCGGGACCTACAAAGCCCGTAACGCCTCTGGTATTCCGAACGATATACCAGGTATTGTCATTCATGACCATGTTGACAAGCACATAGCCGGGGAATACCTTTCGTTTGACTTCTACCTGCTTGCCGTTCTTCTCTTCAACACTGTCTTCCATTGGTACGGCAACTTCTTTGACAAGATCCTGCATGCCGCGGTTTGCGACCGTTTTCTCGATGCTGTCTTTGACCTTGTTCTCGTAACCGGAATAGGTGTGGACTACATACCATTTAGCTTCTTCTGCCATGAGTTCCCATCCTCTTCATCTTATAAGAAAATTTTTTCCAATCCTCTCATGATCCAGTTAAAGAACAGATCGTAGACACCGATGATCACGGATAAAATCGCGCACACGAGCAGGGTGATACCGGTCTTTTTCGCAACTTCTTTGGAACTAGGCCAGGTGATCTTCTTGAACTCGCTGCGTAACTCACTCAATTTTGACATGATCTTATCTCCTCATCGATGAAACCTGTTTTATCTGGTCTCCCTGTGAAGGGTATGCTTGCGGCAGAACGGGCAGTACTTCTTGACTTCCATTCTGTCCGGATGTGCTTTTTTGTCTTTGGTAGTGTTGTAATTCCGCTGTTTACACTCCGTGCACTCTAATGTGATTCTGGTTCGCACGACTTCCACCTCCATTGGTTAAAATCTGCTTGAGTCTGGAGCCGATTTCAGGTATTTTTCTATGATCAGCCGTAAAAAAGTACGAAAAAAAAGAACTCCAAACGAGTTAGCTTATCGAGTTTATCATGCCTATAGGTCCTTGTCAAGCACAAACTCTTATTTTTGCCCTGTCATCTGCTTTTTGCGGGTCTGATCCCACTCTTCGCCGGCAAAGGCCCAGAAAAGAACGTCCGCTCCGGGCAGCTGTCCGGTCAGAGTCTTTTTCGCTTCCATCAAAGTCGCTCCGGTGGTGATGATATCGTCTACCAGCAGCAGGCGCCAGCTTCCGAACCTTTTCATTTTTTCAAGCAGACCTGGATCTTCAAAAGCAAACGCGTCCCTGATGTTCTTTATCCGCAGATCTTCCCCCAGCTGTTTCATGGGCATGGTGTCCCTGGTCCGGACAAGAAGATCCGCATAGGGGACCCCCAGCCTTACGGAAAGCCCCCTGGCGATCAGCCCGGCCTGGTTATAGCCCCTTTCCTGCCTTCGTTTTTGAGAAAGCGGCACCGGGATGATCAGGTCGAATCGGCTGCTTAGGAACCAATCTCTGCCCTCTTGGACCATCCACCCGGCCAGGGCGTCGGCAATGTCCCGGTCTCCTTCATATTTGAGTCTGAATAAAGCATTGCGGACCTCATCCTGATAGCAGAAACTGCACCGTCCATAAGGGCTTAAGGGATCCTTCTGGCGGAAAACCTCTTCACTGCAGCAAGGACACAGGCCCAGGTCTTTAAAACGCAATTGGTCCTGACGGCCGGACAGAACAGGTATCTTGCGGCACAAAAGACAGCGTCTGGGATAGACCATATCCAGAAGGGATGTCATATTGGGTCTTCTTCCTCCTCAAAGCCGTCCATGTCCGTCTCTTCCTGCATATCCCGAGCGATCTGATCGATCGAAGGACGTTTATAAGGTCCCGGGGCCGGTAAGGAGGACATCAGGTCCGGCTCCTTGTCTTCCAAACCACGGCCCGGTGTGCAATTGCTCTGTGAGCAATTGTTCTGCTGGCCGCTGACCAGCTTCCACTGATCGATCAGGGCCCGGCAGAGGCCGGAATACCTCGTTTCCTGCCGGTTGTTGGCTGTCATCTGAAGGACAGTCTGCCATTCTCCTACGATAACGGCGCACTTTCTGGCTCTGGTGATAGCGGTATAAAGGATACTGCGGTAGCGAAGCACCGGTGAAACACCGCATAAAGCGATCACTACGACGGGGCTTTCCGACCCCTGTGACTTATGGATCGTCATCGCATAGGCCAGGGTCAGCTGCCTGAGGGACGGCAGATCATACAGGACATCGTGATCCTGGTCGAACCTGACCAGGACACCTTCATGATCGATACGAAGGATGCGTCCGCAGTCTCCGTTATAAACTCCTTTTCCTGACCCGATCACCAGGGAATATTTGTTGCGGACATTCCACTCAAGTTCATAATTGTTCCGGGTCTGCATGACCTTATCGCCCACCCGGAAGACATATTGGCCGCTTTCGATCTCTTCCTTGGCCTTTGAGGCCGGGTTCAGCGCCTGCTGCAGCACTTTATTAAGAGCAATAACTCCCATGTCCCCTTTTTTCTGCGGAGTCAGTACCTGAATATCCATGGATTTGGCATGGGTAAACCGGGGAAGCCGGCTGCGGACCAGATCCGTTAACGTCAGCTGGTTTTTCAGACCCGCGGCGGGATCCATGGGGATAAAATAAAAATCTCCGTCAGCCCGCGAATTTTCCAGTACGGGAGCCTCTCCGCGGTTGATGCGGTGAGCGTTGGCCGTGATGCCGCTGTCCAGATCCTGGCGGTAAATGCGGGTCAGTTTTGCGACCGGTAAAAGATCACAGTCGACCATATCCTTTAAAACACTGCCGGGTCCTACAGACGGCAGCTGATCTTTATCCCCCAGCATGATCAGGCGGCAGCCGTCGGGGACCGCTTCCGTAAGCGACGCCATCAGCGAAATATCCACCATGGACATCTCGTCAACGATGACCGCGTCCGCTTCCAGGGGATGATCCTGATCCTGCTGAAATTCAAGCGTCTGTCCGTCTTCTCCTGCCCCGGACGCGCCCAGCAGGCGGTGAATGGTCCTGGCTTCCCGTCCTGTCGTCTCTTCCATCCTTTTGGCGGCCTTGCCGGTCGGCGCTGCCAGAAGACATTTACGGCCTTCCTGTTCCAGAAGATCCAGCAGCACTTTGATGATAGTCGTTTTGCCGGTACCCGGCCCTCCGGTGATAATGGACACACCTGAAGTCAAGGCCATCTCCACAGCCGACCGCTGTTCATCGGACAAAGTAAGGCCGAGGCGCTGCTGGCTCTGTTCCAGATCCTTTTTGAAATGACTGCCGCTTAACGATGCCGGCTCCTCTTTTGCCCGATGGTCCGGGCCGCTGAAAAACTGGTCCAATTCGACCAGCCTTCGGGCCGCCATCCGCTCCGCCAAAGCAAGGTGTTTTAAGTAGACGCACCCGTCCTTTTCGATCAAAACGCCGCCTGCTTCAGCCTGATCGACCGCATTTTCCAGTTCCTGGTAATCGACCTGGAGCAGGTCGAACATCCTCTGTAACAGATCAGGACGCGGAAGATAGGTGCTCCCGTTCATAGAAGCATCCGTCAGTACGTAAGAAGCCGCCGCCTTCAGGCGGGCGGGAGCATCCTCTGCAAGGCCGGCCATACGGGCGATCTCGTCTGCTTTTTTAAAGCCGATCCCGCTGACCTTTTCAGCCAGAAGATAGGGATTTGCCTCGACAGTACTGATGGTTTTGGCGCCGAAGGTCTTGTAGATATTCATGGCCATTCCGGGCGTCAGGCCCAGCTTGGTCAGATAGATCATTACGGTCCTGGATTCTGCTTTTTGGGCAAACTGCTCTCCGATATCGCAGGCCTTTTTCAGACTGATGCCCTTGATTTCTTCCAAACGTTCGGGCTGAGTCTCCAGAATGGTAAAGGTATCATCCCCGAAGGTTTCAACGATGCGGCTTGCCAATTTGGGCCCGATCCCTACGATCATGCCCGACCCCAGATAGCGCTCCATGGTTTCCTTATCATTGGGAAGACTCCGCTCGTAGCTCTTGACCTGAAACTGACGGCCGTAACGGGGGTGTTCCTGAAAGCCGCCCTTGCAGTCCAGATGCTCTCCCACTTCCACATCGGGCATAGTGCCGGTGATGATCAGCAGTTCGTGATCCTGATCGGTATCGATCTCAAGCACCCGCCAGTCTGCCTGTTCACTGGAAAATACAATATCCGTCACAAAGCCGGAAACGCCGTCTTTCTGGTCGGTGATATCTCCCTGACCGGTCAGTGCCCGCTGATATTGCATGAACCCTCCTTAACGGCTAAGCTGTTCGATATATTTGCCGGTCCCGATGGCTACGCAGGAGGTCGGGTCGTCCGCTACAAAACAAGGGATGCCGACTTCCTCTCCGATGACCCGGTCCAGCCCTCTGAAGAGACTTCCTCCTCCTGTCATAACGATCCCGTGCTCCGTGATGTCCGACGCCAGCTCCGGAGGCGTCTTTTCCAGCACTTCCCTGACCGCTTCGGCGATCCGGCCGACCGTGCCCGAGACCGCCTGGCATACATCATCACCGGTAACGTCCGTTTTCATTGGCAGTCCGCTGACCATATGGCGCCCTTTGACCTCCATGGAGGAAGGCTGCTCTTCCCGGTCCGCCTGCCCGATCTGGATCTTGATCATTTCCGCTGTCCGTTTTCCGATCAGCAGGCCGGCTTTGTGCTTGACCATTCTGATGATGTCCGCGTCAAAGTTATTGCCGGCAGCTTTTATGGACGCAGAGCGGACAACTCCGCCCAGCGAGATCACTGCAATGTCGGTGGTGCCGCCCCCAATGTCGACGACCATGCAGCCGGAAGGTTTGGATATATCGATACCGGCGCCCATAGCCGCGGCTACCGGTTCCTCGATCAGATGGACCGAGCGGGCTCCGACCTTGAGCATAGACTCAACGATCGCATGCTTTTCCACGTCCGTGATGCTGCAGGGAGTGCAGACCGCCGCGACCGGTTTTACCATGCGGCGGCCTAAAGCCTTCTGGACAAAATAACGCAGCATCTTTTCGGTGTAGACATAATCCGAAATGACACCGCCCTCCAGGGGGAAGACGGTGGTCAGCCCCTGGGGAGTGCGGCCAACCATCTGATAAGCTTTTTCCCCGACCGCAACCAGGCGGCCGCTTCCCTTTTCCACCGCGACGCAGGAAGGCTCCCGTAAAATGATCCCTTTACCGGTCACATAGACCAGCACCGTCGATGTACCTAGGTCGATCCCGATTCCTGTTGAAAACAGCATATGCTTTTCCACCTTTTACCAAACGTAAGTAGTTTATTATGACACCGCCTCAAAGGCCTGTCAACGTAGGGCATGTCCTTTACCGGGCTTTCATTTGCCATCCACAGCAGCCTTTTGACGCACTCCGTTTATCTTCTGCTTTCTTTCGCAGCTTCTCCGAGTTTTTCGGCTTCTTCCATCCAGGCCGCCCGGGATGCATCCGACGGCATGCGCCAGTCGCCCCGGGGCGACAGAGTGACCGAACCTACCTTAGGTCCGTCCGGCAGGCAGGATCGTTTGAACTGCTGGGCGAAAAAGCGGCGGTAAAAGTTCCGCAGCCACTTTAAAAATTCCCGGCTTTCCATCTGCCCGGGCTGATCCAGTTCAAAGGCTTTTTGAGCCAGGCGGTAGATCTTGGCGGGGCCGAAGCCGAATCGAAGTACGTAATACAATATAAAATCGTGGATCTCATAAGGGCCGACGATCTCTTCGGTCTTCTGAGAGATCTGGCCGTCCTTGGCGGGAAGAAGCTCCGGGCTGACCGGTGTCGCCAGGATATCCCTGAGGATGGCGCTCAGCTCTTGCCCGCTGAGCAGGATGTCCGGGTAAGTTGCTACTGTCGAAACAATATGACGGACCAGGGTCTTGGGAATGGACGTATTGACCGCATACATGGACATATGGTCGCCGTTGTAAGTAGCCCAGCCCAAAGCCAGCTCCGACAGATCGCCCGTACCGATGACCATTCCGCCCGCCTGGTTGGCAATGTCCATCAGGACCTGAGTCCTTTCACGGGCCTGAGAATTTTCGTAGGTGACATCCGTATTGCTGCTGTCATGCCCGATATCGTCGAAATGCTGCTGAACAGCCTTGGTGATATCGACCGTGATCAGCTTGGCTCCGATAACGTCCGCTAATTGTTCTGCATTGGAACGGGTCCGTTTGGTCGTACCGAAACATGGCATGGTAACGGCCGTGATATCGGACCGTTTCCTTCCCAATCGATCCATAGCGCCGGCGCAAACCAAAAGAGCCAGTGTCGAATCAAGGCCGCCGGACAATCCCACGACGACCGTTTTGGCATGGGTGTGGTCGATCCGTTTGACCAGGCCTGCTGTCTGCATGGCCAGGATCTTGCGGCACCTTACGGCCGTATCCTGATCCCCGTAAGGGACAAAGGGATTGCGGCTGACCGGTCTGGTCAAAGTCGTGACCTCCGGATTCAAATTGAAGGATATGGTCTGATATGCGCTGTCGTCCGCCATGGGAAAGCTCTGGTTTTTCATGCGTTCCGAAGTGATCCGCTCCAGATCCAGCTCGCTTTCCGTTATCCCGTTGGTAAACAAAGGACTCTCCGCCAGAATGCTGCCGTTCTCGCCTATCAGATCGTGGCCGGCAAAGACCATGTCCGTGGTCGATTCTCCCGGTCCTGCATCCGCGTAGATATAACCGCAGTAAAGGCGGCCCGAGCAGGAAGCGATCAGTTGGCGCCGGTATTCTTCCTTACCGATGGTCTCGTCGGATGCGGAAGGGTTGATTACGACCGTTGCTCCGGCCAGGCAATGATGGGTCGCCGGAGTATCCGCCACCCACAGGTCCTCGCAGATCTCGCAGGCCACCACCAGAGAAGGCATCTGACGGCAGGCAAATAAAAGTCTGGTCCCGAAGGGGACCGGGGCCCCATTAATTAGGACAGTGCTGACCTCCTGAGGAGCAGGCCAGAAATTGCGATGCTCATAAAATTCCTGACTGTTGGGCAGATGGCTTTTGGGGACAGCTCCCAGGATGCGGCCCCGGTTCATAAAGACAGCGCAGTTAAAAAGCTTACCGCCTTTTACCAGAGGGCAGCCTACGATCACCAGCATGTCTCCGGTAAGGGAAGCCAGTCTGACCAGTTCTTTTTCTGAAGCTGTTAAAAGGGTCCTCTGACCGAACAGATCTCCGCAGGTATAACCGGTCAAAGACAGTTCCGGGAATGCCAGTATCTTGACATGGTCCCGGGCTGCCTTCTTCATCATGTCAAGGATACGGTCAGCGTTGACTTTAGGGTCCGCTACACAGACCCTGGGAGAAGCAGCCGCTACTTTTATAAATCCGTCTTTCATGATTCAAAATCCTCTTCTGACCCGTTTTCCGGCAGAGCCGTATCCCGGTCCGCTCCCTGCCTGCCGTCCTTTTCACATAGGTCACCTTGGCCGCCGTGATAGGGATCCTTTCCTCCGATCCGGCACATGATGATCTCCATGCGGCCCAGCTGCCTGCGCAGGGTCATAAGGGCCTTCTGTGCTTTCAAGGCATCATCGAAGATGCCGAAGACCGTGGGACCGCTGCCCGTCATCCGGGCTCCCAGAGCACCCAGATCCATCATAGTGCTTTCGATCCTGCCCAGTACGGGATAGTGTTCGACAGCGATCTTTTCCAGCTGATTACGCATCATCGAAGCGCTTTTGGCAAGGTCGGACGCCTTCATTGCCTCGATCATACCGTCTATATCGGCAGGAGGATTATCCGGGGTAACATGATACTGTTGATAGGACCAGGGAGTAGAGATCCCGAAATTGGGCTTTACCAGAATACACAAGGCCTCCGGAAAAGGATCGATCCTGGTCAATTTCTCCCCTCTTCCTTCGGCAAGACAGGTACCGCCGATCACACAGTAAGGGACGTCGGAGCCCAGCTGCTGAGCCAGTTTCATCAGGCGCTCGTCCGGTAGATCAAGCCCGTAAAGGCGGGAAGCTCCCCTTAGAACGGCCGCTGCATCCGCGCTGCCTCCGGCCATGCCGGCCGCCACCGGGATCTTTTTAAAAAGACGGACATGTACCCCGCCGATCCCGTAGGTCTTCTGCAGCAGGCGTACGGCTTTGACAGCCAGGTTGCGTTCGTCTTTTACCAGATAAGGCAGATTGCACTCCAAGCTGGCTTCAAAACGCGGACGTTTATAAAGGTCGATCTCATCCCAGACATCGACCTGCTGCAGGATCATGGTTACTTCGTGATAGCCGTCCGCCCGTATGCCACCCACATTCAAAGCCAGGTTGACTTTGGCAAAAGCGCGTTCAAAGACACCGCTTTCCTTCATAGCACTGCCTCCTTAAAAAAGCGGCCCCGCAAGCAAGCCCGGCCGCCGCTTTATGGAAAGGGCCTTCAGCAAGAACCTGCCGAAGGCCCCTTTTGGTCAAAAATGAACTTATGCGTTGGGAAGAACGTCTTTCTTCAAGGTTTCGATCATCGTTTCCGCTTCTTTTTCGTCCTTGCCCTTGACGCCGAAATAGAACTTGATCTTGGGCTCCGTTCCCGAAGGACGTACACAGAACCAGCAGTTGTCCTCCAGCGTGAAGCGAAGCACATTGCTCTTGGGCAGGCCGTCGATCCCCTTGGAGTAATCCTTCAATACCTGGACTTTCAGGCCGCCGTAGCTATCCTTGTGATTATTGCGCAGGCTGTCCATCAGATCCCGGATCTTATCAGCCCCTTCAAGGCCCTCGAAAGTAAGGGAGATGGTCTCTTCTTTATAGTAGCCGTACTTCTTATACAAAGCTTCCAGGGCATCGACCAGGGTCATGCCCTTGGCCTTATAAATAGCTGCCATCTCGCTGATCATCAGGACCGCGCTGACGGAGTCCTTATCACGTGCATAGGTGCCGCACAGATATCCGTAGCTTTCCTCGAAACCGAACAGATAATGTCCGATCCCGGTGTTTACAGAATTGGTGATCTGCTGGCCGATGAATTTGAAGCCGGTCAGAACATCGCGCACTTCGACTCCGTAAGACTCGGCAATAGCGCGGGCCATCTCGGTCGAAACGATGGTTTTTACGATAAAGCCATCCTTGGGCAGCGTGTCGGTCTTTTTACGGGCTTCCAGAATATAGGAAAGAAGCAGGGTCCCGGTCATATTGCCTGTAAACTGATGGAAAACACCATCTTTGGTGCGGACCAGAATGCCCATACGGTCAGCATCCGGGTCAGTTGCGATGCAAATGTCCGCGCCGATCTGATCAGCCAGCTTTTGGGCCGGTTCGAAGACGCTCAGCACCTCGGGGTTCGGGTAAGGGCAGGTCGGGAAGTCGCCGTCCGGCATTTCCTGGCTGGGAACGATGACAGGTTCGAAACCGGCCTGTTTCAGTGCCCTCATGACCGGCATACGTCCCGTTCCGTGAAGAGGGGTATAAACGATCTTCAAATCTTTTGCGTATTTTTTGACCGCTTCTTTATCAATGATCATATCGGAAGCGGTATCGATGAATTTCTTATCGATGTCTTCGCCGATCTCAATGTAAAGTCCTTTGGCTTCCGCTTCGCTGCGGGGCATAGCCCTAACCCCGTCGAACAGATCGACCTTTTCGACCTCATCGATGATCTCTTCGTCCATTGGAGGCGGTACCTGGCATCCGTCCTCCCAGTAAGCCTTGTAGCCGTTGTACTTGGACGGGTTGTGGCTGGCCGTGATAACGACTCCGCCTTTGCATCCCAGTGTACGGATGGCAAAGGAAAGTTCCGGGGTAGGACGCAGCGACTCGAACACATAGGCCTTCATCCCGCTGGCGTTAGCGACTGCCGCTGTTTCACGGGCGAAAACATCCGACATATGACGGGAGTCATAAGCAACGGCGATACCCTTTTCTTTCGCTTTCGGGTCTTTCTTGATCAGGTAGTTGACCAGACCCTGAGTTGCTCTGCGGACCGTATATACATTCATACGGTTGGTACCTGCCGCGATCACGCCCCGAAGGCCGCCGGTACCGAATTCAAGATCCTTGTAGAATCGTTCCTGGATCTCTTTGTCATCATCTTTGATCGAACGAAGCTCTTCTTTGGTCGCCTCGTCGATGGCGTCACTCGTGAGCCACTGCTGATAGCGCTCTTTATAATCAGCCATGTAAAGAAACCTCCTGTAAAATATGATTCTTGCCGATCAATTTCCGCTGTCTGAATCTGATCCTGTTTCTTCGCCATTGCCGGATCCGGAGTTTGGATCATCCGGTGTTGAACTGGGATCCGGCTGCTCCGGACTGCTTTCCGGCTGACTGGAAGACTGACTGGGCTCTTCCTGCCTGGACGACTCACTTGATTCGCTGCTTGATTCAGACGAATTTTCGACCGGCGTAAAACCCGAAAAGTACAGGACCTGGTCGGTCAGATCGTCTCCGATGGTCAGGGTCTGGCTCTGATCATAGTAGCCGGTCTTGGTGCAGGTAACCGTGTAGGTGCCTGCCTCAAGTTCTGTCGTAAAGCTGGTCTCTGTCGAAACCTCCCCCTGATAGGTGGAATCGATATAAAGCGAAACCCCGTCAGCACTGACTGAAATGGTCACTTTTGCCGTCTTCTTCTCGAAGGTGACCGTCACTTCCTGATAGGGCTGAGAAACCGTAAAGGGAATCGTCTGGTCGTCGTAGCCGTCCGCCTTGATCACAGCATTGTAGTCACCGTAAGTCAGACTGATCTGGTCGGATGGGTCGTAGGTCTTTCCTTTGATTTCAACAGTAAACGTCACATCCTGATCGGTCGTAAAGGAAACTTTTCCTTTCTTCTCTTGATAGGTCGGAGCCGTCACCGTGACGGTTTCTCCTGCCGTCACAAAAACGTTCTCCTGATAGGCGGTACTGGTCTGATTGTCCTTGGTCACATTGATCTTGACCAAAGCAGACCCCTCTTCCACCTGCGTCTTCATGCTGTCGCTGCTGATGGACTGGCTGATAGGACTGCCGTCCGAAGGTGTGATCACAAGCTGTCCTCCCACATCCTTATAACTGGACAGATTGAGGACCTCGACCGTACCCGTACTCTCTTCTTTTTCGATCTCGATGGTATATATATGCTTGTCTAAAATATAAGCCGTAAAGACTGTATTTTTATTGATGGCCCGCCGGTCGTAGGCCTTGCCCTGATAGCGGCAGACCGTATAGTCATCGACCGTATACGGAACTTTATCGATCACGATGCTGGTCTCGGCAGGAGTTACGCCGCTGACGCCCGTCAGCTTGACTACGTCCTTGGCGCTCTGCACCTTCGTTACCTTAGGCTGGTCTCCTTTATCATAACTCAGCGTGATGATATCGCCTACCTGGAACTTCGACAAAGCCACCTCATCATCAAAATCCGAAAAACTCATTTCCTTCTTGGTATCCGCGCTGTAGACCAGCATGGTCTTATGTTTGGTATCAAGATTGGTGATGACTCCGCTGACCGAAACCGATTCTGTCTCTACAAGGCTTGAAGAGGAATCATCGACCGGCACGGTTATTTTATGCTGGCCGAAAATCAGTACAACAGCGATCGCTGCCAGAAGAAGAACGATAATGGCGGAAATCACGCCGATAGTCAGGCCCTGGTGCTTATCCCGGTCATCGTCGTCGTCATTTTCGTCATCGCTGTTGTAATAACTGTCGTCATCCTGCTCATCATAATCATAATCGACGTCGCTCCGGTAATCGGTATCTTCTGTCCGGTCGTCCATTGACGGGGGATATCCTTCCCCGGAATCTGACGGATGCTCCGGCTCCTGGTAGGATGAGGAGCCCTCTGCATAGCTTTGGCTGTTGTTAAGAGGTTCTGTCTCAAATCGTCTGGTCGTACCCATATCCTGGCTGTTTGAAAAACCTTCTTCCTGCTGTCTTCTTTCTTCCTCTTCCATCGAAGTGATCTGTACCGATGGATTGAGCCGCTGCATAGAATACCGTTCTGTATCTGAAAATTCTTCGATGTCCGGTCCTTTCTGCGAAGCACTGCCTTCCGGAAGATTCCGCATGCGGCTTCTGGAAGCGGCTTCATCCGCTTTCATAGCAGCGCTTTTCCGGGCATTCTCTAAATTATGGCGGGCATGTTCCCGTTCATAAGCCTGCCTGGCATCGCTTTCGACCTGTTCACGGTCACGGAACAGATCGGTAAACTCAACTTGATCATCGCCCTCATAATGATCCTGATTGCTCATATATCTCCTCCGCCGCCTCATTGTTTCGCTCGCGGCTGTCATTGTTATTATACCATATCCGATAGAGGTGCGCTGAAAAAATGGTCCTTTGCCGCCCCTATCAGACGTTCTTTTGTATTCAAGGCCGGATCTTCAACGACCTTCTGCTGCAGATAGGCCAGGACCCGGCCTACCTCTTTTCCTTTAGGGATACCGGCTCCTATCAGATCGTCCCCGTCAACAGCCAGTTCTATGACGGCTATAGGCGCATCCTTTTGAGACCGGTACAGACCGTCAAGCTTAGCTTTTTGCCCGCTGCCGACCCTGCCGGCCGCGTAAAAAAGCTGGATCAGGCCCGGCACCGCTTCTTTACCGACTGCCAGCATCAGCCTGCGCATCGCTGCCTCGTCCTCTGGGATAGGATCATTGATATGAGTAGTCCAGAGGACCGCGGCTTTAATGGTGTCATTATCGAATTTCAGCTCTTTCAGCACCTTCCGGCACTTATCCGGACCGCCCGGATACAAAAAGGCAGCAAAACGGAGTGCTTTTACAGGCTCCACTTTCCCCGGTGCTTCCATATCCGCCAGGGACAGATCTTCCGGATGGGGGATCAGATAGTCAAACAGATTCAGATCCTTCAGCATAGAAATCTTCTGGGGATGACTGCCTGTCAGCATCTTGGTCAGTTCTTCCTGAACTCTTTCCCGGCTGACCTTAAGCAGGGTCGGAGCCAGTTTGATGGCAGCTTCCCGGGTAGCCGGATCGATCGAAAATCCCAGCCTGCCGGCGAAGCGGACGGCTCTGAGCATGCGAAGGGCGTCTTCGTTAAAGCGTTTTTCGGGATCGCCGACACAGCGGATGACCTTTTTTTCCAGATCCCGGCGGCCGCCGAAATAGTCGACGAGCCCTCTGTCGGGATGGTATGCCATGGAATTGATAGTAAAATCGCGGCGGGCTACATCTTCGTAAAGACTGGCCGTATACTCCACATGGTCAGGCCTGCGGTGGTCGCTGTACTTACCGTCCAGGCGGTAGGTCGTTACCTCATAGCCGGCCCTGCCCATCAGCACCGTGACCGTCCCGTGTTCGATCCCCGTATCAAAAGTATGGGAAAAGAGTAGTTTGACTTCTTCGGGCCGGGCAGACGTCGTAATATCCCAGTCTTCCGGTTCGATACCCATCAGGGCGTCGCGTACGCAGCCGCCGACAGCATAGGCTTCAAAACCGGCGGATTCCAGCCGGCGGATGATCTTTTCTGCGTTATCGTCCAGTCTCACTCTTTTCCCTCCTTTCTTAAAAAACCGCCTTTCCGGAATGGCTGCGGGCCTGCCCGGTAAGGCGGCGTATTAATAAAGAATACCCGCTTGCAACAGGTTTCTTTTTTATTGCTGCTGAGCTTGTTGCCAATATTTTTCGACGATCTCAAGCATTTGGGGAAGTTTCCCTTCCATATCTTCCACCAGCTTGAGCTGGGTGCGGGCCCGGTCAAGGTTATGCTGAGGACGGGCTACTTTAAAGTAAACATCCCCGTTCAGATAATCGCCCAGGAAACGGATGCCCGTCTCGAAAGTGATCACGATGCTGCCTTCGGCCAGGCTCCTTGCCTCGGCCAGGGAAAGCTTTTTGCCGACTGCTCTCATATAACCGCGGGTGAAGGCTTCGAACAGATCCATCCTCATGAAGACCTTGGACAGATCCCGCTCGTCTTCTTCCGCATTGCTGGCGCCGAAACGGATACTGTCGCCGAAGTCATAAGCGGCGGCTCCGGGCATGATCGTATCCAGATCGATGATGCAGACCGGCTGATTGGTCGTTTCATCCATCAGGATGTTATTGATCTTGGTATCGTTATGAGTGACCCTGAGCGGGATTTTTTCCTCTTCCAGTTCCTTTACAAGGACCTCTGCCAGTTCTTTTCTGGCCAGGGCGAATTCGACTTCTTTGCGGCAGCTGTCCAGCCTGCCTGCCTTATCGGCCTTTACTTCTTTTGTAAAGGTCTCGAAACGTACACGGGTATTATGGAAGTTTTTGATAACTTCGCCCAGCCGGTCGGCCGGGAAGGAGGACAGATCCGACAGGAAGCTTCCGAAAGCCACACCTGTCTGCTCGAACATTTCCGCGGAAGTGCACAGATCGAAAGAATGGGTATGGGAGATCAGGTCTTCCAGTCTCCAGACCTTTCCGTTTTCATCGGTATAATAATATTTTCCGTTATCGGCCGGGTAGAAATGAACGGTCTCGCGGGACACGTCCCCGCCCTTCTCTTCTACGATCTTTGCAAGATACTGAGTGACCTGGACCGCATTGTTCATCAAGATATCCGGATCCGGAAATACATTGGTATTCAGGCGCTGCAGCACATAGGAATGCTCTTTGCCGCTTCCTGCAGTGACCACGTGGATCGTATCGTTGATATGACCGGAACCGAAAGGCTCCGCGCTGACGATCGGATCCGTAATACCGAAATGAACCATAATGGATGCGTAATCCATAAATAAATCCCCCGTAATATTTGTAAATTTTGTCGTTAACTTTTCTTTATCGCTGTTCATGTAATAATAAGGGATTATAACATACCTATCTTTCAAAATACAAGACGCCCTTTAGGTCCGCTGCGCCGGCTTGCAAACCGGCTTTTCCTTCTTTATAATACAATGCCGAAGGAGGAAGACCATGGTTTCCAATACCCCCATCCCTTTGATCGGCAGCAATGCCCACACTCATACGACCTTCTGCGACGGCCATGACAGTGCCCGTACTATGCTGGATGCCGCTATCAATAAAGGTTTTTTTGCTCTGGGCTTTTCGTCCCATTCATATTTGGATCAGGAAGACTGGACTATGACCCGGCAGGGCACCCTTGACTATATAGCCCGGATCCGGCAGTTGAAAGAGGATGAAAACGGCCGCATCCGCGTCTATCTGGGCACCGAACTCGACGCCATGTCCGACGTTGACCTGACCCCCTATGACTACCTGGTCGCCAGCGTCCATAATATTTATGCGGATCCGGCTGCCCTTAGTGCCCCCTGCGGCAAACCAGTCTTATCCAACGGTAAAGTCCGCATCGCTTATGATGAGAGTCCCGGCTCGCTTTCCTATATCGTAACCAATCTCTACCATGGAGACTGGCTGTCTCTTTCCAGGGATTACTATCTGGCTGTCCGCGATCATATCGAAAAAACGACCCGGGCTTTTACCAAGGGGCCGGTCATCTTAGGCCACTTCAATCTGATCACCAAATTCAATTACACCCTGGGCCTGATCGATGAATCGGATCCTGCTTATCAGAAGATCGCCTCTCAGGTCCTTTTGGACTGTGCTGAGATGGGGGCCATCCCCGAGATCAACACGGGAGGCATGTGGCCGGGCCGCAATAAAGAACCTTATCTGAATCAATGGATGCTGCGTCTTTTGAAGAGCCACGGTTATCCTGTCATCATCGATTCCGACTGCCATCGGGCTGGAGACATCGACCATGGTTTTTGCGAAGCGGTCGATGCAGCAAGGCAGGCCGGTTATACTTCCGTCATGGCTCTGGGCAAAGATAATATTTTAGAAGAGATCGGTTTATAGTTTTACGGTTAAACTCGTTAAGGGAAAGGAGACCTTATGCATTTTCAATATCTTGGGACCGCGGCCGCCGAAGGCTGGCCGGCCGTATTCTGCAACTGCCCTTTATGCAAAAGAGCAGCCCTTCTGGGCGGGCGCAACATCCGTACCCGGTCTCAGGCTCTTATCAATAAAGACCTTCTGATCGACCTTCCCCCCGACACTTATATGCACAAACTGACCCACGGCCTGGACCTGACTGCCGTACGCTATCTGCTGGTCACCCATATGCACATGGACCATTTTTATCCTCAGGAACTGACCGTACGGGGAAGCGGCTACAGCCATGACATGGTCAGCCCCGACCTGAACATTTTCTGCGCTCAGGAAACCAAAGATTATTTTTATCAGGTTTCCAAAGACGAGTTGGACGCAGAATCGGACCGCCATCTGATCTGGAACGTTCTGAAGCCGTTTGAGACCGTCCAGGCGGGTCCTTATACGGTCACTCCTCTGCCCGCTTCCCATATGAGTGACCGCAACCAGCCTTTTATCTATCACATCACGGACAGGGAGGGTAAACAGGTCCTCTATCTGCACGACAGCGGCTGGTACGAGGATGACGTGTGGGATTACTTCGCAGGTCTTTCAAAACCGGTCGACATGATCAGCCTGGATTCCACCAACGGAGCGATCGAGTCGCACCGGGGCCACCACATGGGTGTCAGCGAAGCCGCCGAAGTCCGCGACCGTCTCAGAGAACTCGGCGCCATCGATGACCATACCCGCTGTTTCCTCAATCATTTCTCCCATAACGGAGGCCTCCTTTACGACGATCTGACTGCAAAGGCTGCTCCTCTGGACCTGGAAGTATCCTATGACGGTATGGAAATCGACCTGTAAAAGGCAGCCGCCCGATAGCGGCCGGCCCTATATATGTAAAAAAGAAAGCCTGTCTCTTTGACCCTTCCGTAACAGGAGGGCAAACAGACAGGCTTTTTCAATTTTGTTCAATTTTGTAAAAGGGCTCCCAACCGTCACGGCTGGGCGCCGGCAGGCTGTTTCTCTTCTACCTGAGCCTTGATCAGGCCGTAGTAGATGCCGCCCAAATCATACAGCTGCTGATGGGTGCCGCGCTCCCTGATCTGTCCGTCATCGATGACGAAGATCTGGTCACAGTTTTCGATGGTTGACAAACGATGGGCAATAAAGATAGAGGTGCGTCCCTTTGAGATGTTTTCAATGGACTTCTGCACTAATTCCTCTGTATTGGTATCGATATGAGCGGTCGCCTCATCCAGGACCAGGATGGCCGGATCATGCGCGATGGCCCTGGCAAAGGACAAAAGCTGGCGCTGACCGGTGGAAAAGTTGAACCCCTGCTCGATCACCGGCGCTTCCAGGCCTCCTATGCTGTTGACAAAATCATCCGCATCGGAAATGGCCAGAGCGCGCTCCATCGTCGGCCGGTCCAGGCTGGCGTGCATATCCAGGTTGTCGGCGACGGTCCCCGTGAAAAGGAAGACATCCTGCATGACGGTCGAAACACCCTGACGCAGATCTTTCAGTTTCCACTGTTCGACGGGAATGCCGTCCACCAGGATCTGTCCCTTCTGGATCGTATAGTAGCGGCTGATCAGGTTGATGATGGTCGATTTTCCCGCTCCGGTATGGCCGACGAAAGCGATCTTCTGCCCTTTTTCGACTTTGAAGCTGATCCCCTTCAGGATCCAGTCTCCTTCGTTGTAGGCAAACCAGACATCTTTGAATTCTACCGTACCCTGGACCGGGCCCCCGTGCGTGCCTTCCGCAAGGTCCTCGACCGAAGGTTCGTCAAGCACTTCATAGATCCGTTCGGTCGAAACCAGGGCCGACTCGATGGTGGTATATTTTTCGGCCAGGTCATTGATGGGGTTGAAAAACTGTTTGACGTAATTGGTAAAGGCGTAAAGGACGCCGACCTGCAGCGTGCCTCCGCTGATGCGGCCGTAGCCGTACCAGATCAAAAGGGCAATGATCAGGCTGTTCACGACCTCCATGACCGGCCGCAGAAAGGAGTTCAAAAAGACCTGCATCATGGTCCGGTGATAATATTTCTTGTTCAGGTCTCTGAATTCTTCCAACTTGTCGGACTGACGGTTGAAGGCCTGAATGACCTTCATGCCGGAAATATTTTCGGCGAAAAAACCGTTGATGCGGCCGATCAGCTGTTTGATCTGCTTGAAATTGCGCTTGATGATCCGCTTCATGGAAAAGGTAATGCCGAAAATGATCGGCACACCGATCATGGCAACCAGGGCCAGCTGCCAGTCCATGATAAACATGACCACAATGATGCCGGCCAGTAAGAAGACATCTTTGAACAGATTCAGAAAGACATCCGAATAAAACTCGTTGATGGTCTCTACATCGTTGGTGGACCGGGTGATCAGACGGCCCGTCCCATATTTATCCAATGCCTTCATGGTCATATGCAGGATCTTGTCAAAGACCTTTTGCCGCATAGTATTCAGGATATTCTGGGAAAGCCGGGCCATGAGGCGGACCTGGGTCATAGAAAAGGCAGCACCCAGTAAAGCGACCACGAAATACATGACCGCCATGCCTGTGATGGAATACAGACCGTGCTGAGCCTGGCCGCCGACCAGGAAATCATCGATGATGATCTTGGCCACATAGGGCTTGCCCAGTTCCGCCAGGTTGACGATCAGGACACAGATCGCACAGATGATCAAGGTGCCCGTATAAGGCTTCATCAGGATCATCAGCCGCACCAGGCTTGAATGACGGTCCTTGGCCCGTTCCGGCTTTTTATCTCCCGGGATCATATTATTGCTGCTCATCCTGCTGCGCCTCCTTTGACTGTTTTTCGTACACGTCATAGTAGACGCCTTTTTGAGCCATCAGCTGCTCATGAGTACCCTTTTCGATGACCGATCCGTTTTCCAGATATAAGATCAGGTCTGCTCCTTTGAGAGAAGACAAACGATGGCTGATGATGATCGAGGTTTTTTCCCTTAACTCGCCTTCAAGGTTTCCTACGATCTTACGCTCGGTGATATTGTCCACGGCTGACAAGGTATCATCCAGGATCAGCAGTTTCGGGTCGCGGACCAAAGCCCTTGCCAGGGCGATGCGCTGCTTTTGTCCTCCCGAAAGGCGGGTGCCTCTTTCTCCTACCGCTGTTTGATAGCCATTGGGAAAGGCCATGATATCTTCGTCGATGTTGGCAAGCTGAGCGGCCTTGCGTACTTCCTTCTGACCGACTCCCTGTGAATAAAAAGCGATATCTTCCTGGATGGTCGTACTGAACAAAAAGCCGTCCTGGGGCACATAGCCGACTGCTTCGCGGATGGCCCTGGCCGGGATATCGTTGATATCGACTCCGTCAATAAAAAGTTCTCCCCGGGGAACGTCGTAAAACTTAAGCAAGAGCTCGATCAGCGTTGTCTTCCCGCTGCCAGTCTTGCCGGCGATCCCCAGCGTAGCTCCGGCCGGAATCGTAAAGGAAACATCTTCCAGAGCCGGAGTTTGTGCACCCGGATACGTGAAGGTCAGATGACGGGCTTCTATCTGCCCCTTGATCTGTCCCTCATAATCCGCGTACTCATCATCCGGGATGGAAGGAGCCTTAAAGATAACGTTCAGCCGTTTGTAGGATGCGATACCGCGGTACAGCATATTGACGACCCTGCCCAGCGAAACCACCGGGTTCTGGATCAGCAGAAGATAGCCCAGGAAAGAGACCAGTTCGCCCAGCTGTATGGTGTCGGCAGCGACCATACGGCCTCCGTAAATCATGGCAATGGAATAAGAAAGGCCGAAAGTAATGACGGTGATGGGGTTCAGCCAGGCAGAAGCATCCGTGAGCGCAACGTTAGCATCCCGCATGTCGGTCGATTTCTGAGTAAACTGCTGCTGCCACTCATCTTCGCGGGCAAAAGTTTTGATGACGCGGGAGCCCATAATGGATTCATTTACGAAACCGGACAGCTGAGAGAAAAGCTCCTGTACCCGTTTGAACCGTTTCTGGACCAGATTGCCGATCAGGATGATCGATGTGACGGCGACCGCTACCGGTATCAAAGCCAGCATGGTCAGGCGTCCGTCGATCTGCCGGGTCATAGCATATATCGATAAGAAAGCCGTGGATACACCGTTGACGATCTGAGCCAGCAAAGGACCCGCTGTCATACGGACCGCTCCTACATCGTTGATGGCATAAGCCATCAGGTCACCGGAGCGCTGCTTGGCATAAAATTCAGGAGGAAGCTTCAGCAGTTTGACAAACAATTCCTCCCGTAAAAAACATTCCATATGGCGTCCGTTGCGGATGATCAGCATACGCCATATAAAACGGGTCGCGAACACTCCGACCGCTATCAGCACGATCAGGAGCGCCTGATGCATAACGGCTTCCTTGTCCGGCGGAGATGCTTTCAAGTAATCGATGGCTCTTCCCAAAGCCTTGGGAGCCTGGTTTTGGATCAGTGTATTCAAAATCAGGAAAAAAAAGCCGGGAATATACAGCCACCCATACTTTTTCAGGAATTTACGGAACATCGTTGGCCTCTCTTATTAAAATACATTAAATATGTATTATGATACACCTGTGAGAAACCAGCGTCAACACAAATCGTTGCAAACGCAACTTTTTTATTCCAGCCAGTCAAGGAACTTCTGCACCCAATGGTCCCAGAATTCCCAGTTATGAGAGCCGGGCCCTTCCTGATAGGTGTAATCGATGGAGGGATGTTCGCTGAACCAGTCGCGGGTCATGCGGGCGCAGCCTACCAGCGGGTCTTCTGTGCCGCAGGCATGGAAGAAACGGGGCATTTTTTTGCCGGCTGCCATGTTCTCGACCGCTGCTACATACGGATCCCATTTGGTGCCCTGCAGGCTTTCACGGTCCCGGGTCCCGTAGACAGCTTCCAAAACCGGAAATCCACCCGACGGGCGGTTTATGACCGGACGCTCTGTCTCTTTACCCCGGTAAAAGAAATTTCCTGCGGAAAAAACACCGACAGCCCCATATCGTTCGGGCAGGGTCAGCCCCATCTTCAAGGCACCCATGCCTCCCATGGACAGACCGGCTACATAGGTTTTGGCAGGATCATCGGTAATGGGGAAGAAGTCCTTCATGATGCGGGGCAGGTCCTCTGTGATATAGTCGAACCACCTTTGCCCGTGCTCCATGTTTTCATAGCTGGACAGCTGGGCTTCGGGCATGACGACGACCAGGCCTTTTCCGGATACATAGCGTTCGATCGAGGTGCGGCGCAGCCATATGGTATGGTTATCCGACGCTCCGTGAAGAAGGTAGAGGACAGGATAGCCCTCTGTCTTTTGCTCCTCCGGATCAGGCGCCCCTTCGATGCCGATCCCATGTGTTTTTTGAGGCACGATCACATATGCGGACGTGCACATTCCCAATACCGGTGAAAAAAACTCTGCTTCCATCAGTGCCATATCAATCCGCCTCCTTTTTATCTAAAGGCAGCCAGTCCAGGACTCTTTGGATGTTGCGGTCCCAAAAGCCCCACTCGTGGATGCCCGGCTCCTCGAACCAAGTCAGATCGATCTTATCCTTGCAGCGGTCCTTAAACTGTTTGTTCATGGGATAGAGAAAATCCTCCGTCCCGCAGGCTACATAAAACCTGGGCAGGGTAAGGCCGGCAGCCAGCTGCTGATCGATCCGTGCCGGCAGATCATTGATCGACCCTTCCACATCCTCCAACGTCCCCATCGACAGGCTTGCATGGCCGCCCCTGTCATGCTCAAAGGCGTAAACAGGGTCGACAAAGCCCGAAAGACTGGCGGCGTAACTGAAGCGTTCCGGACAGTTGATACCCAGCTTTAAAGCACCGAAACCTCCCATGGACAGACCGGCCACAAAGGTCCCACTCCGTTTGGACGAGATCATGGGAAACAGCTCGCATACGATCTGCGGCAGTTCGTCGCTGAAAAACCTCCAGTAATCGTAACCGTACTGCTGATCGCAGTAAAATCCCAGATCCGTGGAAGCCATCACCACTGCCAGTCCTCTTTCGACCGCGTACCTTTCGATCGAGGTGCGCCGCTGCCATATGGTCTGATTGTCCGAATAGCCATGCAAAAGGTAGAGCACGGGCACCTTACCGCTTTTTTGTCCGCTCTGCCCGATCCCGTTGTCTTTTTGAGGCAGGATCACATCGGCCGCCCTTTCCATACCCAGAGTCTGTGAGAAAAAATTTGCATGAATCAGTGCCATTTTTATGCTTCCTTTCCCTAAATTTTTCTCTGAATAGAATTCGCCCGGAATATTTGACTTAGTCCAAAAGAAGACTGACTTCACCGGAATTGATCGTGCGGACGTGTCCGTCCGGCTCTTTGACGATCAGTTCCGCCCTGTCGCCGATCCCCGTTACCGTGACCGGCGGCTGATCCTCGATGATCTTATGATCCACATCCATCAGCCGTACCGTTTTACCGACCACAAAGGAGCGGCGGCGGTACTCGTCCATATAATGCTGGGTCAGAAGATCCGGATAAATTTCCATATATTCGTTCAAAATGGCCGCCGCCAGCCGGCTGCGGATAGGTTCGTCCCGCCGCTGATCCGGCTCCAGAAGGGCTCCGGCAATATGACGGATATCCTCAGGGAAACCGCCTTTCGGCGCCCACACATTGACTCCGATGCCGATGACGGCCCAGGACAGTTTTGACCCTTGTCCGGGAATGGTACCCGCTTCCGTCAGGATGCCCGTCACCTTGCGGCCTCTGCAGTAGACGTCGTTGACCCACTTGATCGATGTTTCTACTCCCAGAACGGTCTCAATGGCCTTGCAGACAGCAACGGCCGCCGCTGTCGTCAAAGACAGGCTGTCCTCGGCAGACATGTCCGGTCTTACTAGGAGGCTCAGATATAAGCCAGTATCGTCCGGCGAATAAAAGCTGCGGCCCCGGCGCCCTTTTCCGGCTGTCTGATGAGCCGCGACGATCGCCTTGCCGCTCGGAACATGGTTGGCGGCGTCGATCTTTAACAAATCATTGGTCGAGGTGACCGTATCTTCCACTACCAGCTGCAGCTGTCTGGCCGGACCGGTCAGATAAGAATACACATCCTCCCGGCTCATTTTTGCCGTCTTGGACGGTTCTGAAATTTCGTTCATATTCTCTCTTTTCTGTAAATAAAAAGGCAGCAGCCTTTTGGATGATCTATAACGATTATACCAAAAGAACTGCTGTCTGCATCTTTGTCTTACAGATAATTTTCAGGATCCTGCAATACTCCGTAATAGTAAACTTCAAAGTGCAGGTGAGGGCCGGTCGACATACCGGTCGTACCGACATAACCGATCACCTGACCCTGGTAAACGGTATCCCCGGCGCTGACAGCGACCGAACTCATATGTCCGTACAGGGTGCTCAGGCCGTTGCCGTGATCGATGACGACATAATTGCCGTATCCGCTGCCCCATCCGTCAGTGTTGGCTGTAACGACCGTACCGCCCTGGGCAGCATAGATCGCATCGCCGTAATTTGCCAGAATATCGATCCCGTTATGGCTCCTCCATTCCTGAAGGATCGGATGGAAACGCATACCGTACAGAGAAGACAGGACATAATGCCAGCCACCGCCGTCCAAAGGCCAGCCCAGGACACCGCTGCCGATGCCCGGCCAGGTATTCCAGTAGCCGTCCGAGCGGGCCCGCCCGTCAGCAGGATCTGCCGTACCGGCCGTATTGCTGCCTCCGCCGCTGGAAGAACCGCCGCCGTTTGACCCGCTGTTTTCTGAATTACTAGATTCGCCGTTGTTACTACCGCTGTTTTCGGTATTGCCTGCTTCACCGCTGCCGCCGGCATTGCTATTGCTTCCGCCATTGCCACCTGTCTCCGACGATGAAGATTCCGCATTAGCCGTATTTGCCTGCTGTGCTTTTGCTTCCGCCTCTTTTTCAGCCTCCAGCCGGGCCGCCTCTTCGGCTGCAGCCTGCTCCGCGGCCAGCCGCTGTTTCTCCTGAGTCTGAGCATCCGCATTGGCCTGCAGCATGGCAACGATCGAATCCTGCTGTTCCTGCTGCTGTTGAGCCAAGAGTTCCAGGGCTACTTTATCATCGTTTAAAGAATCAAGAGTAGCCTGCTTTTCATCCAAAGCGGACTGCAGCTGCTGCTGTTGGTCTTCCAGATCGGCTTTGTTGGTCTCCAGATCCTTCTGAGTCGCTTCGATCTGGGATTTGGACTGCTCGATCTTTGCCTGGACAGCTTTCATGTTGTTCATGACATTATTGTCATAATCAACTACCTGGGAAACATATTCCAGACGGGAGAAGAAGTCGGAAATACTGCTGGCATCCAGCAGGACTTCCAGATAACTGGTGCGGTCGTTTTCGTACATCATCTGTACACGGCCCTTAAACTTATCGTAATAGGTAGCCAGCTCAGCCTTCTGCTCTTTCAGCTGCGCTTTGGTGTCTTCCAGTGTCTTCTCATTATCAGCGATCTTATTGTTCAGATCGGTGATCTTCTCACCGACCGACTGGATCTGATCATTGATGTCGGCAACTTCACTCGTTACCGCATCTACTTTTTCCTGCGCGTCCTGCAGCTGCTGCTGAGTCGCGTTTTGCAGTTCCTGGTTTTGCTGCTGCTGGTCTTCCAGATTCTGCTGCTCCTGCTGCATCTGGCTCAGATCATCATCTGCCAGTGCCTGAACGCAGCAGCCGGCTATGATCGAAACGGCCAGCACAAGAGCCAGGACAGCCGTTACGATCCGTTTCATCCTGTTTTTAGCGATTGCTTTCATTCTTCGTAACCTTACTCCTTTCCCGATCGATCAAACCTTCAGGTGGCGGCGGATGGAAATAGTACTTCCAAGCGCACCGACCACTATACTAAGAATCAAGAAAATAGGAAGCAGCCCATGCATGATCTCTCCCAGGCTCAAGAAAGTAAAGAGCTGGGAAATAGACGAAAAGCGCTCTGCCATCAGTTTTACCAAAGCGTTATAGCCGAAGAAGACCAAAGCAGTCGGCAGGATCGCTCCCAAAAAACCGATCAGGATACCTTCTACCAAAAAGGGCAGCCTGACAAAGGAGTCCGTCGCGCCGATATACTTCATGATGCTGATTTCATTTCTTCTGGTATAGACCGAGACCCGGATGGTGTTGGTGATCAGAAGAAGGGCTACGAAAATAAGGAAGAGGATCAGTGCCCCGCCCACATACGTCACCAGCTTGGCAAAAGAAGCCAGCGTCCTTGACGCATTTGCAGAATAACTGATCTTTCGTATCTGACTGAAGGACTTAAGAAAATCCACGACCTGCTGCTGTTTCTCGGCGGAAACAGCGTAGACCTCGAAGTTGGCTGAATTTTTAAGAGGGTTGTCGTTGTCAAGTTGTTCTACCAGATCCGAATCATTGGCGGAATCTCCCAGCATCTCGGATTTAAAATCCTTCCATGCTTCATCGGAAGAAACATAATTCCAGCTGGCAATATCCTGATTCTCATCTAATTTTTTAGAGATATCATCGATCTCTTCCTGGCTGAGCTGGCCGTTCAGGAAAGCAACGATGCCCAGGTTTTTATCAAGGTCATTGGTAAAGCTGCGGACATTCATGACCAGGCAGTATACGATACCGAAGATGATCAGGACGGCGGAAATGGTGCCGACCGAAGCCAGCGACATAAGACCGTTCCTGAAGACGCTTTTGAAGCCGTCCCGTATACAGCTGTTGACAGTTCTAATCTTCATCGTCATACCCTCCTGTTTCCGAATCGCGGACAACAACTCCGCGCACCAGGTGGATGACGCGTTTCTGCATCTCGTTTACGATATCTTTATCATGGGTCGCAACAATAACGGTCGTGCCCCGGCGGTTGATGGCCTCAAGCACCTCCATGATCTCCTCGGAATTGCGGGGATCGAGGTTGCCGGTAGGTTCGTCCGCGATAACGATCGAAGGATTGTTGACAATAGCCCGGGCGATGGCCGTGCGCTGCTGTTCACCGCCGGAGATCTCATTAGGCATGCTCTTGGATTTGTGGGACAGCCCGACCAGATTCAGGGCAGCCGGCACCGACCGGCGGATCTTACGCTGGGAGACTTCGATTACCTCCAGGGCGAAAGCTACGTTTTCGTACACCGTCCGTTTGGGAAGAAGGCGGTAATCCTGGAAAACGATGCCCATATTCCGCCTCAGGGCTGCAACTTTTCCTCTCCTAAGTTTGGTAATATCCTTGCCGTCGATAATGATCGACCCTTCGGTGGGCTTGAGTTCACGCATCAGAAGGCGCAAAAGCGTACTCTTGCCCGAGCCGCTCTCGCCGACGATGAAGACAAACTCACCGTCATTGATGCGAAGATTCACGTCGTCAACGCCCGTAACGTTTCCTTCGTAAATCTTCGTCACATGATTCAATTCAATCATCTATGACTCCTGTAAATTGATTTATTGCTCTTCTCTTTTTCAGGTTTTCCCCCGCCCTTCTGCGCTTTTTTAAGCTGTCTCTATGAGCGGTTAAAGGCACGTTTCGTGCCTTGCACCTTCTGTGCCTTGCATGTTCCATGCCCTGCGTGTGCCGCGCCTTGCACGTTCCGTGTCTTTTTATACGGACATTATTTGAAACCGTTTTTCTCCATATAGGTCATGTACTTGGCAACCATCAGCGCGATCTTGAAGGTAATGGCATCGTCAAAGGTACGCACATCCAGCCCGGTATTTTTCTGAAGTTTATCCAGACGGTATACCAGGGTATTGCGGTGGATGTACAGCTGACGGGAAGTCTCCGAAATATTCAGATTATTCTCGAAAAACTTATTGACCGTGTTAAGGGTCTCTTCATCGAAGTCCTCGACCTTGATATCTTTGAAGATCTCATTGATATACATCTTGCACAAAGACAGGGGCAGCTGATAGATCAGACGGCCGATGCCCAGGCGGTTGTAATTGATGACATACTTCTCTTCGTAGAAGATCTTTCCGACTTCCAGCGCGATCTTTGCTTCCTTATAGGAACGGGAAATATCTTTCAGATCGGTCACGACGGAACCAAGCGAAATACGCACATGGCCCAGCGCCTCCGAACTTAAGGTATCGGAAATGGTCAGGGCGACCTTTTCCAGTGCCTGACGGGAGGAATCCTCCTCCACCTCTTTGACCAGGATGATATTGTCCTCGTCTACCGCCGTAATAAAGTCTTTCGTTTTGACCGGGTAAATGCTGCGGATGATCTCCATCACGCTGGCATTCGTGTCCTTATCGTTCTTGGACTCGACCAGATAAACGACACGCTTGACATTATTATCGATGCGCAGCTTTTTAGCCCGCATGTAAATATCTACCAGAAGCAGATTATCAAGCAGCAGATTTTTGATAAAGTTATCTTTGTCGAAGCGCTCTTTATAAGCGGTCAGAAGGCTCTGGATCTGAAAAGCCGCGATCTTTCCGACTTTATAAGCTTCCTCATCCTCGCCGCGGATAGCGACGATATACTCGACCTCATTGTTGTCGAAGACTTTAAAAAGCTGATAACCGGCCAGGAGCATACTTTCCGCCTGGGTATTCATCATTTCCGGGACCAGCGAGATCTTGCGGACGTTGCGGTTTTCTTCCGTTGTAGCCAGCAGGCTGCCTTCGACATCCATTACCGAGATATCGAAGCGAGTGATCGATTTGAGACCATCAATCGTTGTTTGAAGAATCTGATTTGAGATCACACTAACACCTCCTATTTCGTCCTTACCTAGCAAATTGTAACATAATCAACCTTGAAATTCCATAGAAACCCGCAATATTTCCGATATAGATTGTAACAATTCTGTTACATCTTGCGAACATTTCATGCGGTATCTTAAGATCTCGGCTCGTTTTAATCTACTTCTGACTGTTCTTTTTCTGCCTTTTGGCGATATTCATAAAGGCATTCGACTGTCTTTTCGAAGTCTTTTTCATCGACGCCCACGATCAAAGTGATCTCGTTGACGCCCTGGATCACCAGACGTACACCGATATTCTGGTCGGCAATGGCCTTAAGGATCTGATAAGTAGAACCGATCACATCCGCGATCCTTTGTCCTACGACCGCGACCAGAGCCAGATTGCGTTCGACTTTCATGCTGTAGGGATCGATCTCCCGGCGGATCCTGCGCAGGATACTCTCCTCTTTTCCCTTGATCTCATCCGCGCTGACTACGACCGTCATCGTACCGATGCTGGAGGGCACATGCTCGACCATGACCATGGCCTCCTCGAAGACCTGAAGGATCTTGCGGCCGAAAGTCAGACGGTCCGAACCGATATCCTTCTCAAAAGACATGGCCACAAAGCCTTTTTTGCCGGTGATGCCGGTAATAAAGGCATGTTTTCCCGTGATCTGGTCGTCCGGCAGGATCCAGCTGCCCACATCCTGAGGACGGTTGGTGTTTTTGATGTTGATAGGGATGCCGGCCGAACGGGCGGGAAAAATGGCCTCTTCATGAAAGACCTGGGCTCCCATGTAAGACAGCTCCCTGAGTTCGCCGTAGCTGACCTCTCTGACCGATCCGGGATCGTCGATAATGTTGGGATCTGCTACCAGAAATCCCGACACATCGGTCCAGTTCTCATAGACATCGACATTCATCGCCTTGCTGACGATGGATCCAGTGATATCGCTTCCGCCCCGTGAGAAGGTGCGGGTACGGCCGCTTTCATTGGCTCCGTAAAAGCCCGGCATGACAAACTTCTCCATACCGGAAAATTTCTCAAATGCCGCGTAGGTCAGATTTTCATCGAACTGACCGCGGGCGTCGAACCGGATACACTCCTCCGGATCCAGAAAAGGATAGTCCAGGATCTTTGACAACAGACGTCCGCACAGATATTCGCCCCGACTCACCAGATATTCCCGTGACAGGCCTTCTTCCATGCGGCTGATAATGGTCCGGTACTCGTTTTCCAGTGAAAAGTCCAGGCCCAGATCACGGATGATCTCGTTGTAACGCTCTTCGATCTTTTTGAAGTATTCTCTTCCTTGGTCGGAATCGTGTTTCTGGATCTCAAAGCATTTAATAAGCATATCCGTTACTTTGACATCCCCCTTGAAGCGCCTGCCCGGCGCGGACGGGATCACATAAAGGCGGGAAGGATCGGCTTTGATAATGTCGACGACCTTCTGAACATGCTCGGCGTCCGCAAGGGAACTGCCGCCGAATTTAACTGTTTTTCTCATCAGCATGCCTCGTTAAGGGAGAAATTTCGGACTGTCGGAGTCAAAAAAAGCGGTCTGCAGTTGCAGACCGCTCTGTCTGGCTTACTTACTTACTTTCTTTTCTTGCGCTGTAGGAAACCGGGAATGTCGATCGGGACTTCATCGGTATCGGTCTTATCGGATGAAAAAGAAGAATAGGAATCCGCCGTGCTCGTCTGTACCGGAGTGCGGTAGGAAGAACCCTGGAAACCGGACGCCTGTCCGACCGGCTTGAAGTTCTTGGAAGTCAGCTCAACAGCGCTGTCTTCGGTCTCGGTTTTTTTAGCCGCGGGCTCATTAGTATCGGTCTTGGTCGCGTCATTATCACCGAAATCGGTAGCGATAACGGTTACCATGATCTCATCGTCCATCGAATCATCCGTAGAAGTACCGATGATGATCTCCGCGTTTTCATCGACCAGAGAACTGATATAATCGGAAACTGCATCAAATTCATACAGAGTCATATCGGGACCGCCGCAGATATTGACCAGAACAGCCTTTGCGCCTTCGATCGAGGTATCCATCAAAGGAGAAGCAATGGCCTGCTCTGCCGCTTTTCTGGCTTTATCCTCACCGGTAGCGCGGCCGATACCCATATGGGCAAGGCCTTTGTCATGCATTACCGTGCGGACATCGGCAAAGTCAAGGTTGATCATGCCGGGCCGGTAGATCAGATCGGAAATGCCCTGAACGCCTTCCCTGAGGACTTCGTCCGCCATATGGAAGGCTTCATTGATGGTCGTTTTCTTGTCCGCCACATCCAGAAGACGATCGTTGGAAATGGTGATCAGCGTATCTACGTTCTGACTTAAGGCTTCGATACCTTTCAGGGCAGAAGCCATTCTCTTTTTACCTTCAAATTTAAAAGGTTTGGTTACAACGCCGACGGTCAGGATCCCCATCTGCTTGGCGATCCCGGCAACGATCGGGGCGGCTCCGGTGCCGGTCCCGCCGCCCATTCCGGCGGTAACGAATACCATATCGCAGCCTTCAAGAGATTTGCGGATCTCTTCTTCGCTTTCCTGTGCTGCTTTCTGGCCGATCTCGGGGTTGGCTCCGGCTCCCAGGCCGTGAGTCAGCTTTTCGCCGATGACCAGCTTGTTCTGCGCTTTTCCGCGCTGCAGGACTTGTTTATCCGTATTGATGATCAGAAAATCCGCGCCTTTGAGTCCATCGGCGATCATGCGCTCTACGGCGTTATTTCCGCCGCCGCCGACACCAACGACTGTGATCTTTGCGGTCGTCTGACCTTCATCTTTTGTATCTTCGTACTCGATCATAGCTGCCCTCCTCAATTTTCCCCGGGCTCGGGATACAAGGTATATGCAGAATCCGGGAGTCTAATCATGCAACCATCATAAACGTTTTTTTTCTATAAATCAAGTAAATTGTTGACATCGTCCGGCAAGAGCCTTCCTCAGGGAGTCTGAGAGTCCTGATTTTGCGAACCTTCGCCTTGATCCTGACTCTCGTTCTGACTGTCCGAACCATCGGAATTATCAGAACTTCCGGAACTTTCTTCCGCCGGCTGCGACGAATCATTCAAAAGGCCTGAAAGATCTGTTTCCGCCTGGCTGTTTTCCTGATAAGGTTCGATATAAATGGAACTGTTGATATCCTCGATATGAAGGGTCCCTTTGGGAAGAGACGGTTCCTGTTTCAAAAGGGCTGCCAGGATGCCGATCTTCCGCTCCATGTCGGTCATCGATCCGCAGGAGACAGTCAAATTATCCGTCTTGAGCAGAATGTTGTCCAAACTGCGCACATTGACGGTATGCACGGTCGTATTAAGATCGTACTTCTTCAGGTTGGCCCCAATCGTTACGACAGCGTCATATTTTTCTGCGTCCTGGGTATTCAGCGAATCGCCGATTGAAAAACTACCCACTTCAATGCCTTCGATGACCGGAAGATCCTGGTCCGGCTGATTGGTGGAAGATGCGACCTGTCCGCGGCGGTCGATACACAAATAGGTCCCCTGAAAATACACATAGCCTATGGTCTGGCTTTCTTCTACGACGATCTTCACCCTATCAGGCCATTTCATGTAGACATCCACCGTCGAAAGACGGGGATCCATCCGGGGCGTTTTGTTGAAATGAGTCAGGGCATAGCGGAAAAGATTGGTTCCTTTCGTCAGGCCCAGGTCCCGGGCGATCTGCTCCGACGAGACCCGCTCGTTGCCGCTGATCTCGATGTCCTTAAGATCAAAGAGGGGGCTGTTCAAAACCAGTATCAGAGCCAGCAGCAGACCCAGAATGACAAAGAAAATGTTTCTGCGGCGGCGGCCGGCTTTTCTCTCTTCTTCTCTTCCCAGATTGCCCACTTTGAGGACTTGTCCGGCCCCCAGGCCGTCCTCCCGGCCGTCATCTGAATCGCTCGTAAAGTTTTCGCTGTTCTGATCCGGATCGGTTTCTACCTTTGTTTCCTCTTCCGTTTCCGGGTCCGCGGCCTCTTTATATTGGTCGGAATCTGTCACACTGCCGCCTCCTCTCTTTTCTAATTACGAACCTGCCGATACCTTCACGCTGCCTTCGTGTCTGTCTGACGGTTGTAAGCGGAAATATCCAGAAGGATACCGACACTTGCCATCAAAAAGAACATTGACGAACCGCCGTAGCTGATAAAAGGAAGGGACACACCGGTCGGCGGGATCGAATTGGTATTGACCCCGATGTTGAGGATCGCCTGCAGGACGATCTGGCCTACCAGGCCGGCTGCCAGAAGAGAAGTGAAGCGGTCGGGGGCGTACAGACTGATGCGGATGCCGTTCCAGGCAAACATAGCAAAGATCATAATGACCACAAAGGCTCCGAACCAACCCAGTTCTTCGCAGATAATGGCAAAAATAATGTCGTTGTAAGCTTCGGGGATATAGCCCAGTTTCTGGATGCTCTGCCCAAGCCCCCGGCCGAAAAAGCCTCCGGACCCAACCGCATACAGGGACTGGACCGTCTGGTACCCGTCGCCCAGCGCATATTTGAATGGATCCAGCCAGGCTTTGATACGCATGCTCCTGTACATGAATTTATTCAGGATCTTTCCCAGTCCCGACGGCATCGACTCGACCGGGACCAAAAGAGGCAGCCAGATCAGCAAGATCAAAATTGCCGCAAGGGGAAGAACGATGCCGATAAAATGACGGGGCTTGCAGCCTCCTATATACATGATCAAAAGGCCGATAAAGGCGATGATCACGGCGCTGGAAAGGTTTTCGACAGCAACCAGGATGGTGGGCAGTCCCAATACGCACAGCAATTTGAGAAAAGTCCTCAGACGGCCGATCTCTCCTTTATGGATCTCCACCAGGTAGGCCATGATGATGGCCATGGCCAGCTTGGACAGCTCGGAAGGCTGGAAGTTGACCGGACCCACCTGGATCCACCGGGTCGAGCCGTTTACCTCGGTTCCCACAAATAAAACGGCCAGCTGAAAGAACAAGGCGATAAAATACACGGCCCAGGCAAAACGGGACAGCCATTTGATCGGGATGTGGGCAAAAATGAACATGGTCAAAAGGCCTACCACGATCCACATAGCCTGGCGGCGAAAGAAATACATACTGTCGCCCAAAGCTGTGTAAGCATAGTAATAACTGGAACTGGTCACCATGATCAAGCCGAACAGAAGCAGGATGACCACACAGGAGATCAGCTGGAAATTGCTCTCCTTGCGTTTGGGAAGGATCATGGTCTCCCAGGGACGTTTGGGCCGGCTCTTCTGTTTGGTCAGGATCGCCCCGGTACGCCGTCCGACGTTCTGCGTCCTTTGAGGGGCCGTTTTCTGACGGGACGTACTGCGGCCTGCTGCCGGGCGGGCTGTCTGTGCTTTATGGGCGTTCGATGTCCGTTCTCTTTCATAATAAGAACGTTCCTGACGGTCCGGCTGCCGGCTGACGCTCCGGTTCTGATAAAGGTAGGGATCCTGCATCCTGAGCCGGCTGGTACGATCGGATACCTGCTTGAAATCCTCTTCCCTCAGTTCCCGGATATTGTCCGGATAGGAAGAAGACGGCCCCGAAGCAGCCCTTTTGCCTCTTGTGCTTCTTGGCAAAACGTTACCTCCGCTATAGTTGGTAAAGGTTACTGATTATCTTTGATGTAGTCCGCGACCAGCCCGCGGAAAATGTCGCCCCGCTGTTCATAACTCTTGAACATATCCCAGCTTGCGCAGGCAGGCGACAAAAGAACGCTGTCGCCCGGCTGTGCACTTTGGGCAGCCACCTTCACTGCTTCTTCAAAAGTCTTAGCCTTGTAAATATTTTCTTTAGGGAAACCGTATTTGAGCGCGCAGGCTTCGATATCGCCTGCGGTCACGCCGACAAGGATCAGGCGGCGCACACGGTCATTGAAAAGCCTGCACCAGTCATCGTAAGGAGTTCCCTTGTCATAGCCTCCCCCGATCAGAACGGTTTTTTTGCTCTTCATAGCCAGGAGGCCTTTGATGGCCGCATCCGGGTTCGTAGCTTTGGAATCATTGTAGAAAGAAATGCCGTTGATCTGTCCGACCGGTTCGATGCGGTGTGCGACTCCCTTGAATTCATGGAGTCCCCTGGTGACGTATTCAAGCGGGATGCCGGCTTTCAGGCACAGGGCCGCGGCTGCCATGGCGTTTTCCTCATTATGAGGCCCGAAGATCTTCATATCATCGATACGGGTCACTTCGACGACCTTGCCGTCCAGATCCGCTACGATGGATCCGTCCCTGGACCACACGCCGCCCTTGCTTTCATGGGTATGACTGAACCACACGACCGTCGGGCCATTGTCTTTCTCGGACAATTCCAATCCTTTGGCGCGGACAGCCTCATCATCGTAATTGAGAATGCAGAAATCGCCTGCCGTCTGATTTTCATAAATGCGGCATTTGGCGGCTTTATAAGCCTCATAGGTATGATGGCGGTTCAGATGATCCGGCGTAAAGTTGAGGATGGCCGACAGATGAGGGTGAAAATTCTCAATGCTCTCCAACTGGAAACTGGAAAGCTCCAGAGCGATATATGCGTCGGCCGGAGTGTTCAAAGCGGCTTCGGTAAAGGAAAATCCAATGTTTCCGGCAGCTCTTGACTGCGGTTTGTACAGTTTCGCAATCTCTTCGACCAGCGAAGTCGTGGTGGTCTTTCCGTTCGTACCGGTAATACCGATGACGGTTGCTTTTGCAAAATAGGAAGACAGTTCGATCTCGCTCCAGATCCTGGCCCCGGCTTTGCGGGCACTTTGCACATAATCAGCGTCGGTGGGAACAGCCGGACTAAGGATGAGATAGTCCTGGGCTGCTGCCTCTTCCAAAGTCGGTTTGCGGCCCAAAATAAGGGTCACGCCCTGAGGGAGCTTTTCCAACTTGTCGCTCAGTTCCTCAGCCTTTTTCATATCGGTCACAGTGACAAGGGCCCCCTGGTCGCTGCACAGCCGAGCCGCTCCCAGTCCCGAAAGAGCCAGTCCTACGATCATAACGCGCTTATTCCTAAGTTCCATAGCTTCTCCTTATATTTCAATTAATTACTATCAATTAAACAGGATCCATAAGGAAACCAGGCAGGCCAGTGCTGTCACGATGTCAAAGATGACGACGACACGGGTCTCGTGCCAGCCCAGCTGCTCAAAATGATGGTGGATCGGTGCCATCCTGAAAAGACGTTTGCCGTGAGTCAGCTTAAAATAGCCTACCTGCAGGATGACTGAAACGACTTCCGCAACATAAATGATGCCGAAGATCAGCACCATAAAAGGCATGTCCAGGATAAAAATGATCGATCCGATGAAGCCCCCCAGAGCCAGCGATCCGGTATCCCCCATAAAGACCTTGGCCGGATAAGCATTGTAGCAAAGGTAGCCCAGAAGGCCTCCGAAGAAGGCGGAAGTAACGATCTCAAGGCTGCTTCCGTACAAAGCGCAGACAATAGTCAGGAAAAAGGCGATGATACCGGTCACCGAAGCCGAAAGGCCATCCAGACCGTCGGTAAAGTTGGTGCCGTTATTGATCGCCATCATTGCGAATACCACCAGGACATAATACCAGAAACCGAAATCGACGGTCTTCTTGATGATGCGGAAGGTCACGCTGGTCCCGTAACCGTGAGTCCCCAGATACACAGCAAACAGGACAGACACGATAAACTGCAGGCCGAATTTCTGCCAGCTCTTCAGCCCCTCATTGTGCTTGAAGACCTCTTTGAGCATATCGTCCAGAAGGCCGATCAGGCCGAAGGCAAAAGTCATGATAATAACGATCCATCCTTCTTTGACACGGCCGGCAAAAATCAGGCTTACCAGTAAAAGGGCCAGCATCCAGATAATACCGCCCATGGTGGGAGTCCCCTGTTTTTTCAGGTGGGACTTAGGGCCTTCCTCACGGATATACTGACCGAACTTGAGTTTGTGAAGGAGCGGGATCATAAAGCGGCCAATGATCAGTGCCGCGGCAAAGGAACAAAGAGCGGGAACAACTGCAAATGTCAGATCCATATCTGCTTACACCTCTTTTTGAAGCCACCGGCACAGGGGAGTAAATCCCATGGCGTGCGAGGCTTTCAGAAGAATTATATCATCCGGCTTCAGTATACTCAAAAGATTCTCTTCCAGGTCATCCACCGTCTTGAAATACAGCACCGGGCGCCCCTTGGCAAGGGGAAGAGCCGCCTGATACATGGCTTGGGATCTTTCTCCCACGCAGATCAGGCCGTCCACGGACGCAAGGCTCATGGCAAAGGCACCGACCTCTTCATGTCCCTGCTGGGAATAATCGCCCAGTTCGAACATGTCGCCCAGGATCGCGATGCGCCGCCCTCCTGCCATCTGAGACAGGGTCGTCAGCGCGCTCTTCATAGAAACGGGATTCGCGTTGTAAGTATCATCGATCACGGTCCACTTGTCACCGGGGATCAGGGCCAGCCGGTGAGGTGTAGGCTGATAGGAAGCCATCCCTTTCAGGATCTGTTCTTTGCTCAGCCCCAGGTTAACAGCAGCCATGACGGCCGGTGCGGCGTTCAAAGCCATATGCTGTCCGATCGTTGCCAAAGTCATATCAAATGTCTGTCCCCGGTAGGAAATGACCACGTGCAGGCCCCGGCTCTGCTGTTCTGAAAGCAGGATGCGGCAGTCATTCTGTGCGCCGAACCCGAAATATTCGGTCTTTCTGGGCAGCCTGCCCTTTTGGGCATACAGCCGTTCGTCATCACCGCAGGCCAGCAGCAGCCCGTCCTCTTTTATATGAGGAACGATCTCCAGCTTTGCCTTCAGGATGCCTTCGCGGGATCCAAGATTTTCGATGTGGGCCGTGCCCACGTTGGTGATCACACCTATATCCGGCTGGGCCAGTGATGCCATAAAGTCGATCTCACCTGCGTGGCCCATTCCCATTTCGATGACGGCCGCCTGGGTCGTATCGTCCATGGTCAGCAGCGTCATGGGAACTCCGAAGATATTGTTCAGATTTCCCTGGGTCTTTAACGTATGAAACTTACCGGACAGGGCTGCTGCAATCATGTCCTTGCAGCTGGTCTTTCCCACACTGCCGGTAACACCCACTACAGGAATATATTTTCCTGTCTGTAACTGTCGTTTATAACCCCGGGCCAAGGAGCCGTAAGCTTTCAGACTGTCGGGAACCAGGAAGACTGTCTTTCCTTCCGGGATAGGATCCGGCCTTTTCGAACATAAAGCCGCCTGGCAGCCTGAAAGAAGAGCCTTTTCCGCAAAATCGTTGCCGTCAAAGTTTTCCCCTTTAAGGGCGACAAAAAGGCCACCTTCCGCTGCTTTCCTGGAATCGGTAAGGACCTTGTCCACCGTTCCTTCCGCGGGGCCCAGCAACTCGGCGCCTGTCAGGCGCCGGATCATGTCATAGCTGATCGTCTGCATCGTATGATTACTCCCGATTGGTAACTTATTGTCCTGTCGTATCCCCGCCGGTATCCGTCTGATCACTGTAGCCGTCGCTGCCGCCGTCATACGTGGCGGTGCCGTCATCGGTCGTCGTATCATCTGAGCCGGTGGTGCTGTCCGTCGACTGATCCTGGCTGTCGGTGTTGGTCCAGTCGGTTCCGGTATCCTGCGACTGGCTGCCGGAAGTATTGCCCCCGCCTTCCGAGCCTATATAGTTGCGGATATCAATGGTGCTGGGAGAAGGTACGTCTGCGTTGATGGAAGGATCCGGATACATGCCAAGGGCAGGCAGGATCGATTCCCAGATCTGGCCGGATAAAAGCGCGATCTGATGGGAAGAACCGGTATTCGTCTCGTCCAAAATGACCAGCATGACATATTCGGGATCGTCTGCCGGTACAAAGGATTCGAAAGATACGATATATTTACCCTCCACATACTGGCCGTCATCGCCCAGTTTCTCACCGGTACCGGTCTTGCCTCCGATGTGATAGCCGGGAACGCGGGCCAGGGCTCCTGTTCCTTCGCCCTCGACAACGTTCAGGCAGTACTGGCGGATCTTCTTGCTGACTTCCTCGGAAACCGTATTGCGAAGCACTTCCTTGCTCCGGGTCGAAACGGCATTGCCGGAAGCATCATCGATCTCGCTGACCACATAAGGTTTCAGGTATTCGCCGCCGTTGATGATCGAATTAAAAGCGCAGATCTGCTGGATAGGGGTCACACGGAAGCCCTGTCCGAAGGAAGTCGTCGCCTTTTCGAACGGTCCCATATAGTTGGTAAGGCCCAGGGCATCCGCCTCATCCTCCGACAGATAAATAAGACTGCGGTTGTCGCCTACCTCACCGGAAATATCGATACCGGTCAGCGTCCCCAGTCCGAAAGCTTCCTGATATTCCAGCCATTTGCTGGTAGGCAGAAGTTCGCTGATCTGGGCCATGCCGACGTTGCAGGAATTGCGGATAATGTCCGAGATGGTTTCCTGACCGTGGGCTTCGCCGTTGGCACAGTTGACTTCTGCATCATAGATCTGGTAATGTCCGCTGCAATAAAAAGGTGTATTCTCGTTAATGACCGCTTCATTCAAAGCGGCTGCTGCAAATACAGGCTTAAAGGTAGAACCGGGTTCATAGGTAGAACTGATGACCCAGCTGTTCCAGATCCTGGGGTAGTAATCCTGATCGCTGGTATCCGGATACCGCTGCTGATATTCCTTGGACAGGCCGGATACCTCATTGACATTATTCAGGTTAAAGGTGGGCACTTCCGCTTCCGCTACCAAAGCGCCTGTTTTGGAATTCATCAGGATCACCGCACCTCGTAAGGCGTTGGTCTTCTGCACGGCATCCTGCAGGATCTGTTCGATATTGTACTGGACTTTGGAATCGATGGTCAGTGTCAGGTTATCGCCGTTCTGGGGGGCCAGATATTCCTCGACATAACTGTTGCCGCTGGCAGCCACGACCATCTTTCGGCCGGATGTGCCCTCCAGCTGATCGTTATAATATTGCTCGACACCGTAGGTACCGTTAAAGCCAATGACATGGGCAGCAAGGGAATCATTGACATACTGGCGGTTTTCGTCTTCTTCGAACCAGACGCCTACGACTTTTCCCTTATCGATCCCCTGCTGGATGCTTTCCATCTGAGCAGCCGAAATACCTTTCCCTTCCGGCAGCTTCATATACCGATAGGATTCGTACTCGGAAGTCATGAATTTCCGGATGGGGCTGTCGTCCTGCAGCTTCAAGGTATTGACCAGCTGATCAAGGGTAGACAGCTGCTGGGATTCAGAAGCTTCGATCAGCACCTGGCAGTCCAGGATGACATTGTAGACACGGGTACTTTGAGCCAGGACATTTCCGTTTCGGTCCAGGATGGATCCCCTTAAGGCAGGGATCTCAACATCGGTCGATGACAGCTGCTGAGCTTCCGCCCTCTGCTGATACTCCTCGCCGTGCACTCCCTTGATATAACCTACTCTCACCAGAAGAGCCAGCATCAGGATCCCCGCAATGATCGAAACAGCGACCGTGCGCCGGCTCCTTATCTTATATTCTCTGCTTTTATTGCTGCTCATTTTTCATCCCCTGAAAAGAAAGGGCTGACAAAGCCCTCAGCTTCGTCAGCCCCTTACTCATTAACGAAACCAGTGAAATGTGACCTTACTGTCACTGATATCTGCAACCGGCAGGTTACTGGTCGTATAGCTCTGATTATCGACGGTAATAATGATCGTATGATCGGAATCCGCTTCCACCATACCCAGTGTGCCTACCGCATAGGTATAAAGATCGGACATGTTCATCTGCTCACTGACCTGCTGCTGCTCCACGTTGTTTTCTTTCTGTGCATCCTGCAGCTGTGCTTCCAGGTCATTGATCGACGCATTCAGGTTGAAGACCTGGATGTACATCATCATCAGGTATAAGAGCCCGCCCGCTATCGCAACAGCGAATACGAAAAAGCCGAATTTATTCTTGATCTGTCCCATGTCATGCGCCTCTGTAAATCGCTCGTAGCGGTTTTTTAGTGCAGGGCCGGGCTGCTGCTCCACACGGCGGCTCTCTTCTTTTACGTGTTTGACCTTTTTCGGTACAGACGGATCTTCGCTGGAAAAAGGCAGGTCCATATCGGGACGGCCAACTTCCCGTCTGACTGCCAAACTGCCTTCCGTACGAGGACTGTATCTTCTTTGAAAACCGTCATCCTCTTCAAAAAAATCGTCGGCGCTCAATTCCTGCGCCGGCGGTACTTTTCTTTGTGCCATATTTCAGCCTCCGGCCGTACAATATCCCTTCCGTCAGGATCCTGACTTACATCGGAATGATCTTTTCACAGATCCTGAGCTTGGCGCTGCGCGCCCGGGGATTCCCTTCCAGTTCTTCTTCCGACGGCTCGATCGGTTTACGGGTTATGATTTTGATCTTGGGCTTCTTCCCGCATACGCAGACCGGGAATTCCGGCGGGCATGTACAGGGATTCTCAAGATTCTTAAAAGTCTGTTTAACGATCCGGTCCTCCAGAGAATGAAAGGTGATGATACACAGCCTTCCGCCTGGATTTAACACATCCACCATGTCCCGGATCGATTGTTCCAGTATACCCAGCTCATTGTTGACTTCGATCCGGATCGCCTGAAAGGTCCTTTTCGCCGGATGAGGCCCGTGCTGCCGAGCCTTGGCCGGTATCGCCGCCTTGATCACATCCGACAACTCAAAAGTCGTGCGGATCGGTTTTTCACTGCGGCGGTCAACAATAAACTGTGCAATGCGCGAAGCCCAGCGTTCTTCCCCGTAATCCCTGATGACTCTGGTAAGGTCTTCTTTGGAATATTCATTTACGACCTTTTCAGCCGTAAGAGGATTGCGCTGATCCATGCGCATATCGAGTTCTGCGTCATGCATATACGAAAATCCGCGCTCCCCCACATCCAACTGATGGGATGAAACGCCGATATCAAGCAGTATACCATCTACTGCCTCAATATGCAACGCGTTTAAGATCTGTTTGATGTTTGAAAAATTATCCCGCACCAGCTGCGTATTTTTATTTTTATATTCCTGCAGCTTGGCGCGGCCATTTTCAATCGCATCTTCGTCCTGGTCGATCCCGATGAAGCGGCCGTTCCCGTTTAAACGGCTGATGACCTCCACGGCATGGCCCCCGCCCCCGAAAGTACCGTCGACATAGGTACCGTACGGGTCAATGGCAAGCCCCTCGATTGCTTCACTTTTCAAAACAGGCACATGAACGAACTGTACCTTTTCTGTTTGCATTGCTCTCACCCTCAGCTTAATCAGATCCCGCTAGCTCTTAACTCTTCAGCCAGCCTGCCTGATTTGAAAAGTTCGTCATCTTCGTTATAGGCTTCCCACTTGGTTTTATCCCAGATCTCAATATGGTCGTCCTGGCCTGCCAGCACTATATCTTTATCGAGGCCGGCATATTCGCGCAGTTCCGGCACGATCATGACACGTCCCTGTCTATCTGTCTGGGTGTCCTGAACGTGTGTAAAGAACTTTCGGCGGAGTTTTCTTGCTTCCGGATCGCTGGTGGTCAGCTTTGAAAGCTTTTCACTCAGGCGGCGGAAAGCATCTTCGGGGTAGACGCACAGGCAGGATTCATCTTTCTGTCCCCACAGATCAATGGTGATGTAAAAAGTCTGGTTCAGCTGATCGCGGTATTTTGCCGGCATAATGATGCGGCCTTTTCCATCGACGCTGTGATAATACTCACCAAAGAACATGACGTCTGCCTCCTTTCCCGTTTGTGTACTCCACTTCGCTCCATTTCGTACCACTTGCCGCCATTTTAGCACATGCATCTTCCCTTTGCAATGCATTTGCTCCACTTTTACGGCAAAAAGGTAAAAAAAAGAAGACGCCGTCCGGGTCGGGGACAGCGTCTTTCTTCTGCGATTACCATATTAATTGTAAATGTCTTTGGCACTCTCAAATAACCCTCTTTGATACTTTCAAAGAAGATCAAATGGAAGTCCAGGGATCCAGAACTTCCGACTCTGTTTCTTTCAGAGCTTTCTCTTCATCCGTCAGATAGGCGGTGTCTATGATGGCTTCATAGACGTATTCTCTGAACCAATGCTCACTGCAGACAAAGTAGCCCTTGCGTCCGGCTTCTTCGCCCCAGCTGTTTTCGATCTTCCAGCGGGTGGGTCTTCCCTCTTCATCCAGGTCCACGCCGACCAGGATCATGGCATGGTTAGCATAACTATCCAGATAGTCCAGACGGTCTTCCTTGCTGAGGGACAGGTCGATATTGCCTAAAACGCCGTCATAATCAAAGCTTTCCGGATCCCAGACACCTTCGCTGCGGTTTTCGAAGGCTTCGCAGTCGCAGCCGAACCAGACAGGGACGCCGCCTTTCAACTGGGCCAGGCAAAGCTTTTCCACCTCGTCAAAAGGTACATTGATAAAGTCAACATTTCCTTCCGCCATCGATCCCTTATAATGGAAAACATAGTGATGGCCAAATTCTTTGCCCTGAGCATGCTCACTGACGACAGATACCAGGTTATCCAAAGCGCTTCCCGCATATTCGGTATATAAAGTCTGAGGCGTCAGACCGCGCAGGACATGATACTGCTGGTCTTTGTCCCTGTAGGTAAGATCAAAAGTCTTGGGAGGCTGGCCGAAAACGATACACTGCAGCTTGTAGATCTGGCTCATCATCTCCTCTTTACGGGGCTGGGGATCTTTGCCTTCTTTGACCAGACGGCGAAGTTCCGCTATATCTTTGTGCAGCAGGGTGTCGATCTTAAGGCGATAAGAGGCGGTATGACCGGAGGCATAAGTCTCAGGCATTGCCTGTGCCGGGCAGATACCATACTTGCGGATCAGATCCCTGGCCATGTCAAAATGCCCTCCGTCCCCCAGTCCTCCCAGTAAAAATTCCATGATGTGACTGTCAAGAGGCTCTTTAGCATATTCGATCGCCATCTCCAGCATATTATTGGCTTTTTCCAATTTGTCATAAAAAGCCATATAGTTACCAGACAGTGTAAACTCATCCACGTTAAATCTGTCGGCTAATACTTCGCGCAGGATATTGAGCGCCGCATAAGCCCAGCAGCGCCCGCTCTTCTCCTGAGCCGTGATCCCTCTGGTCCTGACCTCGATTCGGAAGGGACCGCTCAATTTAGCAGCCTCCATAGGGAGATAAGCCAGATCGGTGATATCGGTTTTGGAAGCGGCCGCCGTCATGGTGCGGGCATGGGAGTCGCTGTCGTACTCCGAACGGAATCTGTCCAACAGTTCATTGCTGATTGCTTTCATATTGTTACCTTTCCCGAAAAAACATAAGGATATTATATCTTATTGCCCTGCCTGGGACAAGCCTGAGGCAATAGCGTGCCCGTCTCGCCTGCAATTGACTCTTTTTCATGCACGTGTTAAAATTAATTTCAATGCGCGATTTTTATACATTAATATGTAACTCTTTCCGCAAGAGGGGCTTATGACAACTGCAAGCAAAACAAAAGAACCTTTCGAATGGGGCCCGTTTTTAAAAGGGCTGGCTGCTCTGGCCATCCCCATTGCCTTTCAGAACCTTCTGACAACGACCGGCAGCATGGTGGATACCATCATGCTGGGCCGCCTTGGTGAACGCGAAGTCGGAGCGGTCGGCCTGTGCTCCAACTTTGCCAGCCTGATGTTTTCCTGCTACTGGGGCTTCGCGGGCGGCGGCGTCATGTTCATCTCCCAGTACTGGGGCGCCAAGGACGACAAAGGCATCAACCGCAGCTACGGCATCACCTTATCCTTTATGATGACCGTTTCCTTTATATACTTTATCCTGGCGACATTTTTCCCCTGGATCCCCATGAGACTGTATACCGATAATCCCGAGATCCAGGCCATCGGCATCCGCTACCTTCACTACGCCGGCGCTTCCTACATTTTTTCCGTGCTGTCGACCGTCATGAGCCTTCTGCTGCGCAGTATGGAAAAAGTCAAAGTCCCTCTGATCGCTTCCATCGCCTCCCTGATTGCCAACATCTTTCTTAATTATGTCCTTATTTTCGGCAAACTCGGTTTTCCTGCCATGGGCATAGAAGGGGCCGCCCTGGCTACGTCGATCGCTGCTTTTGTCAACTGTGCCGTGATCGCGGCGGCCTGCCTGATCAAAAAACAGCGTTATATCTTTGAATTCAGCCAGCATTTCAAGTGGAGCGGAGCCTTTATCCGCCTTTATCTGCGCCGCTGCGCCCCTATCATTGCCAACGAACTGGGCATCGGTATCGGACTTTTACTGATCAACATCGTGCTTGGCCGCCAGATCGAACCGGTTATTGCCGCCGTTGCTGTATTCAATGTCCTTCAGGGCGTCATCATCGCCTTCTTCGGAGGTTTTTCCAGCGCTGCCTCAGTCCTGGTCGGGTCCAAAGTCGGAGCCGGCGAACCGGAAGTAGCATACCAGCGGGGCATACGCCTGGTTTATCTTTCCAGCGCTGTCGTCGCCATCGCCTGTGCGGTCATTTTTGCCCTCCACCGTCCCATTCTGACCGCAATGGGCCTTTCCGGCCAGTCCTACTGGTACGCTAAATATATGTTTCTGATCTACAGCTGCGTGGCCGTCGTCCGGCTGGGCAACTGGACCCATAACGATATGTACCGGTCTGCGGGAGATTCCGCCTACGGATCCATCCTGGAGCTCAGCTTCATGTTCGGCATGGTCGTCCCCGCCGTTTACCTGTCCAACTACCTGTTCAAAGCGCCTTTTCTGGTCGTCTTCTACTGCATGTTCTGCGACGAACCCATCCGCTACATCCTCATGCAGGTCCATCTCTACTCCGGAAAATGGATCAAGCCGGTTTCCGAAGAAGGAAAGAAAGCCCTGCCGGCCTTTCAGAAAGCCCACGGGATCAAGGTAAAAGAAGGGAAAAAAGCCGTGAAGTCGAATTAAACTGTCTAAGAAACTGCCCATATAAAAGGGACACCCGAAGCCAAAGCTGTGATCACGCAGGGCTTTAGGCGTCCCTCTTTTTTGCAATGTTTCTATATAGATTTGATCTTGCCGCCGCCCACAACGGTATCGCCGTCATAAATAACGGCAGACTGGCCGCGGGTCAGAGCTCTTTGAGGCTGATCGAAGGTAACTTTCAGCTGATCGTCATCCGTTTGTTCGACCAGGCCCGGCTGTGCTATAGCGCTGTAGCGGGCTTTGATCATGGCATGGATAGGCCTTTCCAGCCGGTCGGCCGAGATCAGGTTCAAATGATCGACGGTCATGACCGACGAATACAGGTCGCTGTCCCTGCCTAAAACGACCTCATTGCGGGCAAGGTCGATCCGCTTAACATACATAGGTTCCGGAAGAGCCAGGCCCAGTCCTTTCCGCTGGCCCCGGGTATAGCGGATCACTCCTTTATGGGTCCCCAGGACTTTACCGTCCTCCGTTACAAAATTGCCCTCCGGCCATTTCCTGCCGGTATACCGTTCGATAAAATCCGCATATGACCCGTTCTGCACGAAACAGATATCCTGGCTGTCCCTTTTGTGAGACGTGATCAAACCTCCCTTTTCTGCGATCCGGCGTACCTGAGGTTTGGTCAGCTGTCCCAGCGGGAACAAGGCCCTCCTGAGCTGACCCTGCGTCAGCTCATAAAGCATATAGGTCTGGTCTTTGGACGTGTCCAGCGCCTTTTTCAAAAGATAGCGCCCCGTATCCGGATCCTGCTGGACCCGGGCATAGTGGCCGGTAGCGACATGATCAAAGCCAAGCTCGATGCCGCGTTTCAAGAGCCGGTCGAATTTCAGATAACGGTTGCACTCCACACAGGGGTTAGGCGTCCGCCCCTGCTCATATTCTTCCACAAAATCCGCGATCACATGCTGTTCGAAATCGTCCGAAAAATTGAAGACATAATAAGGAATATCCAGCGTCCCCGCCACTTCCCTGGCGTCTTCGATATCGCTCAAAGAGCAGCAGGTCTTCTCTCTGACAACTCCGATATCTTCATTATAGTACAGCTTCATGGTAACGCCCATGACGCTGTAGCCCTCTTCCTTCAGCAAAAGAGCGGCTACGCTGGAATCAACGCCGCCGCTCATGCCTACGATCACACTGTGTCTCAGTTCCACAGAAAAACCTCACTGCTTTCTAAGTAACCGGCCAAAGGACTCTTCTTCTTTGATATTGTCCCTGGCTGCGATCTGACCGGCCAGCAGGGTGTAATCGATGCCGGCTGCCAGCTGTTTGGGCTGTGTATAGGTCGCCGTATCCCGGATCTTTGCCGGGTCAAAAACGTTCAGATCGGCTGCATAGCCTTCCCGGATCAGGCCGCGGTCCTTCAGGCCGACCCGCGCAGCAGGCATGCCGGTCATCTTGTGAATGGCCTGAGCAAGATTCATGATATGGCGTTCATTGACATACTCGCGGATCACCCTGGGGAAAGAGCCGTACAGACGGGGATGAGGGCTGTCGCCTCCCCCGTACAGGGAATCGGAGATCACCGCGCAGTAAGGAAGCGACAGGACCCGGTCCACATCATCCTGGCTCATACTCATGATGGTGATGCCGACTTTGCCCTCTTCTTCCGCTACCAGGGAGCCGAACCAGGGGGCCGGATCATCAAGGCCCAGCTGATCCGCTATCTCCTGTACATTTTTACCGCACCAGCAGCGGTTCTTTTCCAGATTGACACTGCCGATCACAACACGCTCCCAGCCGATGCTTTCGACCATGTTATCCCATCCCGGCTGCTTTTTCATGATCTGGTCAACCAGCTTACGGCCGCCTTCCTGCGTCCCAAGCCAGGCAAGGTCATGGCCTTCCAAAACACTGGGCGGGATCAAAGACAGAGCTGTTGTCGCACCGCCTGTATAAGGATAAGCGTCGCAGGTAACGATCTGACCTTCCGCCCGGGCTTTCTCGATCTCGCCGATAGCTTCCCCGATCGCACTGCCCCAGTTGCGGACACCGGTCGCTTTAAAGTGGCTGATGTTCAGCGGGCATCCGGCTTCCCTTGCAATACCGATCACTTCTTTGACCGACTCCACCAGACTGTCGCCTTCGCCGCGGATATGAGTGCACATGATGCCTCCGTATTCCGCGCACTTTTTTGCCATAGCCGTAAAATCCTGGTGAGACAGGTAGCACTCGGGCGTATACATAATACCAAAGGACAGCCCGACAGCTCCGGCCTTCATCGCGTCTTCGACCAGACGGACCGCTTCCGCCCTTTCCTGATCGGTAAAGCCGCGGGTCTGATAACCCATGACAGCCGTCGCGTTGGCGCCGACACCGGTAAGCGAAGCCACGTTGATCGGAAGTTTTTTGGCTTCCAGCGCATCCATAAATTCGGCAAACGTGGACATGGTACACCCTTCGGGCACTTTACCAAGACAGGGTTCGATATAGGCGAACTGCTCCTTTGCCCGGGACGGCTGATTGGGAAAAGCCCCCAGCCCGCAGTTGCCCGCGACAGCACTGGTGATCCCCTGGGCCAGCTCCAGCTTGCCGAAATCCGGGTCGAACAAAGCGGCCAGGTCGTGGTGACGGTGGATATCGACAAAACCGGGAGTCAGTGCCTTACCCTTGGCATCGATCACCTGGCTGCCCGTCTCGCGGGAAGGGCCGTGGATGATACGGCTTATTTTTCCTTCCTTGATTTCCACGCAGCCCAAAAAAGGCTCGGCGCCTGTTCCGTCATAAATCATCGCATTGATGATTTTTCTGATCATATCTGTCTGCCTTTCTCTTGCCTGTGCTTTTCAGTTAGTCTTTTTCTTTATTAAGGTCCATCTTTTCGACGACGTCCTTAACGGCCTTGTCGTCGTCCTTATGGGTCCCCCGGATCTTATCGATGATATCGGGGACCATATCGATCGCCTTGCTGACGGTGTCCTGGTTTTTGATATTGACCAGACGGATCTTATCGTTTTGAATGACCAGCACGGCGCTGGGAGACATTTTTGCGCTGACGCCTCCTCCTACGCCGGCATACTTTTCTTTATTGCGCTGTCCGGCGCCGACTCCGAGGCTGACGTCGACCAGAGGCAAAATGATCATATCGCCCATGGTGACCGGTTCCCCGATGACCGCTTTGGTCGATACAAAGCCTTCCATCTGATTCAGCAGATTTCTGAGAGATTCATTCGTGTTGGCTTGTGACATCGTCTGTCTCCTTTTGGTTCGTTGATTGTTTCTTTTGTTTGACCAGCCCTTTGACCGTTTTGATCAGCAGGCGCACCCGTTTGCTGGCAAGTGCCCGTAAGGCCGGCCATACCAGCAAAGTCCACAAACAGAAATGCCCGTTTCCCGTCAGGGTAAAATCGATGACCTTACTTTCGAAATCCCCTTCCAGGCTTATATAGTCCCTGCGGGTCTGCTTAGGAAAGAGCAGCGGGGATAAGAAATCATAATACCCGAGTATCCTGCCTGTCCAATAGGGGTCGCCCGTTCCGAAAACGGCATCCGCCTGTATATGTTTGAAAAAGAGAGCTTTCAGGATCCTTCTGACCAGCGTCATCAGGTCCCTGCCGGTGGCTTCTTTATCGGGGAAGCTCTGCCAGGCATCCAGATAAGGACGAATGGGCTTCGTTTTTTCTGCGATAAAGTCCTCTATCGTATCCGGGGCATCCAAAAGACGATCGATAAAGTCCAGGGCCAGATCCAGGCCTCTATCTGAAAGATCAAGGACCTTATCCGCCAGGTCGGCCAGAGTCTTTCGATCCTTTTTAGGTCCGGCCTTGGGGGCTTCCTTTCGTGTTCCTTTCCTCTCTTTGGTTTTCTTCTCTTTCAGAAGCCTTTCCTCTTGTCTTTTTTCGCTCCTCTTTTTGCGGTCCGCTGCTTTTTGCTCCAGATTTTTCTGAGCGTTTGCCACGATCCGCCTTGCTGCCTGAAGAGGATTTTCCTTACCGGGTACCGCTTCAACATGGCTGTGCAGCTCCGGCTCCGGTTCTGGTTCAGTCCGGGGCAGCACTTCCTGCTCCGATCTGATTTCCGGCTGAAGCGGTTCAGGCTCCGCTGCCTGATCCGGCTGAAGATAGGATCCAGGCTGATCTTTTTGCTCCGCCTTTTCTTCCCGGTTGTCCAGATCCTCTTCCTCTAAAGAACCGTGTTTGAAAAAGCGTTCTTCTTTGAAAAAGCGTTCTTCTTTTTTCTTTCTAGGTTTCTTTTTTTCTGCTGCTTCGGATCCTGCCAGCTGCTTGGGGCCGAGCTTTACGCTCCATACCAGTTTCTTATCCTTATAAGAAACCTTAGCCCTGAGCAGATGGAAGAGCCAGGCCGCTTTAGCTTGTACCTGAATGTCCTTTCCCTCTTTGGAGGCATCAGCATGATAGCCCAAAGGGCAGAACAAAAGAATCGCAAGCAGTACCAATGCCAGTCCGACCACACCGATCACGATCCACATTACGATCAGGAGGATCCATTTCAAGACCGACAGGACGACGGTCCCGACCGACAGGCTGAGGGCAGCAGTCAGGCATGTTATCATGGCTTCCTCCTTTTCAATGAATTAGATGGTCCGATCAGGTCGACTGTTTCCCATACAGGTCAAGGAGTACGGCTTTGACCCGTTTCATATCTGGGTCTTCATGATAAGCCTTCATAAGCATATCCTGGATCTCTTTCAGTGCGCTTTCGCGGTCCTCCCGATGGCCAAGAGTGATATATCCGCCTTCCTGACGCTGAAATTTCTCCAGTTTTGAATCCGCGATCAGCTCCAGCACCGTTTTATGATCCGGGTGAAGACAGATCCAGTATCCTTCAGATTTCACGGCCGCATTTCTTGCAGAACTTAGCGTCCGGGTCATTGCCGGTGCCGCAGCTGGGGCAGAATTTCAAAACCGGTATCCCGTCCTTTTTTTCGGCGCCATCAGCCTTTTCTTCCGGGCCAGGGTCAGGATCGGCATCCTCAGTATCCTCATCCTTGTCATCGGATCCGTCGGAGGACTCTTGTGCGTTTACAGTAGGAGCCCCGGTCTCTTCTTCTTTTTTCCGGGCTTCCAGATCTTTTTTCATGCGGGCAATAGCCTCTTCCTGCTCGGTTACCTGGCTGCAGGCAGCTTTAACGATATTTTCATCCCGGCGCAGCGTTCCCATTTCGATCTGGTACATGATGCGGCCAAGAGCGCGATAAGCTTTATCGCGGTCTGTCTCCGCCTTTTTGATATCGATATGCAGCTTGGCTTCGGAAGCCTTCTGCTTGGTTTTTTCGGTGACAACATCCGTCAGGGCCTGTACATCCGATACAAAGCGGTCAAGATAATCTTTATAATCCATCATAAGCTCCTCTCCAGTAAAACATACAATAAAAATATTTTAGGTCATAAGCGAATTGTATCACAAAGATACTAAAAGGCCTATAGAAAAGGGCAAAAAAATCAGGCCTGCCTTTTGACAAGCCTGATTCGCCTCTTCATAGTAAGCACGCTTCGTACCAGCGTGATTGGACGCTTCGAACGAGATCGGTCTTATATGAAAAATGGTCCTCTGGATCTGATCAGCCTACAACGACAACATTAGCTGCACGTTTTTTAGCCGGGTTCTTGGGGTCATCTTCGATATCGAAAGTAACCTTCTGGCCTTCATTCAGAGTCTTGAAGCCATCGGCCTGGATTGCAGAGAAATGAACGAATACGTCATCTCCGCCATCATCGTTGGCGATAAAGCCATAGCCTTTCTCCGGATTGAACCATTTAACTGTACCCTGATTCATGTTGGTACCTCCTGTTGTGATTTGGGTATATGACCATAAAAAAACCATATACTTTTGGCAACCATCTGTACGAGATGACAAACATCTGCAAGATAGCTTGCAAAAGCATACGGTCATTTCGATCACTTGGTATAACTTTGTTTACGCCTGCATCATACTATACTTTTGATACGGTGTCAAGCAATTTCTACCAAAATTACCAAAAATACACTGAAATATTAATAATTTTCGGCAGATTTTTATGATTATCGCCAGTTGTACAGAAAATTTACAAGCGTTTCTTCCTGGCCTGTCACGCTGCCCTGGACCATTTTGCCCTTTCCGCCGCCCCGGACACTAAACACTTCTTTAAATTCTTTCATAAATGCCGTCATATCGGCCGACTCCGACCCGATCAGAAAGGTATACTCATCCTTCCCGGCAGGCATCAAAACGGCAGCCAGGCCCTCAAAACCGGGCATCAGCTCATTGACCAGCTTTCTGGCCTGAGCCATTTCGACCGGCTCCGTCAGTACCAGATTTTTCTGATCCTTTCCCAGTTTTTTCAGACTTTCCGCCTTTGCCTCGATCAGCCGGCCTGACAGGTCTTTGACTTTTTCTTTTTCCTCTTTGAGCTGATCCTTAAGAGCCGCTACCGAACGGCTGACCTGATCCTGATTGGTCGTTAACAGATCCGCCGTTTCCCTGAGCATGTCCATACGTTCTCTGACAGCTTTCAGCGCTCTCATACCGCAGACGATCGTGATCCTGACCCCGCCCTTGTAACGGTCCCAGCGCAGGATGCGGACCATGCCGATCTCGCCGGTGGATGCCGTATGAGGAGCGCAGCAGGCGCAGCGGTCCACCCGCTGCTCATTTTGACCAATATCCACGATACGGACACGGCCTGTCAGCTCCTTCTTGCTGCGATAATCCATCGAAGCCAATTCCTCTTTCGAGGGATAAAAAACAAGGATAGGAAGGTCCTGATAGATGACCCGGTTGGTCTTTTCCTCGATCAGATCTATCTGCTGCTGGTTCAGTTCCTTATCAAGATCCAGCGTCGTCACCTGATCTCCCAGATGGAAGCCCACGTTGGTGCAGCCGTACAAACTATGAGCCAGCCCGGAAAAGATATGCTCCCCCGAATGCTGCTGCATACGGTCAAACCGCTTTTCATAATCGATCTGACCGATAACCCTGCATCCCTCGCCGAAAAGGGCAAGCACTGCGTCCGGATCCTGATCCCCTATTTGCATATAGTGATAAACGGTCTCTTCCTTTTCCTGAACATCCGTTACCGGAAAGACGGGGCCTTTCGGATCGCCGGATCCATCCGATAAACCGATCTCCCCCGTATCGCAGGCCTGTCCGCCCCCTTCCGCAAAGAAGGCCGTCCGGTCCAGGACAAGGCAGATCTCCCCTTTATTGGGCCCCTTGAAGGCGCTGAGGACCGATGCCGTAAAGCGTGCCTGATGAGGCTGAGTATCATAAATCTTGATGGTCATACATACGGCTCCTTATTCGGATCAGGCGCGGCTCTCCTCCAGTCTTTGACGACTGCGCAGGATCTGGTCGGCCATTTTCAGATCATCCGGTGTAGTGATCTTGATGTTTTCATAGGACCCTTCAACGATCTCAATGTCGGTATCCATATATTTTTCCATGACCTGAGCGTCATCCGTGCAGCGGAAATCGCCCATCACGGCAGCATGGCGGTAGCCCTCCAGGATATCCGGATAGCGGAAGGCCTGGGGAGTCTGAGCACTGTATAAACGCGACCGGTCCGGGGTCGATTCCACCTTTCCCCGGCTGACGATCTTGATCGTGTCCTTGACCGGGACGGCCGCGATAGCGCCTCCGCTTCTTGCGGCCGCCTCGATCGTTTTTTCTATTATATCTATATCGATAAAAGGACGGGCCCCGTCGTGAATAACAGCCATAGTGCAGTCTTTAGGTAGACTGGACAGGCCGATCAGAACGGATTCCTGACGGCGGCTGCCTCCGGGAATGATCTTCTTTACCTTATCCAGATCATTGGAGGCGACCAGATCTTTACAATGAGTCAGGTCCTCTTTCCCTGTCACCAGCACGATACCGCTGACCGAAGGGCAGTTTTGAAAGGCCTCCAGCGTATAGACCAGCAGTTCTTTGTCTCCCAGATGGATAAACTGCTTTTTCTGAGGCTGTCCCAGCATACGGCGGATATCATCGTATTCCGGCTGCTTCAAGGCTTCCATCATACGGCTGCCGGTCCCCGCGGCCGGAATGACAGCCCAGATCTTCTCCGGGCCGATCCCTGTAATCATTATTCAGCGACCTCGATTTCCTGTCCGGGAACAAGAACGACTTTACCGTCCGCATGGAAACGGTCGGCTACTTTCTGGTCAAACAGTTCTCCCGGTTTGGTGTGGACAGGGACCGAATGACGGGCCTTGATCAAGGCAGCGCACTCGGAAGCCTCTTCAGGCCCCATGTTGTAGATGCCGTCGGTCGGAAGAAAGGCATAGTCCAACTGTAATGACGGCATGGTCTTCATATAATCGGTCTTGGACGTATCGCCTGAAAAATATAAACGGCTGTCTCCGGTATCGATGACAAATCCGACACATTTGGATGGATCATGATGATCATTCCCCGCCGGCACGCCGCTGATGGTCAGGTCATCGGCCCGGACCGTTTCATAACGGCCGTTTTTCAGAAAATCGCAAGACCTGAGGATACGGCCCCCTGCTTTGACTTTGATCAGGTAAACGGCATTATGGTCGCTGTGTTCATGAGAAACCAGGACCAGATCCGCCGGCTTGTCGTAGCCCTTGCCCGCGTAAGGATCGATATAGACGACGGTTCCTTTTGCGGTAGTCAGACGGAAAGACCCATGTCCCTGATACAACACTTTGCTCATTGCAGTACCTCCTTTAGCCATCGATCGAAATGACCCTGTCCGCACACTCGCGGACACGGCAGTTTGCGAAATAAAGTTCCTCCAACGGGATCCAGCGGGCGTTGAAATCAGCAAGGCCTTCTTTGCCGTTGCGGGCCAGGATCCTCTTCTGCTGGCGATTTTTATCGATATCCACGAAAAACTTCCAATCATAGTAAGGTCTCAGATAGGTATTCAGGCTGTAGGACCCTTCCACCAGACAGACCGGTGTCGCTTTCATATGGATGACCGGCAGGAACTCGTCTGTCGGAAAAACATAGCGGCGAAGGTCGAAATCCTGTCCCCTTTTCATGGGGATCAGGACTTCTTTGATAAAACGTTCGTGGTCGATGTTTTCACCGGGCGTTTTGTAGCGCTGCCCTGTCCTTTGAAAGGGCTGCAGGTAGAAATCGTCCATATGGACAAGGGTCCATCCGAAACGTTCTCCGACAAACTTGCCCAGCGTTGTTTTGCCCGATCCGCACCGTCCGTCGATCGCGATGATAACGGGGCCGTCGTGTTTTTCCTTTAATAAAAGGGCGGCATCAGCCTTGATGACTTCTGCCGCCTCCCGGATCGTCAGTGTTTGCATTATCGTTTGAAAGGTACCGTTTTCGTTTTGTCAAGAACCACCATGACAGTTGGGATCAGAACCAGATGAAGGATGATTCCCGGCCACGCGTTGATGAAGGCACCTGCCATAAACATTTTCATGGTAAAGCCGCTTCCCCCGAAGCCTAAAAGAAAGCCCATAGCCAGTCCGTAGACGGCTCGGCCCGCCAGCATGGCAATGATCAGCGATAGAACGACTGCCCATACCCCCTGATGGCGGATGTGATGATAGATCAGACCGATGACAGCTCCGTAGGTCGCGCATTCAAACATCATCTCGATAGCGACCGGATACAGGACAGGAATGCCGAACAAGGCAGACCTCAGGATCGGACAGATCAATCCGACAAGAAGTCCGTACTGCCAGCCGCAGACCAGACCGCACAGATAAACAGCGATATGCATAGGAGACAGCATCTTTCCGATAGTCGGTATCTGACCTGTCAGGAAAGGCAGCACCAATCCTAAAGCCAGGAATAAAGCAGCCAGCACCAGGTCCTTCACGTGTTTATGATCCATAAATTCACCCCTTCTCAAACAGTACTGCTTCTGCAGTGTTCAAGAGACGGCTTCTGCCGTCAGGGATCCTTCATAAATCCTCCTGACTGTTTGTACCTTTATTAAATCATTCTACTACAAAGTTACTATACAAGCAATAAAAAAGATACCGGGACCTATTCAAGTCCCGGTATCCTGCCTGCAGAAAGCTCTCCTTCTTTCTGCATGATATTTTATTTTGCAGCTGCTTTAACAGCTTTCTTAGCGTCATGCTGTTTCTTCAGAGCCATGATAGCTTCAACAGCCAGCCACAGAGCCAGAACAAACAGGAAGATGGCGATGATCGCACGGGCCCAGCACCAGCCGGCACCTTCGACACCTGCAATTGCCTGGGTAAGGTTGGAACGTACGGTCAGTACCAGAGAAGTCTCGGTAACGATCAGCATGAAGATCATGGGGAAGTAGAACATCTGGTTCTTCTTGCCAACTTTGCCAAGCCATACGCATACAGCCAGCAGACCGATGGCAGCCAGCAGCTGGTTGGCAGCTCCGAACAGAGCCCAGATCTTGGAATATCCGGTCATACCAAGAGAAATGCCCAGAACAACGGTCAGGATGGTTGCGAAATAAGGATCAGCCAGAAGGCGTTTGATACCTTTCTTATCCTTATAGGTCTCACCGGGCTCCAGCCAGAACTCCTGGAACATATAACGGGCAAGGCGGGTCGCGGTATCCAGAGAAGTCAGGCAGAATACGGAAACAGCCAGGACCAGCATGGAATAAGCAACGCTGTAAACCTTCTCACTGCCGCCGAAGATCTTCTGCAGCATCAGGCCGATACCGCGGGCAAGAACTTTGGTAGGAGCAACGGTCTCACCGCCGACATATTCTTTCCAGATGAAGGAAACCGCGCAGACGGAAATGATGGCTACGACGCACTCGATCAGCATAGAGCCATAAGCGATCGGCAGGGCGTCTTTTTCTTTATCCAACTGTTTGGAGGTCGTTCCGGAGCTTACCAGTGAATGGAAACCGGAAATGGCACCGCAGGCGATAGTAACGAACAGAGCCGGGAACATGAAACCTAAGGAGTTTCCGGTAGGAGCAAGAGTATCAACGAAACCGGTGAATGCCGGCATATCTTTCATGGACGGATGCGCGCCGATGATACCGATGACGGAAACGATGATCATGAAGTAAAGCAGGAAGGAGCTCAGATAATCACGGGGCTGCAGCAGGATCCATACAGGAGTGACCGAAGCGACCGCGATATAAACACCCAGAAGGATCATCCAGGTCTTGTTGGACAGGTAGATCGGATGCCAGTTGAGGCCAAGGATAACAATAGCGACGATACCAACGATGCCGATGATCGTGGAAACGCCGACGCCTGCATGACGGCGGTAAACGGCAAAACCGAAGACGACGGCCAGCAGGATGAAGAGCAGCGAAATCATCGCTGTAGAAGCGTTAGCAGAGCTTGCGACCTTATCAACGACACCGGCATCGGTGTAGGTTGCCTGAAAAGTGCTGGCTACAATAGCCGCAAAGGCTGCAACGACCAGCAGCAGAACCAGATATGCGAAGATAAGGAACAGGGTCTTGGCGCGTTTTCCGATCGAGCTTTCGATGATCTCACCGATAGACTGTCCGTTATTGCGCAGCGATGCGAACAGAGCGCCGAAATCGTGAACGCCGCCCATAAAGATGCCGCCGATCAGTACCCAAAGTACAACCGGTACCCATCCGAAAACGGCTGCCTGGATAGGTCCGTTGATGGGGCCGGCTCCGGCGATGGATGAAAAATGATGTCCCATAAGGACAGCGGGTTTAGCCGGGACGTAGTCCTGGCCGTCTTCCATGGTATGTGCGGGGGTCGGGTCTCCTTCTCCGACGCCCCAGGTCTTTGCCAGCCAGCGGCCGTAGAACAGATAGCCACAGGCAAGAATGGCAATGCCCACCAGCAGAAGTACAACTGTGTTCATTAATTTCCCTTCTTTCCGAAGAATGTTTTTTTCCGGGGCTGAAAGACCCGGTATAAGAATTTCGCGGTATCCCTGCCGACCCGGTTGGATACAATCGGTCCACCCGAAAGCGGGATCGCAGCTGAACGGAGTTCCATCCAGCCGTACCACGAAAATCTAAAACTTTTTCGATAGCGGCTCTTTTTGATGACACGGGCTGCTTCAGGTGTCATCGAACCGCAGAGCACCAGACAGCAGGCATAGGAAGCCATATGGTTTTTGACCGGCTTTACCAAAGCCTTGGCACGTACAAGCGTATCTGCCACCAGCCTTGCGGCGGTCTCTTCATCCAAGCGATCTACCAGATAAACATAAGCGTACTCATGTTCGTTGGTCTCCCAAAGCTTGGCCTTGCTGGTCAGGACGTATTTTTCATCCCGCTGATGATACTCGCAGAAAGCTCCCAACAGGGGTTCTCCGCTGTCCGGCTTCTCGGTAATGTCGTAGTAGCCCCGGTAGCTCTTCAGGATGATTTCCAGTGCCTTATCGGGACTTAAGATCTTGTCCGGCTCAGGTCTATAGGTAAGAGCCATCCGTGCCTCCTTTTACCAAAGTGAAGATCCTTACTGCTTTTCATTCGATCAAAGATAGTAAAAGGCTCCGTCTCATTAGAGACGGAGCCTTATCATCAGCTTCGCACCACTCTCATGCAGGGAATCCGGAACAGATTTACAACATAGCCACTATCCCTTCATCCACCGGTCAGACAACCGGCCTCTTTACTTAACGGAGGAGTCCCGGCGGTACTTACTTAACGTCATTGTTTGTTCAGCACCGCTGCTCACGGGTGATAAAAAATCCGACCCTTCGCGCTGTCTCACACCATCCGACAACTCTCTGCGCGTCCAGGTCAGCTTTCGCATCCCGATCTATGCATTTCTACGATCTATCTTGAATTTTAAGCAAATTATAAACATTGGCCTTTTGTTCGTCAAGCAAAAAATGCTAAAACTTGCGAGGTTTTTTAACAGCTCCTTCATGATTTGTTCACAAAAAGCCGACGTTCTCCCTTACATGCCCCGCCGCGCAGCAAACAAAAAACGGCAAATATAACTTTGCCGTTTTCAGAAGCGGAGATGAAGAGATTTGAACTCTTGCGCCGCTATTAACGGCCTACTCCCTTTCCAGGGGAGCCCCTTCAGCCACTTGGGTACATCTCCATGTGTCCTACTATCAAGTAGTCGGTGTGAAATTGTCGGTCAACTGCCAAGCATTTCAGACGGTATCGTATCTGCCGCAAGATCTGTTGGTAACGGAAAGGGTGGGATTCGAACCCACGGCTCCTTACGGAGACACTGGATTTCGAGGCCAGCTCCTTAAGCCACTCGGACACCTCTCCAAATCCTCGTCGCAAAACGCAAGTACGATTATATGGGACAAACACATCCTTTGTCAAGATGTTTTTCCTAATATTTTGTGGTAGAATACAGAAAACCATCATTTCCCGCTTTTGTTCAAATTAAGTGGAGAATCCTTATGAAACTGATACAGCTCCGTTATTTTACAGAAGTCGCCAAAGTCCAAAACGTTACCCAGGCGGCCAAAAACTTATTTGTTGCTCAGCCCTCTGTCACAGCGGCCATACAATCTCTGGAAAGGGAATTTCATGTCAACCTTTTTTACCGCCAGAGCAAACACATGATCCTGACCCGCGAGGGAGAGTATTTCTACCAGCGGGCAGCTGAACTTTTGTCCCAGGCAGACGAACTGGAACGGACGATGAAAAATTTCGGCGGCATGGAAAAGACGATCAAGATCGGCATCCCCCCTATGATCGGTTCCTTCATCTTCCCTCCCCTCTTCCGCGCTTTCCGCAGCAGCTATCCGGATATAAGTCTGGATATCCAGGAGTACGGATCTGTGCAGACGGCCCAGATGCTGCTGGAAGATCTGATCGATGTAGCGATCGTCATCGCAGACGATTCCCTGAAGAACCGTTTCCACGTAAGGCCCCTCCTTGAGACCAGGCTGGTACTGGCTGTCTCCGCCCATAGCCCGCTGGCCGGTAAAGAATCCATTACGATCGATCAGCTGGCAGATCTGCCTTTGATACTGATGCGTCAGGATTCCTATCAGGGCAACGAGATCATCAACCGTTTCAAAAAAGCCGGGATCACCCCCAACGTCGTCCTGCGCTCCTCTCAGATCTACACGATCAAAGAGTTCACCCGTGACAATGCGACCGGTTCTTTCCTATTCAAGGATATCGTCGTCGCGGACCCCGAAATGGTAGGCATCGATCTTGACCCTCCTATCCCCATCACCATCGGACTGATATGGAAGCGGAATAAAGTTGTCTACAGCGGGACCTCTGACTTTATCGACTTTGTGTCCCGTTACGATTTTCAGAAAACGGTCGGCGCCGGCATGTCCGTGGTCAAGGGAGCCGGCCCGGACAAAGTCAAAAAAGAGAGCCGTACCAAATCGGCTAAATAGATCACGTCATATTATCTTTCTATTTTACGAACGGGTGCCGGAGCGATATAATGACCTAAGCGCGGCCGGCATGCCCTTGCCGGATCCATCATTAACTATCCGTATAGAAAGGTAATATAAATATGTCTGATTATTATGAAAGAAGTTTGAAACTCCATGCTGAGAATCGCGGCAAGATCACCATCGTTCCTAAAGTACCGGTAAAAACCAAGGATGATCTGTCGATCGCTTATACGCCCGGCGTGGCCGCTCCCTGTCTCGAGATCCAGAAGGATATCAGTAAATCATATCTTTACACCAACCGCTGGAATACGGTCCTGGTTGCCACAGACGGAAGCGCTGTGCTGGGTCTGGGCGATATAGGCCCCGAGGCGGGCATGCCTGTAATGGAAGGAAAATGTGTTCTTTTCAAGGAATTCGGCGGAGTTGATGCCTTCCCTCTGTGCATTAAAAGTCATGATGTCGATGAGATCGTCAACACGATCTATCTGATCTCCGGTTCTTTCGGCGGCGTCAATCTGGAAGACATCTCCGCTCCCCGCTGTTTTGAGATCGAAAAGAAACTGAAAGAAAAATGCGACATACCCATCTTCCACGATGACCAGCACGGCACGGCGGTCATTACTCTGGCCGGTCTGATCAATGCTCTGAAGATCGTCGGAAAGAAAAAAGAAGAGATCAAAGTCGTCATCAACGGCGCCGGGGCAGCCGCCATCGCTATCTGCCGCCTGCTGCTTTCCTACGGTGTAAAAACCGTCATCCTCTGCGACCGGGGCGGTGCTATATACGACGGCCGGACCGAACATATGAATCCGATCAAAGAAGAAATGGCCAAAGTCACCAATCCTTCCAAAGAACAAGGCAGACTCGGAGATGTGATCAAAAAGGCGGATGTATTCATCGGTGTCAGCGCCCCCAAGTCGCTGACTCAGGATATGGTCCGCTCTATGAATAAGGATGCTGTCATTTTTGCCTGCGCCAACCCCGAGCCGGAGATCTATCCGGACCAGGCCAAGGCTGCAGGTGCTGCTGTCGTTTCGACCGGCCGCAGCGATTTTCCCAACCAGATCAACAACGTTCTGGCCTTCCCCGGTATCTTCCGCGGTGCTTTTGACGTACGCGCAAGCCAGATCAACGACGAAATGAAAATGGCCGCTTCTCTGGCCCTGGCAGATCTCATTTCCGATCAGGAATTGACTAGCGACTATATCATCCCGTCTGTCTTTGACGAACGTGTCTGCAAGGCTGTTTCTTCCGCTGTTGCCGATGCTGCCCGCAGGACAGGCGTGGCCCGTATATAAGCAGGAGACACTACCATGGCTGATTTTTTAAAAAACCTGATCCATAATCCGGATGATAAGAATGATGAAGTTCCTACGGGAGCCAAAAAATATTATGGATTGATCATTATAGTCGTCATACTGGCAGCTTGTCTGGTCGGTATTGCGATCGGAAAAAACGTTGATGAAAAAACGGATCAGGTGCTTAGCTCTTTTCAGGCCCCTTTATATGATCACGAACTCCCTCAGGATTCGATTCTTCTTGACCAGGAATGTAAAAAGAATACGGACGGCAGTGTTTTTGCCTGTCTGATACTGCAAACCAAACTGTCACAATCCGATCTGGAAACTTTCTATAAGGACATCGACCCCCAGCCCGCTTATGAGGGGCAGACTGCCAGCCTTAAGGTCATTCAGGTCACCGACGACAGCCTGACCAGCGTTCAAAAATCAGACGAATACCAGAAAGGCGCCGGAGACTGCTGGTTCATTTACATGTACAGCGGTAAATAAGGGAGAGGGAACTTGAAGGAGAGACTGGATGTACTGCTCGTAAAAAACGGATCCTTTCCGTCGAGGCAGAAGGCACAGGAAGGCATCCTTGCCGGCCAGGTCTATGTAAACGGCCGGAAAGAAGAAAAGCCGGGAGCAAAGTTCGACATCGATTCGAAGATCGAGGTGCGCGGACAGACCCTCCGCTATGTTTCCAGAGGCGGCCTGAAACTGGAAAAGGCCTTAAGCTCATTTCCCATCAGCCTGGGAGGCAAAGTGTGCATGGACATCGGTGCTTCCACGGGAGGATTTACCGACTGCATGCTCCAAAACGGTGCTGCCAAAGTCTACTCGATCGATGTGGGACACGGACAGCTGGACCAAAAACTGAGGAATGACAGGCGTGTCGTCTACATGGAAGGCTTCAATGTCCGTTATCTGACTCCGAAGGATCTTCCGGACCGGCCGGACTTTGCCTCCGTCGATGTTTCTTTCATTTCGCTGACAATGGTCCTCGGGCCGGCCGTTTCCGTCCTTTCCGATAAGGGAGAGATGGTCGCACTGATCAAGCCGCAGTTTGAAGCAGGCCGTGATAAGGTGGGCAAAAAAGGGGTCGTCCGCAGCCACAGCGTCCATGAGGAAGTTATTCGGAAGATCCGGGACTTGGCGCAGGCATCCGGCCTTACGGTGCGGGGACTGACCTATTCTCCGATCAAGGGCCCGGAAGGCAACATAGAATATCTGATCTGGCTCTCGAAAAGCCCGCAGGACGGCATCGCGCTTTCGGACGGGATGATCGCTCAGATCGTCCGTCAGGCTCACGATGGTCTTGACCGCGGAGCAGAAGAAGCGAAGGGATGACTTTTTATTCGGCGCGGTCATGCCGGGAACGGGTAATTTAAATAATTTTTCTTATGTTTCCATCAGATTTTTATATAGATCCGATGTAAAAAAAGATTGCGCCGTTTACTTTCCTATGATAGAATACGACCGCAATATCTTGTGGTTATATTTCTTTAATGAACACAATATGTTGTGGTTTCGGTCTGTAATTTAACGTTATTTCTTTGTCAAGAGCACCGTATTTTGTGTATTGTGCACGAGCGATGCTTCCGGCAATAACTTTCTCACAAGAAAGGATTCATGATATGTTTTCATCTGACGATTGGAGCGGTTTCGAAGGACGCCTCTGGAAAGAGGAAATCAACGTAAGAGACTTTATCCAGAAAAACTACAAACCTTATGACGGGGATGCTTCCTTCCTGGCCGGCCCGACCGAGGCTACCGATAAACTCTGGGGCCGTCTTCAGCAGCTGCAGAAGGAAGAAAGAGCCAAGGGCGGCGTCCTTGATATGGACACCGACATCGTTTCCACGATCACTTCCCATAAACCGGGATATATCGACGACACATTAAAGGATCTGGAAAAGGTCGTCGGCCTTCAGACCGATAAGCCGCTAAAACGAGCCTTCATGCCTTTCGGCGGTATCCGTATGGCCGAGGAAGCCTGCACTACCAACGGTTATACTCCTTCGCCGGAACTTCATAAGATCTTCACCGAATACGGCCGCACTCATAACGATGGTGTATTCGACGCTTACACTCCCGAGATGAAAAAGGCCCGCCATAACAAGATCATCACCGGTCTGCCGGATACCTACGGCCGCGGCCGTATCGTGGGCGACTACCGCCGGGTAGCCCTGTACGGTATCGACAACCTGATTGCTGAAAAGCAGAAAGATTTTGCAAACTGCGGCGACGGCACCATGACAGACGATGTCATCCGCCTTCGCGAAGAGATTTCCATGCAGATCCGGGCTCTGAAGCAGATGAAGGTCATGGCAGCTTCTTACGGTTTCGATATTTCCAAACCGGCTAAAAACGCTAAAGAAGCGGTCCAGTGGCTCTACTTCGGCTATCTGGCCGCCATCAAGACCCAAAACGGCGCGGCTATGAGCATCGGACGTATCTCCACCTTCCTGGATATTTATATCCAGCGCGATCTGGACAAAGGTACTCTTACCGAAAGCGAAGCTCAGGAACTGATCGATCATCTGTGCATGAAACTCAGAATGGTCAAGTTTGCCCGCATTCCTTCTTACCAGCAGCTCTTCTCCGGAGACCCCGTCTGGGCGACCCTGGAGGTAGCCGGCAAGGGCACCGACGGCCGCAGCATGGTCACCAAAAATGATTTCCGTTTCCTGCATACCCTTGAAAACATGGGACCTTCTCCCGAACCTAACCTGACGGTCCTGTTTTCTTCTTCGCTGCCTCAGGCTTTCCGTGACTACGCAGCCAAGATCTCCATCAATACAAGCTCCATCCAGTATGAAAACGATGATGTCATGCGTCCTATCTGGGGTGATGACTACTCCATCTGCTGCTGTGTTTCCGCTACCCAGACCGGTAAAGAGATGCAGTTCTTCGGGGCCCGCGCCAACCTGGCAAAATGCCTTCTGTATGCCATCAACGGCGGAGTCGATGCCCGTACCGGCGAGCAGGTAGGACCCGAATACCGTCCCATCACTTCCGAATACCTGGATTACGATGAAGTCATTGCCAAATATGACCGTATGATGGACTGGCTGGCAGGCCTGTATGTCAACACCCTGAACCTGATCCAGTACATGCACGACAAATATTACTATGAAGCTGCTGAGATGGCTCTGATCGATACCAACGTACGCCGCACCTTCGCGACCGGTATCGCCGGGTTCTCTCATGTAGTCGATTCCCTGAGCGCCATCAAGTACGCCAAGGTCAAAGTCATCCGCGACGAAAGAGGTCTTGCCGTTGATTACCAGACCGAGGGCGACTTCCCCCGCTACGGCAACGACGACGACCGGGCAGACGATATCGCTGTTGAACTGCTGCATACCTTCATCACCAAGATCCGCAGGCATCACACCTATCGTAATTCCGAGCCTACGACTTCGATCCTGACCATTACGTCCAACGTCGTATACGGAAAAGCAACCGGCAATATGCCTGACGGCCGCCGGGCAGGAGCACCTTTGTCCCCCGGAGCCAACCCCAGCTACGGTGCTGAAAAGAACGGTCTTCTGGCTTCTTTAAACTCCACCGCCAAACTGCCTTACGAATGGGCCCTGGACGGCATTTCCAACACGCAGACCATCAACCCCGATGCTCTTGGCCATACTGAAGACGAACGCGTCAACAATCTGGTCCAGGTCCTGGACGGTTATTTCGATCAAAGCGCTCATCACCTTAATGTCAACGTATTCGGTAAAGAAAAGCTCTACGACGCTATGGAACATCCGGAAAAAGAAGAGTACGCCAACTTCACCATCCGCGTTTCCGGTTACGCTGTTAAATTTATCGATCTGACCCGCGAACAGCAGCTGGACGTGATCGCCCGCACCTGCCACGCCGTTTTATAAGGAAAATATGAATCAAAAAACTTCTGTCGTCGGAGCTGTCCACTCGCTCGAATCCTTCGGGCTGGTGGACGGCCCCGGCGTTCGTTTTGTCATCTTTCTTCAGGGCTGCCGTATGCGCTGCCGTTACTGCCACAACCCCGAGACCTGGATGATCCCTTCGCTTGATCATGTCGATGCGCTTCCCGTGGCCTCGTCCCCTGTCGACCCGGACAGCATCACCCAGTCCGGGTCCTTGACCGCCGTCGGAGAAAAAACTCAAGGCAGGCTGGCTAAATGCACCTTCACCTTATGGACAGCCGAAGCCCTCTTCAAACGGGCCTATCGTTATCATAACTACTGGAAAAATAACGGAGGCATCACCATCAGCGGCGGAGAACCGCTGCTGCAGATGCCTTTCGTCACTTCCATCTTCCAGCAGGCTCACAGCAAGGGCATCCATACCACGTTAGATACGGCAGGACAGCCCTTTGCTCCGGACGATCCGGCTTTTATGGAAAAATTTGACCGGCTGATGGCCGTGACCGATCTGTTTATGCTGGACCTGAAGGAAATCGATCCTGACTGCCACAAGGCCCTGACCGGCTGGTCCAACCAGTCGATCCTGGCTATGGCCTCCTATCTTTCCGACCACGGAAAGCTCATGTGGATCCGCCGCGTCCTGGTGCCCGGCCTTACAGACGACGAGGACGACCTGGTCCGCACCCGCCAGTTTATCGATTCCTTACAGACAGTCGACCGGGTGGAGGTCCTTCCCTATCACACGCTGGGGATAACCAAATGGCAGGCTTTGGGACTTTCTTATTCCCTGGACGGTGTTCCGGTTCCTACGGATCAGCAGGTAGAAAAAGCCGAAAGGCTGCTGGGGATCCGAAAATAAGCAAAAAAAAGGCTTTGAAAACCGATTGATTTTCAAAGCCTTTTACAGAGCGCGAAACGAGATTCGAACTCGCGACCCTCGCCTTGGCAAGGCGATGCTCTACCTCTGAGCCATTCGCGCACGTCAATTGCTTATCGCAACGACTACACTACTATATCATAAAGGTCCGGGCATGTCAACCCAGGCCTTTCATTTTTGCGATGGGAATTCCACTTCGTGAAATTCCACTTCGTGAAATTCCTCCCCATGAAATTCCCATCGTAAAAATTTTACATCTCCTGGAAAAATTCGATCAGCTCTCCGTTAAGACCGCGCACAAAAGCAACGCCGATCTTAAGGCCGTTAAGATCGCCATGTCCCGGCTCCTTGACAGATTCAGCTCCGGCGTCCAAGGCAGTTTTGTAATCCGCATCTACATCGGCGCTGCGCAGAGCGACATGTTCGAAATGTGCGTTTTCCTCTGCACCCGTGTCGGAGTTTGCAAAGATCTCGATAATATTATTGCCGCCGACATCCATCATACAAACGTCACCGAACTGCCGGACGATAGAGCATCCCAGTTTTTTGTAAAATTCAATGGTCTGGTCTATATTTTTGACTCCTTTGAGGGCCACATGATGATAACCCAAGCGCTGAACCATAACTGAATCCTCTTTTCATGAAATATTTACGAACCTCGTGCTGATTGCTACTATTGTAATAGTCTGCTCTGCCCCTGTCAAACGGCGGACAGAAAAACTGTCCAAAAAAGCAGGGCCCGGGCGTCGGAAAGTCTCATAAGGAGCCCGCTTTGTGCGGTTGACACTCTTTTAAGGGGTAGCATATAATATATGAAGCACTTGAAACATTGTCCCTTTCAAGGAGGTTATAGGAATGGTTCGAGCTATTGTCGGCGCTAACTGGGGTGATGAAGGAAAAGGTAAGATCACCGATATGCTGGCGGCCAAGTCGGATATTGTCGTACGTTTTCAGGGAGGACATAACGCCGGTCATACCATTATCAATGAGCATGGCCGTTTTGCCCTTCATCTTCTGCCCAGCGGATCCTGCTACCCGCATATCGTCAATATCCAGGGCAACGGTGTTGCCCTGGATGTAGGCGCTCTGATCAAAGAGCTGGCGGATGTACGTTCCAAAGGGGTCGAGCCTAAACTGCTGATCTCCGACCGGGCTCAGCTGGTCATGCCTTATCACGTTCTTCTGGATACCTATGAAGAAGAGCGGCTTGGCGCCGCCGCCTTTGGTTCCACCAAATCCGGCATTGCACCTTTCTTCTCTGATAAATATGCCAAGATCGGTTTCCAGGTAAATGAACTCTTCTATCCGGACGAGCTGAAGGAAAAGCTCCACCGCGTCGTTGAGCTCAAGAATCTGCTGCTTGAGTACGTATACCATAAGCCGCTTCTGGATGAAAACGAACTGTTCGACCAGATGATGACCTGGAAAGACGAGATCGCTCCTTTTGTGACCGATACCGCCTCCTATCTGCAGAACGCCATCAAAGAGGGCAAGACCATCCTGCTGGAAGGCCAGCTGGGCACCATGAAAGATCCGGACTTCGGCATCTACCCCATGGTAACCTCTTCGTCGCCTCTGGCCGGTTACGGGGCTATCGGTGCCGGCATCCCTGCCCGCGAGATCAAGGATGTCATCTGCGTCTCCAAGGCGTATTCTTCTGCTGTCGGCGCCGGTGAATTCGTATCCGAGATCTTCGGAGACGAAGCTCAGGCTCTGCGTCTTCACGGAGGCGACAAGGGTGAGTTCGGCGCTACCACCGGACGTCCCAGACGTGTCGGCTGGTATGATACGGTCGCATCCCGCTATGGTGTCCGCATGCAGAGCGCAACCGAAGTTGCCCTGACCGCGATCGACTGCCTGTCCTATCTGGACGAGATCCCTGTCTGCGTCGGCTATGAGATCAACGGCAAAGTCACCAAAGACTTCCCAGTAACTCCTCTTCTGAAGAAGGCTAAACCGGTCCTGAAAGTATTCCCAGGCTGGAAAACGAACATCCGAGGTATCACCAAATTTGAAGACCTGCCCAAAGAAGCTCAGGACTACGTCCTGTTCATCGAGTCGGAGATCGGTGTACCGATCACCATGGTATCCACCGGACCCAAACGGGAAGAGATCATTTACCGCAACAAATAAAACCTTCTTCTGAAAAGGAAACGTACATGGAAAAAATCCTTGTTCTTGACTTCGGCGGCCAGTACAACCAGCTGATCGCCCGCCGCGTGCGTGACCTTCATGTGTATGCGGAGATCCTGCCCTACACCACCCCTCTGGAGACTATCAAACAGAACGGTTATAAGGGCATCATCTTTACCGGCGGCCCCAACAGCGTATACCTGGAGGAATCGCCCCACTATACTCCCGCTATTCTTGACCTCGGCATCCCCGTGCTGGGTATCTGCTACGGCGCCCAGCTGATGGCTTACATGCTGGGAGGCACCATCGAAGGCGCCAAGACCCGCCAGTACGGGCATACGGACATGACCGTCACCAAAGCGGAAAGTCTGCTGATGAAGCAGATCCCTTCGGTGAGTACCTGCTGGATGAGCCATACCGATTATATTTCAAAGGTACCGGACCATTTCACCATCAGCGCCGTGACCGATACCTGCCCCACTGCCGCTATGGAATGGGCGGAAAAAAAGCTGTACGCTGTGCAGTTTCATCCAGAGGTTTCTCATACCGCCTACGGCAATCAGATTTTGTCCAACTTCCTCTTTGATGTCTGCGGCTGTGCGGGCGACTGGGTCATGGATGACTTTATCGATCGCACCGTCAAAGAACTGCGTCAGCAGATCGGTAACAAGGGCGTTGTCTTAGGTCTTTCTGGAGGCGTCGATTCCTCCGTTGCCGCAGCCCTTTTGTCAAAAGCGGTCGGCAGGCAGCTGACCTGCGTCTTTGTCGATCAGGGACTCATGCGCAAAAACGAGGGCGATGATGTCGAAAATGCTTTCAAAGGCACTTTTGACATGAATTTTGTCCGCGTCAACTGTCAGGAAGCCTTCCTGTCTCACCTGAAGGGCGTGACCGATCCCGAGGACAAACGCAAGATCATCGGCACAGAGTTTTATAAAGTATTCTGGGATATCGTCCGGGAAAAATACTCGGACGGATATTTCGCCCAGGGGACCATCTACCCCGACCGCATCGAAAGCGGCAAGGGAGATGCCGCCAAGATCAAGACCCATCACAATCAGGTAGGTATGCCCAAGGACATTCATTTTGACGGTGTCATCGAACCTCTCAAAGATTTGTTTAAGGATGAAGTCCGTCAGGTAGGTGAAAAGCTGGGTCTGCCTCATGATCTGGTATGGCGGCAGCCCTTCCCCGGGCCGGGTCTTGGAGTCCGCGTCATCGGTGAAGTCACTGCTGAGAAGGTCAAGATCCTTCAGGACGCCGACTGGGTTCTGCGCGATGAAGTCGCCAAGAGCCATTATGATGATAAAATGGCTCAGTTCTTCGCGGTGCTTCCCGGTGTCAAGACCGTAGGCGTCATGGGAGATGCCCGCACCTATGAAAATCTGATCGTCATCCGTGCTGTCACCACAGACGATTTCATGACGGCCGACTGGGCTAAGATCCCTTATGATCTGTTAGGCCGTATCTCCAACCGCATCATTAACGAAGTCGATCATGTCAACCGCGTAGCCTACGATATCACCAGTAAGCCGCCGGGCACGGTCGAGTGGGAATAAGTATGGCCGCTGAAAATATGGCTTAAACAAAGGGTTTGCGGCACCTCAAAGGGCTCTGTGATAACATTTTGATAACATTTGAAATTCTGCTTTTGTTCTGAAGAAGCACATATGGCTTGCAGGTACATGGATCCGGACCAGTAAAACAGCTGGCCGAGGATACAGTCAGCGGGCTGAACGTGCAGAAGAGAATAAGGAGCAGGGTTCTACTGAACTTTAGAAGTTTGGTAGGACCCTGCTCTTTTTGTTTCTGCAGAAATTGCCGTCTGTGAGTTATTGTTCATCCGTTTTCAGCGCTTTGGACAGTTCATCGGAAAGCTTCTGGGAAGGAACTTTTGCAGAACGGACAGTGGAACTGTTAAGGGAATAATTGTAGCGCCAGCGGTCATATTCCTCTTTGGATATTTCCCCGGCGTCCAGCTTTGCTTTCATGGCGGCCCAGTCGTCCAGCATCGTCCAAAGAACCGAGCCGGGCTGTGTAACAGATTTATCAAGGCGCAGGCATACTGTGCCGTCAATCGTATCGACGGAGAGACCGTAAACGTCTTCCAGGGTGAACAGTGTGTGGATCAGACCGATGTATGTATCAATATCCGGAACGGCAAGGGACTCGGGAACGACACCAAAGATCTCAGCCATTGCTTTGGTCAGGTCAGCCTTGGGCTTCCTGGAGTTGTTCTCATATTGTGCGATCCTGACATCCGCTCCCTTCTTTTCGAAGCCGAGCAGCTGTCCCAGGCCGTTCATGGTCAGATTGTTCCTCAAGCGGAAGAAATGTATTCGCTCGCCGATAGCCATCGCAGGTACCTCCTGTCATTTGATGATAAATCCAGATAAGTCGAGTGTAGCAGATATGCTTAGAACAATCAATGCAAAACTAAATAAATTTATTTAGTAAATACCATTCAGGACTCTTGACACTAAGCAAATATATATAGTATATTAACACTAAGCAAAATTGCTTAATGCCATCTTGAAGAAAAGGAGGGAAAACAGATGCCAGGAATAAAAGAAAGAACCGGGGAAAAGATGTTCATGCGTGCGGAGGAAGTCGCGACGGTACTGGATGTTACCGTGCCGTATGCTTATAAGCTGATCCGCAGGCTGAACCGGGAACTGGCGGGAAGAGGATGCTTTGTGAACGCCGGAAGGATCGACAGGAAGTATTTCTATGACCAGTTTTACGGGACGTCAGGCGGTGCGGCGCATAAGACCATGGCCAATGAGGAAGACATCGACAACAATCAGTCAGTGAAGAAGGAGGACAGGTAAATGCCGGCATACAAAGACAGAAATGGAAACTGGTACGTTATGATCCGCTATAAGGATTGGACGGGTGCCAGCAGGCAGAAATGCCAGAGGGGTTTCGAGACAAAGCGGGATGCTCTGGACTGGGAAGCACAGTACAAGCTCCAGAAACGTGCGGACGTTGAAATGACACTGGAAAGCTTTTATGAGCTTTATACAGAGGATCTCAAGCCCCGGGTGAAAGAAAGCACATGGGAGACGAAGGACAGCATCGTGCAGAGCAAGATCCTTCCGTATCTGGGAAAGCGGAAGCTTTCTGAAATAACGGCGAAGGATATCGTCGACTGGCAGAATACGGTGATGCTGCTTCCGGGAAGAGACGGCCATACGATTACACCCACATATCAAAAGACGATCCACAACCAGCTTTCAGCAATCTTCAACCATGCGATCCGTTATTACCGGCTGCCGGTCAATCCGGCCAGAATCGCCGGGGGCATGGGCAAAGAGGAAAGCCGGGAAATGAAGTTCTGGACTAAAGAAGAGTATCAGAAATTTGCACACGTCATGATGGACAGACCTCTCTACTATTACGCTTTTGAAGTCCTTTACTGGTGAGGGATCCGTGAGGGAGAGCTGTTTGCGCTGACGCCTGCAGATTTCGATTTTGAGAAGAAAACGCTACGAATCAACAAGTCCTACCAGCGCATCCGGGGAAAAGACGTGATCACGGATCCGAAGACGGCCGCCGGCAATCGAACGATCAGGATCCCCGACTTCCTCTGCGAAGAAATGAAAGACTGTCTGAAACAGTTCTACGATATCGGACCCAACGACAGATTGTTCCCGCTTTCGAAGAGCCGGATGTGCAGGGCGATGGAGTCAGGGAGCAAAAAGGCCGGCGTACAGCGTATCCGTATCCACGACCTGCGGCATTCTCATGTATCGCTTCTGATCAATCAGGGATTTTCAGCTTTTGAGATTGGAAAGCGTGTCGGACACAGCGGGGACAAGATCACTTACCGTTATGCTCATCTGTTTCCGAACAAGCAGGATGCGATGGCCGATTTTCTTGAAAGTCAGCGCGGAAATTATGGCGGAACAGGAGTGGAAAGATCAGAAAGCAGCAATAACGAAATCAGAAGTGCGAATCAATCAGACAGCGAGGAGGAATAAAAGATGTCAGCAAAAAATCTCGACCGGCAGCACAGATGGAGAAATGTGACCGTGGCGTTCCGGGTGTCTCCGGAGGAAGGAGAAATGATCAATTCCTGCGTCCGGGTATCCGGGCTTACCAAGCAGGACTATATCACAAGAAAACTCACGGACCGGACGGTAGTCGTACAGGGCAATCCCAAAGTCTTTCTGGGACTGCAGACGGAAATGCAGGAGATCCTTGAAGAACTCGAAAGGATCGATGCAGGGAGCGGAATTTATGAAGATCTGCTAGAACGCATTGCCCTGATCGCATCTGTCATGGAGGAGATGAAGGAGGAAAGCGATTGGAAGAAGAAAAGAAAATGACCGCTTTAAATCCGGCTGTTGGCGCGGCCGGAAAGCGATCATTCATTGATAAAAACGTCAACGACATACTACCAGAGGGAAGTGCAGAATTCAATATTTTCTGTGAGATCCGGAGCAAAGTCTCTGCAAGAGAAGCAGCTGAATATTATGGTCTGAAGGTTGGAAGGAACGGGATGGCATGCTGTCCTTTTCATCCGGATCGGCATCCCAGCCTGAAACTGGACGAAAGATTCCATTGCTTCGGCTGCGGGGCTGACGGGGACGTCATCGACTATGTTTCCCGTCTCACAGGGCTTACCTTATATGAATCCGCACTCAAACTCTGTCATGATTTCGGCATTATGGTTCCTCAGACATCATCAGTATCCAGCAGAAAAGCCAGGCCTGGAGTAAGGAGGTGTCCTGCCGGAAAGCGTCAGGAAAAGACCAGAATCCAGGAAAAATTCCGCCGCTGGAGAGACTGGGCGATCGATGTGCTGAAGGAATATACCGGGAACATGGAACTTTGGAAAGAAAGGTATGCACCGACAGATCCGTATGCAGAGTGGAATCCTCTGTTCGTGGAAGCACTCCAGAACTTCGACAGGGTCAGCTACTATCTGGATGTTCTCTGCCTGGAAAGAGAGGAAGAACAGATCGCGTTTTTTATCGACATGCGGGAGGAGGTGAGGCGCATTGACAAGCGAAACAAAGAGCCCGGAGGACAATATGGAAATAGAAGAACTGCTTGATGAGGAACTTTCCCGGACAGAGAAACTGACTGCGGAGGATGTCGCTGCAGAACTGGGAGTCACGGACAAAGGTCTTGTCCGTCAGTCCATTCAGAATGCCGTCACGGTCCTTTTGAAAGATCCGCTTCTTGCCGGCAGGATCCGGAGAAATGAACTGACCGATAAAACAGAGATTATTGGGGATGTCGGCTGGAAACGCCGCGGCAGTGCCATCACTGACACAGACGTGAATCAGATCCGGCTCTATCTGGAAAAGACCTATGGTCTGACAAGGGAGAAGCAGATCCGGGCTACCATCGATATCGTGAGCAGCGAAAACAGTTTCCATCCGATCCGGGATTATCTGAACAGCCTCAAGTGGGATGGCCGTGAAAGGATCCGGTATCTCATTCCCAGATATCTGGGCGCGGAGGAAAGTCCCTATGTTTACGAAATGACGAAGCTGATGATGCTGGGTGCCATCAACCGGGTATTTCATCCGGGCTGCAAATTTGAAATCATGCTTTGTCTGGTCGGCGGTCAGGGTGCAGGAAAATCCACGCTGCTCCGATTCCTTGCAATCAGGGACGAATGGTTCACGGATGATCTTCGGAGACTGGATGACGAAAATGTCTACCGGAAAATACAGGGGCACTGGTTTATTGAGATGGCAGAAATGCTCGCGACGAACAGTGCAAAGAGTATCGAACTGATCAAGTCTTTCTTAAGCCGCACGAAAGAAACCTACAAGATTCCCTATGAAACGCATCCGGAGGATCGGCCGCGGCAGTGCATCTTCCTCGGCTCGTCCAACAATGTGAATTTCCTTCCCTACGACACGACCGGCAACCGGAGATTCGCACCGATTCCGATCTGCGCGGAGAAAGCAGAACGCCATCCGCTTGATGACGAAAAAGAATGCCGGGATTATATCATTCACTGCTGGGCCGAAGCGATGGAGATTTACAGATCCGGAGATTACAGCCTTACATTTCCGAAAGAACTGGACGACGATGTCCGGAAAATGCAGGCGGATTATATGCCGGATGATTCTACTTTCGGTGTGATTCAGAATTACCTGGACACGTTTAATGGGGAGTATGTCTGCGCCATCCAGATCTACGAAGAAGCCTTCAAACTGACCTATGACCCGCAGAAGCGGAGTGTGCTTCAGCCGATCAATAACGTCATGAATCAGGGCATGCCTGGATGGGATTCAAAGGCGGTGACTCATAAATTCAAAGAGTATGGTGCCCAGAGGGCATGGCACCGGAAGAAAGGTGATGACAATGGCGGATTTTACCCGGTCAGCAAAGACGAGGATGTTCCGTTCCATTAAATCTCGGTTAGGAATGTAAACGAGTAAACGTAAACGAGAAAGAAAAAAGTTTTTTCTGCCTCGTTTACCGTTTACGTTTACGACCGGATAAGGAGAGAAGGACTCAAATTGTTTAAAACTGACCGCAGGAACATGATTTTTCATAAGACAGCAAATCCAAAGAGCCCTCGGCGACTGAGAGCGAAATACTCCCTTTGCACAGCCTGCGGCCATGCAAAGGTATTTCGCCCTCCGGGGGCTCGCGTGGCGAGAGGAGATGACGCTTATTACAAGACATTCCTTTATCAGAATGACGAAACTCACGGATGTGCGCGGACGCATGGACTACATCAGCAATCCGAAACGGCAGGAACACTTGTATGCAGTGTGGGGTACAGCAAAACCGGAATACTGGGAATATCTTTCCCGGCAGGCACAGTTTGAGTTTTGGCGGAGCAACCAGAAAACAGGAAAATGTATCGAAGCCCGGGAACTCATCATCGCGCTGCCCGAGAGCCTCCAAAGCAAAGATCCGGAAAAACTCCTGCAGCTCTTTGCCGCGACATTCCGCATGGAGTATGGGGTGGACTGCGTCGCGGCGCTCCATCACAACAAGGCAATGACGAACTATCACATCCATCTGATCTTTGCCGACCGGGAACCTCTGGAAAAGACGGAGGTCCGGTACGCTTCACGCAATATGTTTTACGATGAGAACGGCAGGCACGTACGGACGAAAAAAGAAATTCTGGATGCGGAAGGACAAGTCCGGCCGGGCTGCAGGATCCTGGCAAAAGGAGAAATCTATGATGTCAAATGGTTCTCCGGTCGGAAGGAGATCTTCAAGAGCAAGGAATTCCTGCCGGAAGTGAAAAGACGGTTTACCGATCTGATCAATAGCTGTGTGGAGCGGGAGGAAGACAGGGTCCAGGTGTTTAATCCGGAGGGACCGTATCTGCCGACAAAGAAAATCGGAAAGAACAATCCGCTTGCGGAAGAGATCCGGCGTGACAACGAGCTCCGGCAGGAGTGGAACCGAACCGTGGACCAGGTGCTGATTGCCGGCGGAAGTCAGGAAGAAGTGGCTGCGTTCAAAAAAGAAGAAGTAGTGGATCAGGTGGCGGAGACCGTACGGAAGGAAGGACGGAAGCCGGAACTGTTCGCGGATCTCCTGCGCAGGGCGATTTCGATTCTGAAGGAATTTCTCGCGATTCTCATGAAATCGGAAGAGAAGACCGAGACAACCAGAGAGCCGCAGACAAAAGCAAAGGGGCAGACTGCACAGAGCAAGAGAGTTGAAAAGAAAGAGGCTGTGGAAGCTGCTGAGCTTCGGCTTATGAAGATCCGCCCCATCCATGAAAAGCTCTGCCGGATCAACCGGAAACTTTACGCGCTGCAAAATCAGCAGAAGATCCTCCAGAAAGCACTGGACGGCATGCCCCGTTCCCTGTTCAACCGGAAAGACAGGAAAGTACTCCAGGAGCGGATCGAGGGGATCGGGCGGCAGATCGAGACCTGCAGAACACAACTGGAGTTTATCCCGACACAGTACGGTTTCGGCAGCGTCAGTGCCGCGGAAGCGGAATACCGGTCCGCGAAAAAACAGCTGGATCAGATCCGAAACGAGCAGGACAACCGGGACGGTAAGATACCATCAGGCAATAACGAACGTCCAAGCGTCCTCGAGGAATTGCGGAAGAACAGAAGAGATACTGACCGTGTAAGATACGAGAGGAAAACGATGAGAGAAGAAGCAGCTCTATAAAACACTGCCGCAGCCTTCCGGAAAAGGCTGCGGCAGATGTTTTGTAAAGATTTCTTGCACAAGTGTCTTATTTTTTATTTTCCCACTCCGAGATAGCGCGCAAAACGTGCTCGTCTTTGAGCGGGTTGTAGTAAGGATCTTGCTGAAGATTCAGATAACCGCTGTGGGATAGAATATTGATCGCAAGACCGTCAAACAAATCGCCGGCTTCGTCCCAATAGATGCCCATGTTTACCTTATAGTACAGATAGCTGATGAACTTGATAGGATTAGCGACTGGTTTGCTTCCTGCGTCATAATAGACATACAGATTTACAAAATTGATGACATCAGATGCGGTCGGGCATTCTTCACGCAGATAGCGAAACCAGACCGGAAAAATTTCTTTCCAGGAGTAATGATCAAAAAGTTCCCAGGATTCCTTCAGGTGATTTTCCTGCCCTTCCGGATCGAATGAATCATCGGCAAACCGGCAGTCAAACAAATCTTCCGTGTATTCTTCTATAGATTTTTGCATCAGGATGTTCCTTTCTTTTTCTTGAAAACTGTGGATGGCAATTTTCCAAATGTCTGCTTCCATCATCTGGCTGCAGAGCCATTCCAACATGCTGAGCATCGGATCAGGCTGATTCATAAAACTGAATAGCAATTTTGTGAGATCTGTGGTACATGAACCTCAATGGCTTTTCCACTATTCACTTTTGCGAACACTATTGTACGTTATCGTAAAACCCGATGTATATTATCTTTTATAACTGTCCCGTACGGAAGTATTTTAAACAAGTCGAGTCCGTTTTACAAGAATATAGCATCTGTATAGAGGAGCTGAGCAGGCAGAAGCTTGACAAAACATTTTGATTGAATGATAATATTTTAAATCAATATCCAAAGGAGGAGAGCTATGAAATGTCCTCGTTGCGGCAGCGAAAACTGTCAGATCATCAACGAAGTATATACGACCGGTAAAGATTACAGTGTGGGAAAAGGCTGCCTGGGATACTTATTGTTAGGGCCCCTGGGAACCTTATGCGGAGCCTGCGGAGAAGGAAAACAGACTCACAACCAGCAATACTGGGTCTGCAATAACTGCGGAAACAAATGGAAAGCTTAAGTAAGTCCGACAAAATATGGCTCAAACTAATGGAACTGGGCCATTACACAGGATGTCATCAGATGGCATCCAGGAGTTTTTTTATTAAGGGCTACCAATTCCCCGTCTGTGCCCGGTGCACCGGTGTGATGATCGGGCAAATATGCGGCTTTATCCTGGGGATCGCCCGGGTAATTATCCCACTGCCTGCGTCACTGCTTCTTTTACTGATCATGGGCATCGACTGGGGCATACAGAAAATCGGCATTAAAGAATCAAATAATATAAGGCGCTTTATCACCGGAATCTGCGGGGGGATCGGTACCATGAACCTTTATTGCAGAGTGATCGTATTAATCATCAAAAGAGGAAACCGGTAACAAGCGGTTTCCTCTTTAATATGCACTGCTGGACCAGCCCATCATCAGGCCGGTCAATAGATTCTGAAAATTACTTCCTTATCACCCCATAAATAGGTCCATAATGAAAGTTGTGACATCTGCTTATTAAGAATTCCTGTAGCTACACCTTTTCGGTTTTGAGGGTAAGAAGGTATTTCTCCCATCATCACATAATCAGTGCCATTAAAAGTACCGGTGAATGTATCATGATACAAAGTGCTGAAGCTGGCCGATTGTGAATGACTGGATTCCATCACATCAATGTCTACGCGGATATGATCTTGAAGTAAAACCGAGGAATACTTGATTCCCTTACCATGTGCTGTCAACCGACGATCAACCTTACCGGTTGAATCATACAGACATCCATTAAGTTCAAAATTGACAGAACTTGGAAAATACAGGAACAGGATAGTAAAACATCCCATGATGCCTATCAGTATCCGAGTAATTGTACTCTTTGCTAATTCTACATTCATAAGGGTATTGAGATCACCTCGTTTTTTACTATTTCATTGTTAGTTCAAAATACCAAATCTATTAAATTTTTTCAATATATACATGATAAATTTTGCAACGCAATTAGCTTTTTACGGCATCGCTTTTATAAAGCAGTAATATTCAAACTCTTTATTGCCATTTCCCGTCTCATATCCGACATTGCGATTCACTCTCACTAGCGAATCCGGCTTTCCCTATAATAAAAACTTTCCTTCATGCTATTCTGAATTTATGTTAGAATAGAACTACGAAATCTATGAATATTTCGCAAAAAGGACTGTATATGTATCACTGTCAATGAGGAGGAACGACCTAGCATGCTTTACAACACGGAGTGTATAAAACCTGAGGATTTCAAGCCCCAGCGTTTTGAATCGGATCATGAGATCACCTTACGGGGTAAAAAGATCCCTTACCATACGGTTTCCGAAGATAATGTCTTCTATAGCAAAGACGGAAAGCCGGAAGCTTCTATCTTTTCTTATTCCTATTTCCGCTCGGATGTAAAAGACACCCGTAATCGCCCGGTATGCTTTGCTTATAACGGAGGTCCGGGATCCGGTTCCTACTTTGTTCATGCCGGTTTTCTGGCCCCCCGCAGGGTCGTTTACGGCGAACCGGACCGTCCTACCGCTTTCGGCCCCTATGAAGTTCAGGATAACCCGGACTGCCTGCTGGATGACGCCGACCTGGTCATCTGCGATGCCATCGGCACCGGCAACGGTATGCTGATCGATGAAGATAAAAAAGCCGATTACCTGGGCATCGAGCAGGACGGCGAGGCCTTTATCGCCTTTATCGAACGCTGGCTGAAAAAGTATAACCGCACCATGTCTCCCAAATATCTGATCGGCGAAAGCTACGGCTGCACCCGCAACGCTACCATCGTCGGTATTGGTGCCAACGGAGGCCGCGAACGCTCGTACGGTGTGTCTTTCGACGGCGTCGTCAACATAGGCAATACCATCACCGTCGGTAAATACTTTGGTGAGGGTCTTTATGTCGAGCCCAGTGTCATCGGCTTTCCTACCTACGCCGGCGTCAACTGGTACCATCATCGTCCGACCAACCAGACCGTCAAAGAATTCGTCATGGAAGCCAAGAAATTTGCCGACACGGAGTATATGCTTGCCCTTTACAAGGGTGAGTCACTCAGCGACGAGGAAAAAGCGCACATTATCGACAAAGTCACCTATTATACAGGCGTTTCCAAAGAATATCTGATCCGCAACGGGCTCAAGATCGATGACGACAACTACCGTCAGGAGGTCCTGAAAAAAGAAGGCAAGGCAGTGTCCCGTTATGACGGCCGTATGACCCGTCCGCTGGCCGAACCCGAAGTTTTCGAGGCAAAGCACAACCTCTTCGATGATGCGACGGCAGACCGCTACGAGACCTACTTCTACGCTGTCGAGACCGGCGAGATCTTCCCGGACCTGAACATCAAGATGGATCGGCCCTATATTACCTCTCACAGTTATTGGAAGAACTGGGACAAGGAAGAAAAGATGGGCGTTACCGGCCTCAAGCTCAGAGACGCCATGACAAGACGGCCCGGTATGCGCACCTTCTTTGCCAACGGCTGGTTCGACCTGTGCACCGAGTTCGGCTATGTCTTCCATACCCTGGACCACGCCGGGCTGCCTAAAGACCGGACCTTCGTCAAGGGCTATAACTCCGGACACATGATCTATATCGGAGAAGATAACGTCAAGGAACTGTCCGCCGATATCCGTACCTTTATCTTGGGCGGGGATCCGACAAAGGGATGAAAAAAATATACATTTAAAAAAGCCCGGGATCTTTCCATGATCGGAAGCTCCCGGGCAAAGCTATATAGGGCGAAAAATCAAAGGAGGCAATAGTACTAATAAATACTGACAAAAAGATGCGTGTGTCCAGTCCTGCACACTTATCCGTCCACTCCTATCTTTGCCACTTCATTCATCTCCTTTTTCTCCGTAATGTCGGTGACCCAGCCGTATTTTCTATAATGTCGGTATTCAAACGGCATTTTAGTAAATTCATCCAGATTCATCAGACAGTAGACCAGCCAGGCAGGCAGCTTGAACAGGAAGGCGGAAATAAAAGCAATTGGCAGGATAACGCCCCATAAGTTGATCAGGTCGGCAAGAAAGCCGAAACGGGTGTCACCTCCGGCGGTAAAAATACCGGAGATCAAGGTGCTGTTGGCTGTTTTTCCTACCATATTGATGCCGCAAACGATCAACATGATCTTCAAAAACTGCATTGCAGGATCCGTCAGGTTTAAAGGCAGGAAAGGCAGCATAAACGACGTCAGTGCGATCAAGGCGCCCGAGACCGCTCCCACTGCCAGTGACATATGCATGATCCTCGTCCCTGCTTTTTTGGCTTCCTCCAGTTTACCGGCTCCTAACAGATTGCCGATAATAATGCCGGTCCCGGCTCCCAGCCCGCTGGAGGCACAGCCGGCTATATTTTTGACGATACCCGCTGCCGCACTGGCCGCAACGGCATCACTCCCCAAATGACCCATGATCACCGAATACATGGTCATGGCTCCGCCCCAGGCGATCATATTTCCCAGAACCGGTTTTGTATATCGAAAATACGCCTTGGCCTGTTTTTGCGGTATGTGGATCATGTAAGAAAGTCTCAGACGGACTACCCTTTTTTTCCCGTTTTCGATCGCCGCCAGGATCAGTTCCGTCAACCGGGACAGGACCGTGGCCAGGGCCGCACCTGCAATGCCCATTTTAGGAAGTCCGGCCAATCCGAAAATAAAGAAGGCATTCAGGATTACATTCATCACGACCGGGACGGTTCCGAAAATGGAGCTTTTCAGGACCCTGTCTGTATTTTTCATCGTGCATAAGTAGATCTGAGAAAATCCCAGAAACAAATACGAAGGGCTTACCACTCTAAGATAGATGGCCCCGGACCGGATCAGATTCGGATCGGATGTATACAAACTCATCAGCGCCTGAGGGAAGATCAGCGCTAAAAGGGCGAAGATCAGTGAACATACCGCCGATGCGGTCGCAGCAATAGCTGTAATTTCTTCGACTGCCTGTTTATCCTTTTTTCCCCAGTACTGAGCCACCATAGCAGACTGCCCGATCATACAGGATGATAGGAACAGCATATGGACAAAGGCAATCTGCCCTGCCAGAGAGACAGCTGCCATTTCGTTCTGTGATAATGCACCCAGCATGACGGCATCGGACGCATTCACAACGGATGTCAGCAGGCTTTGTATGGCCATGGGAAAAGCCAGATGCAGCATCCGGCTGCCCAGTGTACGTTCCTTCGCTGCCGGACCGGTACTTTCCTTGCTCATGGCTTACTCCTTCCTTGTGGCAACTTCCTTGTTATCTGCATTATATTGCGTCTTGATCTCATATTTTAGTATAATTGATCATAATAATAGTAATATATTTCGCAATCCGGTCGATCCCCCCGGTGCCAAAAGGGCAGGGATCCCGTCACTGCCAGATAAGGAGGCTGCCATGCCTTTCGACCGATCTCTTTCGACTTCTGCTTTCCCCAGCCATCTGGTCATGCGACCTGACCAGTCGGAGATCGTTTCCTACGATGATCCGGATTTTCCAGCTTATATCCGCCGCGGCTGCCTGTCCAGCTATTCTAATTATTCCGAGGTCAGTCACTGGCACCAGGATCTGGAATTCATCGTGATCCTGTCCGGCTCCATGAATTTCCGGGTGGATACCGACAAAATCACCCTGCATCCGGGCGAGGGGTTGATGGTCAATTCGCGCCACTTTCATTTTGGTTTTTCAGCGGACCGCACGGAATGCGAATTTCTGGTCCTGCTGCTGCATCCCCTGCTCTTATGACTGACACAGGAAATGGCCGCTTCCTACGTGACCCCTATCATCCGCAACGAAGCGCTTCCCTACCTGCTTTTATCCCCCAAAACAGATTGGCAAAAACAGATCCTGGACCTTTTGCGAGTCCTGTATTTTCAACCTAGTCAAAAAGCCCGCTGCCTGCAGATCGAATCATCGTTTTTTTCTATATGGATGATCTTGTCCGAGCACCTGGACCAGATCCAGTCATCAAAGATACAAAAAGAGCAAGCATCCGGGTACCTGACTCAGGTAAGAGACATGACCCTCTTCATCAACACCCACTATGCTCGCAAGATCAGCCTGGACCAGATCGCCTCAGCCGGCCATGTGGGCCTGACCTTGTGCTGCGACCTCTTTCACCGCTATGTAGGGGAAACACCTGTCTCTTACCTCAATCATTACCGACTGGGCAAAAGCATACGTATGCTCCGCCGATCCGACCTGTCCGTGGGCCAGATCGCCGATGCCTGTGGTTTTGGCAGCGCCAGTTATTTTACACGCCTGTTCAAAGCACGGTATGGGGTCTCACCTCTCCAATACCGAAAGGGATTGACCTATGGACGTACAGAAGGTTTATAGTATATCGATCTGTCGATTTACCGGATACTGGCGTCCTGGATGATCCGGACCATATCTTCGATCGATTCCTGATACCCGCGTCTTTCCCAGGCGTCTACGACCGCCCATAGGCCGATGCCGTAAAAAATACTGTGGTAATCAGCCCTCGAACGGACGCCATATACCCGGGCAAAGGCTTCATAGGATACATTCAGCTTGGAAGTACTTATCAGCATCCTGCGGACGTCACGATTGCAGTATACGTATTCAAAGAAGGAATAGGCATTTTCAGGATCAAATGTGTCCGGGCTTTTGACCTGATGAAGACTCGCATAGTTCTCCCACATACGTATAAGTTTATAGACCACAATGTCGTCGCGGCTGCTGAAATAACGGAAATAGGTAGCCCTGCTGATATTGGCCTTGCGTATGATCTTATCAACGGTGACCGTTTCATTTTTGGTCAGCAGACATAGATAGGCGTCTGCGATCCGGTCTCTCATGTTCTGCCGGGCCATCTGCCGCTTGCCGGCTGTTACCGGATCCAGAAAATAATGCTCTGTATCTTCCATATACTCTCCTGAGACTTTTTCCGCAAAGGTATCAAGTTTATTTGATCACGCCAATCGAATTGACGAAGAGACTTTGCATTATTAAACTTATAACTAAAAGTATAGCATACCTTCTATGCTTTTCAAAAAATTCATCATGAAAGGATGTCACCTATGAACTTTAAAAAAGTAACCGTAATCGGCGGCGGGGTACTTGGCAGCCAAATCGCTTATCAGACCGCTTACTGCGGCTTCGATGTAACCATCTGGATGAGAAGCGAGTCTTCTATCACCCGGACTCAGCCGAAAATCGATGCATTGCATCAAACCTATATCGATACGCTGAACCTGATGAATACCCCCGAGGGCAAACGGTCTGGCGGACCCCGCAGATTTTGATCTGGATAAATGTCTAGCTCAAAACGAAAATGCCTATAAGACCCTGAAGCTGGAAACCAGTTTGGAAAAGGCCCTGGGCGATGCCGATCTTGTTATCGAATCCATGGCGGAAGATCCTAAACAGAAGATCGAGTTCTATCAAAAAGCCGCATCTCTGCTTCCGGAGAAGACCGTTCTGGTCACCAACTCCTCTACGCTTCTTCCTTCTACCTTTGCTTCCTATACCGGCCGTCCGGAAAAGTATCTGTCTTTGCATTTTGCCAACCAGATCTGGCGAGCCAACACCGCTGAGATCATGAATCATGCCGGGACCGACCCTAAATATTACGACGAAGTCGTTGAGTTTGCCAAACAGATCCGCATGATCCCGCTGTGCCTGCACAAAGAGCAGCCCGGGTACCTTCTGAATACGATGCTGGTACCGCTGTTAAACTCCGGTCTGTATCTGTGGGCTAACGATATTGCCGATCCGGAAACCATCGACCTTACCTGGCGTGTCGGCACCGGCGCTTCCATGGGCCCCTTCCAATTCTGCGACGTCATCGGTATTACGACCGTTTACAATGTTGTTGCCATCAACCCCGAAGCCAATAAACCCGGGACCGTTCATTATCTGATCAAACAGAAACTGCAGCCAATGATCGACGCAGGCCACCTGGGACGCGCTACCGGTGAAGGTTTCTACAAGTACAACTGATCGTGATGTTATCAGCCTGATCGTACAAACTTCTAAAAGGACCGGGACCGGTAAGAAATTACCGATCCCGGTCCTTTATATTCTTCGGTTTCGTATGCAGTACATCCATAACTGTGTCAGGCATTCGAAATATCTTTCTGCGTCATGTCCCGGATCCACTTGCCGCTGTTGAGACGGTTGATACACCAAATGGATTTAATGATCAGATCGACTTTCAGGCAGATAAAGGTAAACCAGCCCGGCATGTGAAAAACCAGACCGACCAGGGCTCCCAGCGGTATGCTGACGACCCACAAAAAGAGGATATCCGCCTTTAAGAGGAACTTGGTATCACCGCCTCCCCTAAGGACGCCTTTGGTCATAACACTCTGGATCGATCCGAAGATCATGATGAAACCGCTGGCTATCATCATACGTTTGGTTTCCAGAATGGTCTGATCGGACAGAGCGTAAAAACGTATGGTAAGCGGTCCCAGCAAGATGATAAGGATGCAGTTAAGGATTCCGATCACAACACTCATCAGATAAAAGGTCTGCCCCTGGGCGAGGGCTTTTTCCCGGTCGCCGGCCCCGATGGTATTACCCGTTACGATACTGGCTGCGTTTGAAATGCCTCCGACGACGACCGTGAAGAGGCGGTCAACGACCTGCACGACCGAATTGGCGGCAACTACGACCGAGCCCATGTGGCCCAGCACAATGCCGATCATGGTGTTGCCCAGGCCCAGCATGGTATCCGAGCAAAGAGCCGGGGCACCGGCCTTCAGATACCGGTTCATCAGATCTTTGCTTGGATTGACGAACAGATTGCGGACCTTAAAATTCAGTCTTTTATCTATAAAAAAGATATAAATAAAGGTAACCAGAAACTCGGAAGTCCGAGCAATCAGCGTACCCAGCGCCGCCCCAGCTATCTCCATGCGGGGAGCCCCCAGTTTTCCGAAAATGAAGACCCAGTTGGCAAAAAGATTGAAGACGAAGGATATGATAGAGGTGACCAGTCCCAAGGTGGCCTGCTGGACAGACCGCATCAGAAAGCTGGCTACCAGAGACGTACCGTGTATGATGTAGACAAAGGTCGTGATCTTCAGATATTTGACCCCTTGCTCGATGACATCCGGTTCCGTCGTAAAGAAGCCCATGATCGTTTCGGGGAAAAACCAAGTAAGAATCGCAAAAACAAAACCTGTGACGGCTGAAATACGGATACCCAGATTCAATGTCTGACGGGCCCTTTCCAGTTGGCGGGCTCCCCAGAACTGAGCGATCAGTACACTGCAGCCGCCGATGATCCCCATGCACAAAATGTTGTACAGGGAATAAAAAGTGTTGGCCAGGGAACTGGCGGACAGCTGAACTTCGCCGAAACTGCCCAGCATGACGGTATCCATCATGTTGACGCCCATGTTGATAGCCTGCTGTCCTGCTACCGGCAGCATGATAGCCAGCACGTTCTCGTAGAAGACCTTATCCTTTACGATGGTTATTTTCTTCATGCGCAGATGGTCCCTCCCCATGGAATAACCTTACTCAAAGTTTACAATTATATTCATTATACTCCTTTTATGTATCGATACAAACATTCTGCACATATATTTTTTATATATTACCTTATTAATTGTTTAATATGTTAATCTTTACAAAGAAAATGCCCAGGCAGAGTTACAGGTTTCTGCCTGGGCTTCGTGTTTACATCCTACCGTTCATCGATAAAGCGATCCGTTTCCTTGCTACGTCTACGTCTACGACCGTGACGTCAACGACCTGTCCAACTTTAACGACCTCTAAAGGACTTGTGATAAAATGATCGGTCAGTCGGCTGATATGGACCAGGCCGTCCTGATGAACGCCTATATCCACAAAGACGCCGAAGTCCACGATATTGCGGACCGTCCCTTTCAGCTTCATCCCAGGTTTCAGATCTTCCATGGTCAAAACATCCGACTTAAGGATCGGGGCCGGCATATCCGTGCGGGGATCGCGGGCCGGTTTCTCCAATTCCGACAGAATGTCGTTCATCGTGATGGTACCGATCCCCAATTTCTCCGCTTCTTGAGCAGGATCCTTGACCATGCTGCGGGCCTCTTTGAAAGAGGCTGCCTGATCGGTCAGTCCCAATTCTTTCAGCAGCCTTTTTACCGCCTCGTAATTTTCGGGATGTACCGCTGTCGCGTCCAGGGCTTCCTTCCCTCCGTTGATACGACAGAAGCCGGCGCACTGCTGGAAGGCTTTGGGTCCCAGTTTGGGTACCTTGAGCAGATCGCGGCGGCTCTCAAATCGACCGTTTTCTTCCCGGTAAGCGACTATATTTTTAGCCACCGAAGGACTGATGCCCGAAATATAGGACAAAAGCGAAGCCGATGCCGTATTCAGATCCACCCCTACCCGGTTGACGCAGTCCTCTACCACGCTGCCCAAAGCTTCCGACAATTTCTTCTGGTCCATGTCGTGCTGATACTGGCCGACCCCGACAGCCTTGGGATCGATCTTGACCAGCTCGGCCAGAGGATCCTGCAGGCGGCGGGCCATGCTGACAGCACTTCGCTGGCCTACGTCAAAAGAGGGGAATTCCTCGGTCGCTAACTTGCTGGCGCTGTAGACCGAAGCCCCTGCCTCATTGACGATCACGTAGCGGACAGGCTTTGCGGACGGATTTTCGCGGGCGTATTCCCGGATGATCTGAACCACGACCTGTTCGGACTCGCGGCTGGCCGTTCCATTACCCAGCGATATCAAAGTCACTTTGTCTTTGCGGATCAGCCCTTTGATGGTCCTCTTGGTCTCATCAACCTTACACTGGGGAGCCGTAGGAAAAACGACTGTTGTGTCCAGGACTTTACCGGTTACATCGACCACGGCGATCTTACAGCCGGTACGAAAGGCCGGATCCCAGCCCAGCACCACCTGACCGGCAATGGGCGGCTGCATAAGCAGCTGGGTCAGATTAGATTTGAAAACAGTAATAGCCCCGTCCTGAGCCTCCTGGGTCAGCTGGGTCCGGATCTGCCGCTCGATGGCCGGAGCCATCAACCGGTCGTAGGCATCCTTTGCCGCCTCTTCCAACTGGGGCGTCGTATAGGGATTTTTATGCAAAAGCCCCTGTGTCCCCAATAGATTCCGAACCAGAAACAGCTCGATATCCTCCTGCGGCGCCGTCACGGTAACCGTCAGAAAGCCTTCTGTCTCTCCCCTGTCCAGGGCCAGCACACGATACCCTTTGATCTGCCGGATCGGTTCGTCGAAATCCGCATACATATCGTAGATCGACTCCCGGCTTTCCAGTTTCTGGTTACGGATCCCTGCTTTACCGCCGTCCTCTTCCCTGCCGCCATCTTTTTTAACGGCTTTCTTTACAGAGTGAATATGTCCGCGGTTAACAGTGGCCCGGCGCACCCAGGCTCTCAGGTCGGCATCCTCACTGACCCTTTCCGCGATAATGTCGCGGGCCCCTTGCAGGGCCTCCTCCGGATTTTCGATTCTGAGTTTTTGGTCGATATCCGCATCGGAAGCAGTTACATATTTGACGGCTTCCTCTTCGACCGGTCTATCCGTCTTCTGGGCCATAAGAAAATCTGCCAGAGCTTCAAGGCCCTTTTCCCGGGCCGCGGACGCTCTGGTCGTCCGTTTGGGCCGGAAGGGCTGATAAAGATCGTCGACGGCAACCTGGGTCTTGGCCTCCAGGATCTTCGCCTTCAGTTGGTCGGTCAGCTTGCCCTGGGCTTCGATCGAATCCAGGACCTGCTGCTTTTTGTCTTCCAGTGCCCTAAGAGAAGCCAGGCGGTCCGCCAGATCACGCAGCTGCTCATCGTTTAACGATCCGGTCGCTTCCTTGCGGTAGCGCGAAATGAAGGGGACCGTATTGCCCTCGTCCAGCAGCTTTACGGCAGCTTCGACCTGAGAGGGTCTTACCTTGAGTTCATCGGCAATGATGTGGGTGATTTCAGCCATAGGTCTCCAATCCTACTTCTGCCGACATTACAGCTTATCGGCTATATCATAGATCATTTTTTCGGTCTCTCTCCAGCCCAGGCAGGGGTCGGTAATGGACTTTCCATAAATCAGGTTATCACCGATCTTCTGGTTGCCCGGTTCGATGTAGCTTTCGATCATGAAGCCTTTGATCATCTTCTTGAGCAGCGGATCATAGTTCATGGAATGCAGGACCTCACTGGCGATCCTGGGCTGCTGGTCATATTTCTTGCCGGAGTTGCTGTGGTTGGTATCGATGATGATGGCCGGATTTTTTAGATTCAGGTCTTGATATTTCTGGGCGATATACTGCAGGTCTTCGAAATGATAATTGGGGATGCTGCGGCCCATGGAATCGCTGCCTCCTCTTAAAACGGCATGAGCATAGAGGTTACCGCTGGAAGAAACTTCATAACGGCGGTATACGAAGTCATGGCCGGACTGGGCTGCCTTTATGGCGTTGAACATGATGCTGATATCGCCGGAAGTCCCGTTCTTCATACCGACCGGGATGTCGACGCCGCTGCTGGTCAGGCGGTGCTGCTGGTTCTCGACCGAGCGGGCGCCGACAGCCACATAGCCCAGCACGTCGTCCAGATAAGGATGGTTATCAGGATAAAGCATCTCATCGGCTGCTGTCATACCGGTCTCCTGAAGGACACGGATATGCATGTGGCGGATGGCTTTGATACCCTCGAAGGCATTGGGCTTGCCGGTTGGATCGGGCTGATGCATCATGCCCTTATAGCCGGCTCCGGTCGTGCGCGGTTTATTGGTATAGACACGGGGAATGATCAGGATCTTGTCCGCCACCTTTTCCTGCACCTTGGCCAGGCGGCAGGCATAATCAACGACCGCTTCCTCATTATCAGCCGAGCAGGGTCCGATGATCAGTAAAAAGCGCTCGTAATCGCCGGACAGTACTTGTTTGATGCGCTCCACCCGGTTTTTACGGATAGTCGCCAGTTCCGGACTGACCGGCAGGATCTCTTTCAAATGTTCCGCGGACGGAAGCTCATGTTCATACAAAAAACTCATGATCGTTCTCCTTATCACATCTAACGATTGAATATTAAAAAATGCATCTTCTAATAGAAGATGCATTATTGTAGCACAAAAAGCAAAGAGCTAGCAACAAAGGCAGCTATTCACATGGACAGGCAGGTATACAAAACATTTCGCAGGCGGGGCTGATAGAAAACTTCCTGCTGGTTGAGCATGTGATGGGTATAAAACATGGACAGCTGACACGAAGGATCCGCCAGGACCGTTGCCCCGGCCGCGCCTCCCCAGCCGAATTCTCCCAGATTGCCGGTGGATCCGCCGGCCTTGTCGACCAGGGTGCGGACGCCGATCCCGTAACCGTATCCCTTCATCTGGATCCAGTCGAAACCGGGCCGTGTCTTATCATTCAGCTGATCGGTCCTCATAAAATCGATGGTACCGGGAGCCAGGATCCTTTGGCCGTTAGGCCCCACTCCCCCGCAGGCAAGAGCCGCAGCCAGGACGGAATAGTCATGGGCCGAGGTAGTGATACCGGCGCCGCCACTGTCATATTCGGGTCCGTAAACATAAGAACAGTCCTTACCTGCGTCTTCCAGATAGCCGTCAAACTTGGGCACTGCCTTGCCGGATTGCTGGGCGATCAGATCGACCTGGTCCGAATCCACATAGCGGTAGAGCTTGGCCATCTTATCCCGGACGCTTTCGTTGTGGTAGTAAGAATCATTCATGCCCAAGGGCTCAAAAATGTGCTCCTTGACATAATCGCGGAACTTCTGCCCGCTGATGACCTCGATCACCCCGGCCATGACGTCCAGCCCCAGACTGTAATGCCAATTGTCCCCCGGCTCAAATAAAAGCGGATCGTCCGCCAGATGCCTGACCACCGTAAGGGTATCCATGCGTCCTTTCGACTCGATCCGGGCATTTTTAAAGCCCTGGGTATTATCATCGTAGCTAAGGCCCCCCGTCATCGTCAGAAGATGGCGGATGGTCAGCGGTTTTTGGGCCTTGCGCACCTGACCGTCCTCCCCTTTGACATACAGGGTGCCAAACTCGGGAATATAAGTCGAAACCGGCTCGTCCAGCAGAAAATACCCCTTCTCATACAGCTGCATGGCGGCCACGGCCGTGGTCACCTTAGAGCAGGAATAAATATTGTACAGGCTGTCTTTCTGCATGGGGATCTTCTTTTCTATATCTTCCCACCCCGACTGATAATTAAATACTTCTTTTCCGCCTATGCGGACGCTGACCGTGTTCCCCGGTATGCGCCAGGCACACAGACGGTCCATAAAATCTTTCAGTAACGTAAAATCCATGGCTGATCATTGTCCGATCTGCATTCCTGCCCTTATCATACGGAAAGTGCGGACCGCTCCTTTATAGTACAGCTCCTGTGCCCTGTCCAGGGCTTCTTCAAGAGACATGGGTCCATCCACTGTCGTCATCAGCGACTCGATCCCATGCTGGTAAATATCTTCGTAATCCTTGCCCAGGCTGCCGGATAAGGCAACAGCCGGGATGCCGTGGGCGGCGGACCTTTCCCCGACACCCTGCAGCACCTTGCCGAAGGCGCTCTGCCAGTCGGTACGGCCTTCGCCCGTAACGACCAGATCGACATTCGTCAAACGGGCATCAAAATCGATCAGATCCAGCACCGTTTCGATACCGGACTTCATCTGAGCATGACAGAAAATGAGAAGGGCAGCGCCCAGACCGCCGGCCGCGCCTGTCCCCTGAGTCCCGTTGGGATCGATCCCGAATTTCCGGATGATGACCTGACGGTAATTTTCCATTCCCGCTTCCAGCTGGTCCAGGATCTGGGGAGTACCTCCCTTTTGCGGTCCGAAAGTATAAGTGGCACCGTGAGGACCGGTCAGGGGATTGGTCACATCGCACATGACCGTAAATCGTGCATCCGATACCTTAGGGTCCAGGCCGGAAACGTCGATGTCGGCGACCCTGGCCAGATCTTCGCCTCTTCCTTCCAGGACCTGTCCGTTTTTATCCAGGAAACGAACACCTAGAGCGCTGGCAAAACCCATGCCGCCGTCATTAGTAGCCGATCCGCCGATGGCGATGCTGACCTTGCGGATGCCCGCATCCAAGATGGCTTTGAGTAATTCGCCCGTGCCTTTGGTCGTTGTCTTGCGCGGATCGCGAAGATCACGGGGCACCATGGGCAGGCCGGACGCTGCCGCCATTTCCATGACGGCTTCGTCTTCCCCGATCCTGCCGTAAAAAGCGGTTTCCTCTTCCATCAAAGGGCCGTGGACCCTGACATCGACCAGGCTCCCTCCCCGGGCTTTGACGACCGCCTGGGTGGTACCTTCGCCGCCGTCCGCGACCGGGACACCGCTGATCTGAGTGTCCGGTCCGAAGACTTCCTTTGCCGCCCTGCTCAACAGGTCGATGGTCTGATCGCTGGTCAGCGTTCCTTTAAAAGAGTCAGAAGCGCATAAAATATTCATAGGCAGACCTCCGAAAAAAATCCCGGTACCTTTCGTACATGGCGTTTCCAAGGTACCGGGGCTTCAGGTTATATTATATCAGAAAATCAGGGACAGGATAAAGATCTCGATGGCTGCGGCAAGTCCGATGATCAGGGTGCCCACCGTCTGAGTCTTGTAACCCTGCTGAGGAGTCATTCCGCCGAATTCGGTAACGACCCAGAAGTAAGAATCGTTGGCATGAGAAACGACCATAGCGCCGGCGCCGATCGCCATAACGCACAGGGTCATCTGTACCGGAGTCGTCCAGCCAAGAGCCGGAAGAAGCGGTGCAACGATACCGGCCGTCGTAGTCAGGGCAACGGTAGAAGATCCCTGAGCCGTCTTCAGGATCGCAGACAGCAGGAAGGGGAAGAAAATTCCCATGGCCTGCAGGACCGTCGCATGGGCGGAGATGTAGTTGACCATGTCGGAGCTGGAAATGACTTTACCCAGGACACCGCCGGCCGCCGTGATGAACAGGATGGGGCCCACGGTCTTCAGGGTATCGTTGGTGATATTGTAAAAGTCCTTCAGCTTTTTAGCCTGTACCAGCTGAATGACACCGAATACCGTGCCGACTGCCAGGGCAATGATCGGTTTGCCCAGGAACTGGAAAAGATCGCTGGCAAAACCGGATGCCTTTGCCATACTCAGGATAGACGCGGCCGCCATCAGAATGATGGGAAGAAGAATGGGAGCCAGGGCCAGCCATCCTGCCGGAAGCTTGCCGTATTCGGCTACCAGTTCTTCATAAGATTTTTTATTATCGGAAAGATCAGCCTCGTCGTTGGCTTTTACTTTCTTACCGATAAACTGCGCATAGAAATAACCGGCGATCAGAGGGAAGATGGAGCACAGAGCACCGATCCCCATGACCAAAAGAAGGTTATCTCCGACACCGATGGTAGAAGCAGCCGCGATCGGTCCGGGAGTGGGAGGAATGAATACATGAGCCGTATACAGACCGAAACTCAGAGCCATGGACATGGCGACCGAGGATGCCCCAGTCCGTTTTACCAGGGCCTTGCGGATGGGGTTCAGGATAACAAAACCGGAATCGCAGAATACCGGGATGGAAACGACCCAGCCCATCAGTTCCATAGCCAGGACCGGATGATTTTTGCCGACCAGTTTGATAGTCATGTCAGCCAGCTTCAGCGCCGCACCGGTCTTTTCCAGGATAGCGCCGATCAAAGCGCCCAGGATGATAACGATACCGATGCTGGTAAAAGTACCGGAAAAACCGGTGCCGATGACCGTTGCCAGACCCGGGACTTTGGTTCCGTCCTCCAGCGTCTTATCAACCAGCGGGATGCCGGCGACCAGTCCCAGCACCAGCGAGATCAGCATGATCGCGATAAAGGGATGGACCTTCAGTTTCGCGATCAGCAGGATCATGACAATGATCGAGATAATAAATACGATTATGAGTGGAAGCCCAGTCACAATACCCCTTTCAGCCCTGAAAAGGACGATAAACAGTCCAAAAGACCGGTCCCCTCGCTAAGGCCGGCAGCCTTCTGACCTTTCCTCCTCTTCGGGCAGCCCTTATCAGGGCGGAAGATTTGCCGTCTGCTTCTTATAGCAAAGAAAAAACAGGCTGGCGGATACACAGATAGTATCACAGCAGCCTGTCAGATTCAATAATTTGTACAAAATATTTCCCTGATTTATTCCTCTTTCGGGCAACTTTTACATTTTTTACAAAACATTTTCTTACAATGGCATCTTTTTCCCTGTCATCGTTTCAAAAGTCAGTGCTGCCATGATCTTGCCGCCTTTAGAATTAGGATGAAGACCGTCGCCGACATGGCAGTCCGGCATCTGCCGGTCGGGGTGGGCCGGATCGGCCAGTGCCTTACCGAAGTCCATGACCCCGTCGCAGAACCTGCTGCCTTGATCCAGAATATACTGATTCAAATGAAGGCGATCCTGTTCGGATGTTTTGTACCAGTCCGCCCCGTTTTCAATGCCGAAGGGAGTAACCGTTCCGACATAAATGCGGCTTCCGTGAGCGTGAGCGATGCTGCAGACCTTTCGGATGCCTTCCGCCATATCCTGCCAGGTGTCGGCCTCTTCCGGATGGCCGAACTGGCGCGCATGCATGAGGTCGTTGACGCAGATGAAGAGGACCACGTCGGTAGGGGTTTCATCGCGGTAAGTATCCGACCCAAAACGCTTTACTCCGGCAGGCCCGAAACCTCTGAAATCCTGGTAAGGGATCGGTACGATAGGGCCTCTCAAAAGGCGGTTGCCGCCTATGCCCCGGTTGACTACCGTCACCATGCCGGGAAACTGCTGATAAAAAGCTTTGGTCAGCCAGCCGGAAAAATAATCAAAGGACGTGATGGAATCGCCGAAGCAGCTGACCGTACGGACAGTGTCCCCTTCTTCTACATCCGCCTGAACTTCGCAGACCAGATACGAAATGCCCGCTCCCGGCTGAGGAGCCGCCTTCTGAGTCGATTCCTGCCCTGCCTGACCGCCCGCAGACGCGGTCAGCAAAGAAGCGTCTGAACCGGCTCCGGGCCGGACAAATTCACTGTAAGCCTGAAAACTGAAGGCGCTGTAAGAGTTGCCTATGGTAGTGACCCTCTGCCCCGGCTGATCGGCAAATTCGATCATGACTTTGAGTTTCTGACCAGGGCGAGTCTCGAAAGCGGCCGGGTCGGACCAAAGCTCTTCTTTGGGGTCAAGGGTAAACTGCCTCTTGCCGCCCACTGTCAGCTCAGTCAGGAGCGAACCGTCGACCGCATCAGCAAGGGCCAGGCGGCTGACCGACACCGGCTCTGTCCCGTATAGGTTACTGACTTTGACCCGCACACGCCTGCCGCTGACATTGTTGGTAAAAACCAGGCTGCGGCGGATACCGGAAACCGGTATCGGTTCAAGAGATTGATCAACGGGCAAGAAGCCCCAGACAGGGATCCAGCTCATAATTAGCCTCCTTGTATTCGATAAAGACTATCAGGTGAAGACAGACTTTGTGTTTTTAACTTTGATGAAAAAGCTCAGGATGACCGCGACGGCCGAAATGCCCGCGTAGATCAGGTACATGGACTGGATGCCCAGGGCCTCGATCAGATGGCCCGAGATCAGCTGCATCAAGCCCAGGCCGATCGAGTTGGTCATGCTGTAAAAGCCCATGGCAGACGATACACTGTCCTGGCTGACGATCAGGTTGACCATCTTCAGGTTGACCATCATGATCAAGGTCGAGCAGATCGATTTAACCACGATCACCACCAGCACCGCCGGCAGAGCCGTCCGGGTAAGACCGTAGACCAGGAACTGACCGACGGCCAGGCAGCCGTTGAAAATCAAGAGCGTACGGGGAGGGACTTTGTCCATGAACTTGTTGGAAAACAGGACCATGGGGAGTTCCACTAAAGTACCCAGAGAAAGAAAGGTGCCGATCAATGTCCTGGATACCGACAGCTTTTCCAACAGCAAGGGAACGAAAGAGATACTCCCCTGAGTGCAGCCCTGCAGCAGAAAGATCAACAGAATGTAGAGAAGAAAACGGGGATCTTTGAGGAAACGGTACTGCTGGGCCAGGCTGCGTTTTGGTTTCGCCGCCTCATCACCGGCGGAAACATTCTTCCGATCTTCAGGACCGTCCTGCCTTTTCAGATCGGTGATCATCAAAAAAGCCAGAGCACCGATCAGCTGGCAGGCCGATATCAGACTGAATAAAGTTCGTCCGCTCGCCTTATCCAGGATCCAGCCGCATACCTGGGCCGATACAGCGTACCCGATCGTACCCCAGATGCGGATCTGGCCGTAACGGTAGCGGCCGGCCCCGGCCAGCCGTTCCGCCAGCACATTGACGGACGAGATCATGCCCATCATGATGCCGTAGAGGATAAATAAGGCAAAATCATCGGTAAAGATCCCAAAGGTAAACGCCGCTGCAGCAGCCACAGCCAAAAGGACGGAAGCCAGCCTTTTAGGATGCCGGATCCGGTCGGCTGCCATCCCTGTCAGGGGCAGCAGGGCAATGGCAAACCAGTTAGAGGCGGACATGATCCGGGACAATTCGGTCGGTGCCTTGCCTATCGAATTCAGATACACACTCATGATCGACGATGCACCCATCCCGAAAAAAAGGCCCATCCATGCGCAGATATAAACCGGGTAGCTTTCCTTCAAGCGTTTCATTCTTTCACCTCATAATAAGAGAGCTTATAGTTTCACCTTACACCTTCGCCCTTCATTTTACAAGGTTCTTTCCGGAGCGGACTGTTTTTTTACCTCTTTTCAAAAATCTATGGTATAATGATTCGTCGGTTCACTATTACAGTAGGAGGATACCTCATTGAAAAAAGTACTTGCTGCCCTTCTGGCAGTTTCCCTCGTTCTTTCGCTGACCGCCTGCTCTTCGTCCGCGTCCAAGGCGGAATCATCGGAAGATTCCGCATCATCCCTTGTATCCGCTTCCGAATCTTCGGTCCCTGAAGCAGCTCAGCCCGTAACATCGGACGAAAGTTCCGCGGCTTCCTCAGACGACATTCCCGTATTCAGTTCGGTCATCGACGATAACGGTTACTTTACCGGCATCACTGCAAGCGACATCGCAACCATTCCCGATTACAAGGGTATAGCCATCCCGGCGGAAAACCACCAGGTGTCGGATGAAGAAGTTCAGACAAAGATCGACTCCATCTTATCGAACTACAAAACAGAGACCCAGGTCAAAGACCGGGCTGTCAAAGACGGTGATACCGTCAATATCGATTACGTTGGGACCATCGACGGCCAGGAGTTCCAGGGAGGAAACACCAACGGCCAGGGTACTCAGGTCACCATCGGTACTACCAAATATATCGACGATTTCCTGGACCAGCTGATCGGCCATAAACCGGGCGAGACTTTTGACGTCAACGTTACTTTTCCCGATGACTACGGCCAGGAGAACCTGAACGGTAAAGACGCAGTTTTCAAAACGACCATCAACTATATCGTAGAGGAATCTGTTCCGGAACTGACCGACGAATTCGTCACTTCCAATCTGACCGGCTACAGCGACGCTCAGGACGTGATCGATAAGACCCGCCAGGATCTGGTATATCAGAAAGAGCAAACCTACATTCAGGACTATCTGATGCAGAACAGTACTTTCAAAGACATTCCCCAGAGCCTTTACGATTACCAGAACGACTGCATCACCACTTTCTACTCTGCTTACGCTTCCGCCTACGGTATGTCGCTGGATCAATTCGTTCAGAGCTACGTCGGCGCGGATTCCATGAAAGCCTATCTGGATTCGGTACAGGATCAGAACGATACAGCCATCAAAACGGCCCTGATCTATCAGGCGATCGCCGAAAAAGAAGGCATCAAATCAACGGAACAGGACGTTGTCGATTATCTGACGAAAGAAGTCAAAAATGATGATGTAGACACATATACTTCCCAGTACGGTATGCCCTATCTGAAACAGGTGGTACTTGACTGGACAGCTTTTCATGTGATCGTCGATAACGCAAAACTGCAATAAAGTGTCCACGGCCCTGCCCGGCCGCAGGACCACGTGATCCAAATAAGCTAAAAAATCCCTCTGTTCCTATACCGGGACAGAGGGATTTTTATATACGGACTATACACATCGAACTATTTTCTGTTGTACCTTAATCAGCTGCACCGGCTGCCGCATCCGGCTTTTGCAGATCGGGCCACCATTTCCGGAAAACACCCGCGATGACCGAGCAGACAGGGCCCAGCAGAAGACCCATAAGGATGGTCGCCACGTAAAAGCCCCGCATCAGGATCATACCCAGAATGATAAAAGCAAAGTCCCATGCCATTCGGATAAGGAAGTGGGGGATCCTGGTCTTGGATAAGCCGTCCATAAAGATCAGAGGCAGGCTGTCATAAGGCGAGGTACCCATGTCCGCGTTCACATACAGGGCAATGCCCAGAACAAACCCGATAAGACCGATGGTGAAGATCCCGATCCGGCTGGGCAGATAGGTAAAAGCGGAAGCCGGCAGGATCCTTCCCCACAGCCAGCGGAAAAAGTCACTGATGTAGCCGACCAGGACCATGTTAGCGACCGAACCGACGTTGATGCGGCGCGGCTGGGTCAGCAGCACGGGCAGCAGCATGATCAGGTTGCCCAAAAGTTCTACCGTACCGAACATGATATGCGTCTTCTGCGACAAGCCCAGACAGGCCAGTCCGTAAGGATCCGCCCCGAAGTCACTGAGGATCAGTAAAGCCAGGTTGAAACCGGTCAGAAAAACGCCGACGATCATGATCAAAAAACGCTGTTTGAAATGTCTGTTAAAGCCGATCCAATCCTTAACAGCGGAAGAAAGGGACCGGCTTTTTGTAGAGCCTGAAGACATGATCAGAAGTAAACCACCTTATTGTTGTTCGCGGATTCAAAGATCGCTTCCATCAATTTCATGACCTGACGCTGCTGATCGTGGGTAACGATCTGGGTCGCTTCTCCGTTCAAAGTAGCGGCAATGTTACGGTAATAGTCATGAATATCCGAAGGGATACGAGGCAGAGGAAGCTCCGAAATGGTATCGGGCGTACGAGGGGCCATGGTTTTGGTAAGGCCGGCCGCGGTAATAATGGGCACCGCGTCGTGCTTCTCATCGCTTTTTGCTACCACGATCTTGCCGTTGCAGGCAAAATCGGTAACTTCAGCAGTGCCGTTGATGCCTTCTACATACCAGCGGGGCAGATTGATAAAGTTGCTGGTGCCGACTTCAACGACAAAATCGATCCCGTTTGCAAAAGTAAACAGGGACGTAAAGCCGTCATCCACCTCTTCGTTGGTCACATAGGTAAGACGGGCGTAGCAGGAAACTGGCATCTGACCCATCATCATATTCATCTGATCCAGCAGATGAACGCCCCAGTCCAGTACCATGCCGCCGCCTGCCTCTTTGGTATTACGCCAGTCGCCCGGGATCCCCCGGCTGCCGTGAACACGGGAGGAAATGCGGAAGACGCGTCCAAGGGTCTTGTCTGCAAGGATCTTTTTCACGATGCGGAAATCTTCATCCCAGCGGCGGTTCTGATGGACGGTAAACATGACGCCGTATTTTTTGGAAGCGGCGATCATTTCCTCCAGATCCGCGGACCCTAAGGTCACCGGCTTTTCGGAAATGACATTTTTACCGGCTGCCATTGCCTGGATGGCAATAGGTTTGTGCTGATCATTGGGGATGGCCAGAGTAAGTACGTCAACGGTGGGATCGTCCAGCACTTCCTGAAAACTCTTGTAAGCGTGGATACCCTTGGCTTCGGCCGCTGCATTGCGTTCCGGCTTGATATCATAGACGCCGGCCAGATGGACTTCCGGTATTTCCTGAAGGCGCTGGGTATGCCAGCCTCCCATACCGCCGTAGCCGATCACAACTACGTTAATGATTCTGCTCATAAGGATAACCTCCTGATATAAAGTCATGACAGACAGCCTGTCACGGATTTCGATCACAGAACCAGCTTGCAATGATTATAGCAAAAAAACAGGACATATCACAACGGATTTACGATTTTACAATAGTCCCTTCCTGTATTTAAGCTGCCATCTCTTCCGCCTTGAACAGGTCGAAGAAGCCCGCTCGGCCGTTTTACGATAAGCATCCAGGAAAAACTCCCGGCTGCGGACAAAGGCAGGGTCTTCTTCCCGTCCACGCTTTTGCGGTCCAAAGGCAGCCTTTAGTGCAAGGCTTTGCAGCCGACTGCCATCATCAGGGGAGATGGAAGGCACGGCCTCGTGAAGTCTGTCGGCAAAATCGACTTCATTTCCCGTCGCCCCCTGCCAAAGGCCGCTTTGATCCAGAAGGGTCAAAAGACGCGCGAACAAGGCGTCAAGGGGCATGCTGCCGAGCTGATCCAGCTTTTGATGTCGACGGTAGCTGATGAAAACAGGGCTCATCAGCAGGGCGTAAAGAAACAGACTTAGCAGATAGACCCAGAAACTCCTGGAAATATGGCTTACATAAAGGGTAGGCAGCTGACCCGCGCTCTGGGCAGCTTCGATGACCGGAGCCTTATAGCCGGCCTCCAGGGAGGGAATGGTCATGGCGACCGGCCCGCCTGCAGACTGCTTTGCCAGGGCGGCCGGCAGCTGAGTGGAAAGACCGCTGATACCGGGCGTTGTGTCAAAGGGCGTCCAGCCATAACCGTCGATATAGATCTCGCACCAGGCATGAGCATTGAAATCCGTCAGGACTGCCTGATAGGTCCCGTCCTCCTGGGGGATAAACGCCGAAACGGGGGCAAAGTAACCCGTCGCATAACGGGCCGGCACCCCATACAGGCGGAATAAAAGGACGGTAGTCAAAGCATATTGCTCGCAGTAACCCTCTTTACTGGTAAAAAGAAAGTATTCGGCCGGATCCTGGCCTCTGGGGCACAGGCCGGGCGTCAGCGAATAACTGGTCCCCTTCTGCACGGTCGACTTAACAAAAGACGCGATATCCGTCAGAGAGGTCTTAGGATTCTTCTCCACTAATTCCCTCAGGCGGGGCACTGCTCCTTCCGGCACCTGCGTGCAGGTATCTTGGATCACGTCTTTATAGGCGTTTACATAATCCACATAAACGCGGCCGAACATGGTGCGGCTGACCCGATCCATGTCCACCTGCATATCTTTTTCCTCGTAAAACAGATACAGATACCCGTCACTCCGGTCTTCATCATCCGTTTCCCCTTGGAAAATAGGTTTACCCGGCGACCGGTCCTCGCTGCGGTAGGGACTGTAAGCATTGGTATAGGCTCCCTTGAACTGGCGCACCTTCAGCGCCATGACGGGGTCGTCCAATCCTTTGACACGGATGGTCTGCCGGTTCAGCCGAAAATCCAGTTCGTTATACATGATCCGGCTCTGGACCTGGTTAAGGCTGATTTTTTTACGGACTTTATTTAATACAGTCGAAAGATCCACCCCTTCCCAGAGGCCGTCGGAGTAGGTCTCGCCCACAAAGCCTTTCAGATACACCACTTCGGTCGGAGCCTGATCCAGTTCTACCTGGATCTGAGGGGTATTGGTAATATAACGGTTGCCCCGGCTGACCCTGGTCGAATAGACAGGGTCCAGATCTTTACCGGTCAGATGCAGAACGGTCCGGTTGTAGGTATTTTCGGTCTGATAGACCCCCTTTGTCACCGGAGCCATCAAAGGAGTCGTCAATAACAAGGCCAGCAGGCAGGCAGATACGGATAAAACCATCTGACGAGCCCCTGCTCTTTTAGAGATCAGATTCCTTTCCGGACGGAAGGATCCCGCTGACCGGGCTGCCAGCAGGAAAAACCAGGATACGGCCAGCAGACAAAGGGGCGGGAAGGAAAAACGGATACCCGCAGCAGCCGAAAACAAAGCCGCGCAATAGGTCAGGGCAATGGGCACGATAGGGATCTGCCAGGCTAAAATAAAGGCATATAAAAACCAAGGCAGGATAAAACTCATCATAAGGGGCACATAGAAGATAGAGGATACCTGACTTCCCGCCCGGCCGGATAATGCCTGTGTCAGGGCCATCAGCTCATCAGTCAAAAGGCTGCCCCTTTCCGTCCTTCCGGCCATCCCTGCGGCGGCTAGCCCGCCGAGAGCAAGAGCCGTAAGGATCCCGGCACCGATCAGAAAACGGCCCTTCCTCTCCTGTTTTTCAAAATGCAGATACCATAAGGTCCCTGTCAGCAGCAGGCTGATCAGGATGGGGGCCGCCAGGCTGACTTTTATAGAGGGGACCTGCCCAGCCATCAGCCAGAAGGAAAGGATAAACAGACATAAAGATAAAAGGACTGCAATGATTCCTTCTTTCTTCCCTCTTTGATCCTGTCCGGTGCCTTCCCTTGCCTCTTCCATCACCATGGGCAGGCTGGAACGGAAACGGTCGGGATGTAAGACCTTTTCTATCTGTTCGAACTTTTTCCCCTTGTCCGGCAGATTTGTGTCAAAAGCAATCTTGTACCCGTCCGGCAGGGTCAGCACCGCTTCCGAAGATAATACATATACCTTTCCGCTCAGGCTGTCCGACAAATTTCTCACCATCTCAAGGGTCTTGAAATCGTTGTTCAGATCGGACCGGTACAGTTCTTTAATGATGCGGTCAAGAGCAGCCTCTGAGTCGCAGGCAGCTTTCCTCTGCCGGTGAACGGTGTCATCATACCAGAAGACATCGACCGGTCCGCCCTGATCGACAAAAGCCCTCGCCACATTATATAAGGCCGTATAAAAAGCATCCCTTTTCCGGCCGCCCGACCGGTAAAAAGAGGCGGTATCCAGGATCAGGCAGGACAGTTCCTTCTGCTCTTCGCCGTATTCCTTGACCTGAAGGGTCTCACTCCTGGCACTCAGGTTCCAATGGATGGCTCTTAGAAGATCGCCCTCCTGATAAGGGCGGATCTGGCGGATCTGGCCGTGGGAGGCTTTGAGGGAGGAAAGAGCCCCCGCATCACCGTTCTGATCGGTCTGAGAGGCAAGGGCCGAGTATGACGCTCTTTCTCTTAAAGGCAGAAAGGAACAGGAAATCGTCTTTTTCAGCGGCTTTGCCAAAAAGAAAAGTCCCAGAGGATCCGTGATACGGAACGCCTTGGCATATAATTGGGCCCTGCCGGAATAGGGAGCCCGGACCCTCAGGTAAAGAGTGTTTTGACCCGGCGCCGCCAGTCCGCATACCTTCTGTTTATGGTTTTTAGGGTCTCTGAAATAACCCAGCCTCAGAGTCAGCTCTACCCGGACCGTGCTTTTGCTCTTGTTGTCGATGACGACCGGAACAAGTGCCGTCTCATCTTTACGAACGGCCAGGTCTGTCTGAGGTAGCCGGGCCGTCACTTTTCTGCCCTCAAGAAGCACGCGGATCCATTGCAGCAGGGCAAAAAGAAGCATAAACAGAGCTAGAAAAAAGAGGACCGGATAGCGCCACATAGCCGCTGCCCAGATGACAGCCAGACAGGCGGCAAGATAGCAGAAGCGTCTCATCGCTTAGCGCCTGCCCTGGGAGCTTTGACTTTATCCAAAAGGCCTTGGATGATCTGGTCCACGCTTCCGTCTTCCTCCGTTTCCAGGCGGTGGCGAAGCACAAAAGGCAGCTGCATGGCAACGTCCGAGGGGATCACATAGTCACGGCCGTCCAGCCAGGCCGAAGATCTTACCATTCTGACCATAGCCACCGTTGCCCTGGGGCTTGCCCCCCTCACGATACCGGGCATGGTCCTGGTCGCGGTCACCAGATCCACGATATAGCGGAAGATATCGTCCGAAATATAAACAGCCGCACACTCTTTCTGCATATCCTGCAGTTCTTCCTTTTTGAGCACCGGTTCGATCCTGGTCAGACGGCTTTTAGTGCAGGTCTCCCTGGCCAGAGTCAGTTCGCTTTCATAATCCGGATACCCCAAAGTCATGCTGACCATAAAACGGTCCACCTGAGAATCGGGCAGCCGCTGAGTGCCCGCACTTCCGGAAGGGTTCTGAGTGGCAATGACCAGAAAAGGAGACGGTACCTTGCGGGTCACCCCTTCTACCGTCACCTTGCCCTCTTCCATGACTTCCAGCAGGGCCGACTGCGTCTTGGGACTTGTCCGGTTGATCTCATCGGCCAGCAGCAGGTTGCAGAAAACCGCGCCTGGCTGATATTCAAAGGTCTCGTTAGAGCGGCGGTAGATCGAAAAGCCGGTCACATCCGATGGCATGACATCCGGGGTAAATTGGATGCGGCGGTAGTCCAGCTCCATAGCCTTGGAAAAAGCCAAAGCCAGCGTCGTCTTCCCGACACCGGGTATGTCTACCAACAGGATATGGCCTCCTGCCAGGAAGGTAGTCATCACCTCTCTGACCTGATCTTTTTTCCCTAAGATCACCTGATCGACCGCGTCAACGACTGCTGCGGCTCTTTTCCAAAGGTCTGACATATTTCTCTATTCCCACCGTTTCTTTTAGTAATTTGTTTATATATGGTTAAATATGGCAAAGCAGTTCCATAAAGGGAACCATGATAAAATCTGGTACGATCCAGCAAAGCAGGCGGTGGATCAGCGATACCGGGCTGGGCGTCGATACCCACAAGTTAAGAGTCGAATCCATCAAAGACCAGGCCACTACCGATTTTTTATGGGAAGACCCAATGGTATGTTTATAAAAAGGTGCCTTGGTCGTCCGCGCTACCGACAAAAATTCCGTATCCGTGATCCAATAGGGGCAGACAGCCGTTACGTGGATACCCCTGGTCAGCAGCTCATGATGCAGCGTTTTCGTGTAACTGATCAGGAAAGCTTTGCTGGCTGAATAAATATTCAAAGCCGGAAGAGGCTGAAAACCGGCGGTGGAAGCGATCTCCATCACCCGGCTCCCCTTGGTCAGATAAGGAAGGCAGATGGTAGTTACATCCACAGCGGCCCGGCAGTTCAGGTCGATCATACGGTCGGAGTCCTCCAGGCTGATATCGTAAGTCCTGCCGATCTTTCCGCAGCCGGCCGCCACGATCAGATAAGAAATAGTCGGCTTTTCCGCATCCAGCGTGGTCTTCAGTGCCTCGATGCTGCTTTTTAATGTAATGTCCATGGCGAAGACCCTGACCGGGATCCTGCTGATCTCTTTCAATTTTTCCAACTTGTCACGGCGCCGGGCAATGACCCAGAATTCATCGATCTTTTTGGATGACTGCAGTTGGCGGATATACTCGGCCCCTAATCCGCTGGACGCGCCGGTAATGATTGCAACTTGCATAGACAGCCTCCTTATACATTTATTAACTATCAATTTTATAGGTATATCTGCCTCTATTTTACTAAGAGAGCTTTCAAAAAACAACAGGCCGCACAACTAAAAAGATCCCGCCTGTTAAGGCGGGATCAATAGCTATGGAAATTGTTTACGAAGGACTATTTCCAAGGTCGAATGATCACTTACGATCAATCGATACCTTTGAAACGATTGTAACGAGCCTGGTATACAGCAACCAGATCCTGCAGGCCAAGGTCGTTCAGCTGAGCAACCATGGTATCGATATCATCGATGGAGCTTTGTCCAAGGATAATAGCGGAAACATCCTGCTCGGAAGCGCTCAGCAGATCGTTATAGATGTTATTGGTGGTCTCAGTCTCTTCAGCGGAAGGAGTTGCCAGAGTACCGTTAACATCGATAGAAGTCCAATGACCATAGTCGATGGTCTGGTTGGAATAATCCTCTTTCTGAGCCGGCCAGATCTGCTCGCCGAGCTGTTTAACATCTTTGCCCAGCATGTAGTAGGTCATATCCGGGAACAGGGTACGGCTGTACAGCAGTTTACCAAAGGACAGACGAGCGTCAGCCTTTTCCTGCTGATACTTGTTCTGCTGATCGGCATCGTACTTAACGCCGACGCCTTCAACAGTTGCGTCATACTGGATCCACTGTTTCTCGCCGTTAACGATATTGTAGTTAACGCCTTCAACACCATAGTTGATCAGGTCGATGGACTCGTCGCTATAGTAGGTATCCAGGAAATCAGCACCAAGCTGAGTATCGGTCAGCTGGTTGGTGAATACGAACTGGCTCCAGATATAAACCGGGTCTTCCAGTGCCAGCAGAGGAGTAACTCCCTCAACTGCGGTGATCGGGTAAATATCATAGTAAACAGCTCCGCCGCCGTCTGCCTTGAATGCAGACTCGATGGTGGGCTCAATACCGGTCTCGGTAGCGTAGGTAGTGGTAGCGCCGACCTGGTTATTGGACTCTTTGGAGCTCAGAGTATCGTTGGATCCGATCATTTCCTGATCGTACAGACCCTGATTGTACAGGTCGGATACGTATGCGAAATAATCTTTAACGGTATCCTGCTGCCAAGGAGACATTGCTTTCTCCTCGTCCCAGTTAACGTTAACGATAGGTCCGCGTACCAGTCCGTACCACTGGGCGATCGCATCGTTCCAGTCGCAGGGGTTGTAAGAATAAACGTTCATACCAGCAACGTTAGCACCGGAACCGGAAGGATCCTGCTCGTTGAAGGCTTTCAGAGCTGCGGTAAATTCATCCGTCGTGGTGGGGATATCCAGACCTACTTTATCCAGCCAGTCGCCGCGGATGGTAACGGTGATGTTGGTGCCTACGCCGTAGGTCCCGTTGAAGTTGGTGATGTACATATTGGGCAGCCAGTACATCTGACCTTCGGGAGTGCAGACCTTACGGTATGCCTGAGTACCGAAATCGTTCTCGGTGAAGAACTTCTTAGCGGTACCGTTTCCGGCATCCAGCATAGGATTGATGTCAAGGATAACACCCTGATCTGCCAGAGAAAGGATCTCACTCTGCTGCATGGTATCGTAGCAGAACATGGGGATCTGGTTCAGAGCGGCAAAACGGGTCTGAAGAGTGGTGGTATACTGGTCGTGCTGAATGTATTCACCTTTCAGGTTGATGCCGGCCTTTTCCATCATTTCACGGAAAGCTTTCCAAGCGGTGAACTCTTCAAGGCTGTCATCCATGTCGTAATAGGTAACGAATGCGTTATCGCCGACAAAGGTGAAGTCGCGAAGCTCCGCGTTGGACTCGGGCTCGCTGGATTCTTCCGTTGCGGAAGACTCAGCTGCTGTGCTGCTTTCAGCCGCACTGGACTCTGCCTTGCTGGACTCTTCAGCTGCAGAAGATTCGGTAGTGGTACTGGAACTCGTATCACTCTTGCCGGAGCAGCCTGCCAACATGGAAAGGCACATAGCAGCGGTCAAAAGCACTACTAGTAACTTTTTCATGTTCATCCTCCTTTTCAGGTTCAGGGTACTTTTCGTATCCTTTATATAGTGGCATTGTAATATCACGTTCACAATTTGTCAATATTTATGCAGGAATTTTCGGGCATTATGCAAAAAACAAGAGACTGGCATCTCTTGTTTCCCTTAATTTCACCAAATGCGTTCTCCTTCACTTTGCAAGGCTTCATTTAGCCGCTTAAAATGCAGAAACAGATCCGACTCCGCCATCAGACGGATCTCTTCCGGAGCGGCAAAACGGAAACCCAGTACCTCCTCCGGTTGGATGGTTACGTCCTTTTCGCTGATATCCATATGGAAGTGATAAATATCCACGAAATAATTATCGCCTCTGTCCGGATCGTCATTAAAATAGGTATAAACCGGCTTGTGAAAATCCTTTCCCGGCTGCGGGATGCTTTTTTCAACGTCCAGTCCGACCTCTTCCTTAACTTCCCGTTTGACCGCGTCCCAGCTGGTCTCCTGACTTTTAGCTCCGCCGCCCGATACTTCGAACTGGCCGGCTGCCCAGTGTTTGGTCATGACCCTTTGGGTGATCAGAAAGGTATGGTCGGGTCTTTCGATCATAGCCAGCACGAACATGCGGTACTGATCCTTCTGAAGAAAAGTCCCTCTTTCGACCACCAGACCTGTTTTCTGACGGTCCCTCGTATAAATATCGACCATTTCAGCCATTTTCGTCTGCTCCTTGTTCCTATATTCATACACACGATTATAGTCAAAACGAAAAGCCCGGACAAGGTCAGCCTGCACAGGCCCGGCAAATTATGATTGATAAATCGCCTGTTTCCTGCTATTATTTTACTGTTTAAGCCAAAATTTATGCCGGGGCCGGTCCGGTCCGGGCAGATACAATAGAGGAGGAAAGCTTATGCAGTCCCGTACGCATACCTGCGGCGAGCTCAGGCTGGCGGATGTCGGCAAACATGTCGTCCTGGCCGGCTGGCTCGAGAATTTCCGCAAGGTCGGAAGTACTCTGGGCTTTGTCGTTCTGCGCGATTTTTACGGCACCACTCAGATCGTGATCGAAACCGAAGACATGATGGATGCCTTCGGCGCTATTACCAAAGAATCGACTATTTCTGTGGAGGGAACGGTCCGCGAGCGTTCGTCCAAAAACCCCAATCAGGCAACCGGCGATATCGAGGTAGTTCCGGATAAGGTAACGGTCTTAGGCCGCTGCTATAATAACGAGCTTCCCTTCGAGATCAACCGCAGCAGGGACGCGGATGAGGCTCAGCGCCTTAAGTACCGCTATCTGGACCTGCGCAATCCTGCCGTTAAAAAGAACATGATCCTGCGCAGCCAGGTGGTATGGGCCCTTCGTCAGGCTATGGTCGACCATGGCTTTATGGAGATCACCACCCCCATCCTGACCGCTTCGTCTCCGGAAGGGGCCCGCGATTATCTGGTACCTTCCCGCAAACATCCGGGCAAGTTCTACGCGCTGCCCCAGGCTCCCCAGCAGTTCAAACAGCTTTTGATGACGGCCGGCTTCGACCGCTATTTCCAGATCGCCCCCTGCTTCCGTGATGAGGATGCCCGCGGCGACCGCTCTCCCGGCGAGTTTTACCAGCTGGATATGGAGATGGCTTTTGCCTCTCAGGAAGATGTATTTTCCGTCATCGAGGACGTCCTGCCCCCGGTATTTGCTAAATTCGGTACTTACAGCCGGGCTTCCAAGGCGCCTTTTGTACGCATCCCCTATCGCGAAGCCATGGAAAAGTTCGGTACCGATAAACCGGATCTTCGTATCGATCTGCGCGTCGAAGATGTAACGGACCTTCTGTCCGACTGCGGATTTGCTCCTTTTGCCGGCAATGTCGTAAAAGCAGTCCGTGTCTCCGGTTATAAAGCAAGCCGCAAGGTCATCGAAAAGACTCTGTCCGAGGTCGAAGTGACCGCCGGCAGCAAAGCCTACTGGTTCCGTCTGGATGATAACGGTCAGGCGGCAGGAGGTATCGCTAAATTCGTAGCACCTTGCCTGGATGCCGTCAAAGAAAAACTGCATCTGGAAAACGGTGATTTCGTAGCCCTGTCCAGCGGCAAGCTGACCCAGGCTCAGAAAACCGCCGGCGTCCTGGTCAAGACCTTCGGAGCCATCGCCCCCGGCCATATGGATAAGGAACAGTATGCCTTCTGCTGGATCGTCGACTTCCCAATGTATGAGATCGGCGAAGAATCCGGCCAGCTGGAATTCTGCCACAACCCCTTCTCTATGCCCAACGGAGGTCTTGAGACCCTGCTTAAGGCAGAGCGCGGCGAGATCGATCCCTTAAGCATCACCGCCGACCAGTATGACGTTGTCTGCAACGGTATTGAGTTATCTTCGGGTGCTGTGCGGAACCATGACCCTCAGATCATGATCAAGGCCTTTGAGCTTGTCCGCCTGGGCGAAGAGGATGTCAAGTCCCGCTTCCCGGCCATGTACAATGCCTTCTGCTACGGAGCGCCGCCGCATGCCGGTATTGCCCCCGGCATCGACCGTATGGTCATGCTGCTGGCAGGCGAAGACTCCATCCGTGAGGTTATCCCCTTCCCCATGAACAAGAACGCCCAAGATACCATGATGGGTGCGCCGTCGGAGGTACTGCCTGAGCAGCTGAAAGAGCTGCATATTAAAACGACCGGTGTGGAAGAAGAGCAATAATAAACACGTATAAATAAGAGGAAGCCCTGCTGCTTCGAGCGATCCGTGCAAAGCGCGATGCTCGCTCTCGGCGGCAGGGCTTCCTTTTTTGTGTTGTTATTATTGATCTTCTTTGCTGTTGTTTTGAGGCGTTCTTTCAGGTTTCGGTTTCTGGTTTGGCTTTCAGCTCGTTTGGGTGGTTGTTTCCGCCTATTTATTCTTCCCAGGTTTTCAATAGTTCTTGCATCCAGGCGTAGACGTCGATGTTGTATACGTCTTTGAGGTTTTGGCGGGTGAGGACGTGGTCGATGGGGCCCTGGGCTTTGGGACTGCCCTTGTCAAGCAGGAGGGCGTGGGTGCCGTATTTGCGGGCAAGGGACAGGTCGTGGACGACACTGATGACAGCGCGGCCCGGCCGGTCCAGCCACTCTTGGATCAGTGAAAAGATTTGTTTCTGATAGATAAGGTCTAAATGATTGGCCGGCTCATCCAGTAAAAGGATGCTTGGATCCTGGGCAAAGAGCTGGGCCAGAAAGACACGCTGTCTTTCGCCGCCCGATAAGGTGGTGACCCTGCGGTCTTCAAGATCGGTCAGTCCGGTTTTAGCCAGGGCATCATCGATCGCCTGTCTGTCCTCTTCGCTCAGTCCCGAAAACATGCCTTTTCGATAAGCATAACGGCCCAGTGCGACGATATCCCTAACGTAAAAGTCATACCCGATATCGTGCTGCTGATCCAGCATACCCATCAGGCGGGCGATCTGGGTCTTTTTCATTGTCGTGATATCCTGGCCCATCAGGCGGATGGAACTCTCTTTTTCCGCTTTGACCGTACCGGTCAGACTATTCAGCAGCGTCGACTTTCCGGCTCCGTTAGGTCCGACGACCATCAGCCACTGTCCGGGCAGCAGGTCAAAGGATACCCCGCTGACGGCCGTTTTCCCCTCGTTTCTACCTGCGTTTTTCCGCGTGTCATTATTGTAAAAGGATCCGTAGCGCACGGTGATACGGGAAGCTTTTAACAAAGGGATGACCGGTTTAAAACGGGCTTCGATTTTCTTGTCCATCAGGCTCCCCTCCTGTTTCGGGTCTTGTAAAAGGTCATAACAAAAACCACCGCGCCGATCAAAGAGGTCACGACTCCGATGGGAAGCTCCCTGGGAGAAGCGATGGTGCGGGAAATAAGGTCGGTCAGCATCAGGAAGATAGCACCGGCAAACAAGGATGCCGGCAGCAGTTTTTTATGGTCGGGCCCTACGATCAGGCGCATGATATGAGGGGTTACCAGCCCTACGAAACCAATGCTGCCTCCCACCGATACGCAGGCTCCGACCAGCAGGGAGGCCGCCGCCATCAGCAGCACACGGCTTCTGCGCACATTAACTCCGATATGGCCGGCGTTTTCCTCACTGATGGCGAAGGCATTGAGCTCCCTGGCATGGGTCAGCATAATACCGCCTAAAACAGCCAGCATGACGGCTAAAACCAAGGCATTCTGATAATTGCTGCCGGCCAGTGATCCCATAGTCCAAAAGGTGATACTGGTCAGTTTTTTAGGGAATAAGGTAATGACCAGGGACAAAAGGGCGGATACGAACATCGAAAAAACGATGCCCATCAAAATCAAGGTGTCGGTGGACAAGGACCGGTCGAGCCTCCAGGTCAGGGTCAGGATCAGCACCAGGGATAAGACCGAAAAAAGCATGGCGGCTACCAGAGTGCCCGCGAAAGGAAAGCCCGGCAGGGTAAAGCCCAGGGCGATGGCCAGCACGGCTCCCAGAGCGGCCCCGGACGATACGCCCAGAGTGGATCCGTCGGCCAGCTGGTTGCGTAAAAGGCCCTGCATGGTGCATCCGCTGATGCTGAGGCTTGCCCCTGATAAGGCACAGCATAAAACACGGGGCAGGCGGACGGTCAGCAGGATGGTCTCATAAGAGGAGGAAATCTCCCCGCCGGCACGAAAGCCGAGGGCCTTGAGCAGGATGCGGACCGTATCAGCCAGGGGGATGGACACACTGCCCAAAGCCAGGCAGATGAGCATGACGGCCACCGTTACGAAAAAGAGGAGCAGCCATCTGACTGCTCCTAAACCTTCATGATGCATATATTCTCCGATTACTGCGCAGGATGATCTTTCACGAAATCATACAACGCCTTGGCGCCGTCCGCAAGTCTGGGAACAGGGCGGGACAGGGAGTTGTCGTCCAGATCAAGAATGGCCTCATTTTTAACAGCCTTCACATCCTGCCAGCCGGACCGCTGCTCGATTTCCTCGACGGGGGTCGGGCCTTCTCCGGTGTACATGGAAATGGTCACGATATAATCGGGGTTGCGCTCAAGCACCTGCTCTTCGCTGACTTCTCCCCAGCCGTCTACATCTTCGAAGATGTTGGTCAGGCCCATCATCGTGGCGATCTCATCCATGAAGGTACCTTTGCCGGCTGCCCACAGACCGTACTGCAGGGGGCTTACTTCGAAGTAGATGGTTCCGCCCTCGACGGGGGATTCCTTGATCTTATCGAAGCTGTCTTTCATGGTTTGAATAATGTCCGCGGCTTCGCTCTCTTTGCCGGTCAGGGTGCCCAGCATCGTGATGGCGTCGTAGGTGCCGGCAATGTCCTGGGCATCACTGACGACGACCTTGACACCGGCGTTCTCCAGCTGCTGGACCTGATCGGTGGTCTGGTCCATGGTAGCCATGATAACGACATCCGGTTTCAGATCAAGGATCTGTTCGATGTTGGTGTCGCTTCCGGACTGAACGGACGGGATATCGGCAACTTCCGCCGGATAATCGCAGTACTCGCCGCGGCCCACCAGTTTGTCCTGGGCCCCCAGAGCGTAAAGGATCTCGCAGTCGGAAGCGGTCAGAGCCACGATCTTGTCGGCCGGTTTGTCCAGATCGATCTGGCGTCCTGCCTGATCGGTGAAGGAAACGGCGCCGGCGGTGCTGCTTGACTCTGCTGCACTGGATTCAGCGGTGCTGGATTCTACCGCACTGGACTGGGCCTCGCTGGATTCGGCAAGGCTGGACTCGGTGCCGGACTCGGCAGTGCTTGAGTCGCTTTTAGAGCTCGAAGAGCAGCCGGTCATGACCACCATAGCTGCTGCCAGAAGGACAGCCAGCAGGCGGTATGTCCATTTTCTGTTTTTCATAGATTACCTCCAAAATGAAATTTGTCGACATGGGACCGGTACCCGGAGGGAGGTCTTACAGCCATTAAAAAAGCCCTTCTTATGACAGGCATAAGAAAGGCATCATTTCAGACATTGTATTTCTGATTCATGGTACAGCCTTTCGCATGCACGTCCTCATCGACCGGGATATTATAAAAAAAAGAAGATGGACTGTCAAATAGGAAGCAGGGATTTACGGCTCTTGAGCCGGGATTTTCGTTTCTTATAAGAAAATCGTAAGGAAAATATAAGAAAAAAACGATCCTAAGTCACTTGGTACCGGCGTCTTTTCTGTGGCGGTATTCCTTGGGAGACATGCCGTAAGTCCGCTTAAAAAGGCTGTGGAAAAAGCTGGTATTTTCATAGCCGACACCGGCCGCTATATCCGAAGCGGAAAGTCCCGTGGTATCCAAAAGATAAGCTGCTACTTCCATACGGCGCTTTTGCAGCAGTTCCTTAAAGGTAGACCCCGTCCGGCGCAGGATCAGGCGGGACAGGGCAGAGACTTCCATATGATTTTGTCCGGCCAGATCGGCCAGACGGACATCCCGGTAGTGATCGTGGATCTCCTCCAAAAGACGGATCATGACCTGTTCGTCGAAGGACCGTTCGGACAGACGGATAGACTCGGGCAAGGATACCAGATACAAAAACAAAAGGCCCATGGTCGTGCGGGCGATGGTCTGGTTTTCCGGGCTGTCCTCTTTCAAAGCCATGATCAGGTTTTCGACCAGGTTCTGGACCGGCAGTACTCCGGCCACATGAAAATACAAATAATTTCCACCCACGTTCTGGTCCGTCAGACAGGAAACCAGAAAATTCCTAAGAGGGTCGTTTCCCGCTCCCAGCATATGAAAAGCAGTGTCAAAAAACTCCGGCAGTATCATAAAGTTGACCGCTATATCCCCGCTTGACGCCGGCAGGATCTCCTGGCGGGCATGCTGGTTGAGAAAAAGCAGGTCGCCCTCCCCCAGTACGATCTTCTGTCCGTCGATCAGATGGGTCGTGGTTCCCTGGCACATATACACAAACTCCACAAAATTATGGGTATGCTCCGGAAAATGGACAAAGCGCACGTGGCGGCGGATATCGATCAGGCGGCCGCCTCTCAGCACCTTGGACCGGTCGATCCTGTCTTTGAGGGTATCTTGAGGGTCATAATAGATGCGGCGGTCGACATAAGGGTGCCCGTCCAGAATCTGCTGCTCTTCCGGCGTTATCTGTGAAAGCTCTTCCAGCAGTGTTTCGTTCACGGTATCGGCTCCTTTTACAAGAAAGGACGTATATTTTCATAAATTTGGTTCTTTTACTGCATCAACGGTTCCTATATCATTACTATAGCACAGAAAGTATCCTTGAAAAAGTACCCATTATCAAAAAGAAAAATATCCAATAAAGGAGACGATCACAATGAATCAGACCGAACGCTTTGAAAGCGCCAAAGAGCAGTATCAGGCTCTGGGCGTCGATGCGGAAAAGGCCATCGACCGCACCGCTTCCATCGTCCTTTCCATGCACTGCTGGCAGGGAGACGACGTAATGGGTTTCGACCGCAAGGGAGCCCTGTCCGGCGGTATCCAGACCACCGGCAACTATCCCTACCGCGCCCGCAATTATCAGGAGCTCTTCCAGGATATCGAAAAGACCCTTTCCTTTATCCCCGGTGATCACAAGAAGCTGAACCTGCACGCTTCCTACGCCATTTTTGACGACGGAGAATGGGTCGACCGAGACAAACTGGAGCCCCGCCACTTCAAAAAATGGGTCGAATTTGCTAAGAAAAATCACCTGGGACTGGACTTCAACTCCACCAACTTTTCCCATCCTCTGGCTGAAAACGCCACCCTTTCTTCCGAAAACGAAGAGATCCGTCAGTTCTGGATCCGCCACAACATCGCCTGCCTGAAAATTTCTGAATATCTGGCGGAAGAGACCGGCGAGCCCTGCCTCTTCAACATCTGGATCCCCGACGGCCTTAAAGACATCCCGGCAGACCGCCTCAGCCCGAGGAAACGTCTGATGGATTCCCTTGACCAGATCCTGGCTACCCCCTACGATAAAGCTAAGGTCCGCATCTCCGTAGAGTCCAAGGTGTTCGGCATCGGCCTGGAGAGCTATACGGTCGGCTCCCATGAGTTTTATATGAACTACGCCTCCTCCAGGGGCATCCTCTGCCTGATCGATACCGGCCACTTCCATCCTACCGAAAACGTGGCCGATAAACTGTCCTCCATGCTGCTCTTCCACGATGAGATGGCCCTGCATGTTTCCCGTCCGGTCCGCTGGGACAGCGACCATGTGGTCCTTTTTAACGACGATTTACGGGAGCTTGCCGAAGAGATCGTAAAAAACGACCCCCGGCGCTTCTTTATCGGGATGGACTACTTCGACGCTTCCATCAACCGTGTCAGCGCCTGGACAAACGGCATGAGGAATATGCAGAAAGCGCTTCTGTACGCGGAACTGGAGCCCAGCCAGACCTTCAAAGAGCTTCAGGATCAGCGTGATTTCACCCGGATCATGTCTTTGAGAGAAGAGGTCAAGACCCTTCCCTTCGGAGATATCTGGAACGAGTACTGCCGCCGCCAGAACGTTCCGGCCGAAAACGAATGGTTCCCTCTGCTAAAGCAGTATGAAAAGGACGTTATGTCCAAACGTGTGTAAAGTCTTTGTTTATAGGAAGGGATGATCCTTATGAAAGTGATCGATGCTGAATTTGCTCAGAATTTTTTCCGCATGTGTCAGGATGGTTTCGACCGGGGCTGGCATGAAAGAAACGGCGGCAACCTGTCCTACCGGATCAAACCGGAGGAGCTGGAAGACATCCGGGAAGACTTGGGGCATTACGAAGGCAGCCTGCAGACCGGAGAATGGAAAGAGATCGGCACGTCGGTACCGTTCCTGGCCGGGGAATACTTTATGGTGACCGGGTCGGGCAAGTTTTTCCGCAACGTGGAGCTGGCGCCTAAGAAAAATGTCTGCATCATCGAGCTGGATGAGACCGGCCGGAAATACCGCATCGTCTGGGGACTTTGCGCAGGCGGACGGCCCACTTCCGAACTGCCGACCCATCTGATGAACCTGGAAGTTGTCAAAAAACGCGACCCCGGCATCCGAGTCGTCTACCACTGCCACCCCACCAACCTGATCGCGCTGACCTATGTACTGCCCCTGGATGAGGAGATCTTCACCCGCGAGATCTATGAGATGGCTACGGAATGCCCCATCGTCTTCCCCGAGGGTATAGGCATCGTTCCCTGGATGCTCTGCGGAGGACGGGACATAGGTGTGGCTACGTCCGAAAAAATGAAGACCCAGGATATCTGCATCTGGGCCCATCACGGGGCTTTTGCCTGCGGACATGATTTTGATGAAACCTTCGGTCTCATGCATACGGCTGAAAAAGGCGCCGAAGTGCTGGTAAAGGTCATGTCCATGACCGATACCAAACGCCAGACCATCACGCCGGAAATGTTCCGCCAGCTCAACGAACCTTTCGGGGTCCATATCAACGAGCGCTTCCTGTACGATAAAAAACCGGGAGCCAAAATAGGGGAACGCTGAAATGAAATACTATCTGGCAGTCGATATAGGGGCTTCCAGCGGGCGGCATATCCTTGCCCATATGGAAGGCTCCCGTATGGTTACCGAAGAGATCTACCGCTTTCCCAATGCCAATAAGATGGTGACCATGGCCGACGGAAAGCCCCATCGGGTCTGGGATACCGATTCCCTGTTTGCCTCTATTCTGGAAGGTATGAAACAGTGCCGCCTTCTGGGCAAGATCCCCTGCTCCATGGGGATCGATACCTGGGCGGTCGATTACTGCCTGCTGAACGCAGACGATAAACCGGTCGGCCCCTGCTATGCTTACCGCGACAGCCGGACCGAAGGTATGGATAAGGTCGTTTCCGACCGCATCCGTGAGAGCGATCTGTACAAAAGAACTGGCATCCAGAAGCAGCCCTTCAACACCATCTATCAGCTGACGGCCGACCGGGTCCTGGAGCCTGCCCGTCTGGAAAAGGCCCGGGATCTTTTGATGCTGCCGGATTACTTCAACTTTCTGCTGACCGGGAAAAAAATGCAGGAATATACCAACGCTACCACGACACAGCTGGTTTCCTGCCAGAGCGGCAGCTGGGACACCGACCTTATCCGTCTGCTGGATCTTCCCACGCGCTTGTTCAAACCTCTGTCCCGCCCGGGTACGCCGGTAGGGCCGCTTCTGCCTTCTATCCGGGACGAGGTCGGCTACGACCTTACGGTGGTCCTGCCTGCCACCCATGATACCGGTTCCGCCGTTGCGGCCGTTCCCTACTCTCCGGACGAGGACACCCATTCCGAAACCTTATATATCTCATCTGGCACCTGGTCTCTGATGGGCACCGAGCTTCTTCAGGCCCAAAGCAGCCCCAAGGCCCGCGCGGCCAACTTTACCAACGAGGGCGGCATCCAGGGACGCTTCCGCTTTTTGAAAAACATCATGGGCCTGTGGATGATTCAGGAAGCTCGTAAGGAATTTATTGCTGGGGCCCCGGACGGCGACTGGTCTTTCGGGACCATATGCGAAAAAGCTAAGGAAGCCTCCATCGATTCCATCGTTCCCTGTAACGATCCCCGCTTTTTAGCTCCCTCCTCCATGACGGAAGAGATCCGCAAAGCCTGCCGGGAATCCGGCCAGGCTGTCCCGGAAACTCCTTATCAGACGGCCCGTATCATCTACCGCTCCCTGGCTAAGTGCTATGCTCAGACCCTGGCAGAGATCCGTGACATCACCGGAAAAGATTACCCCTCCATCCATATCATAGGCGGAGGCTGCCAGGCCGACTGGCTCAACCAGCTGACCGCACAGGAAACCGGAGCAACCGTCATAAAAGGACCCGCCGAAGCCACCGCCATCGGCAACCTCGGCGTCCAAATGATGGCAGACGGAATCTTCACTGACCTGACCCAATTCAGAAGAACCGTCTACGACTCCTTCGATGTTCAGAAGTGCTGACGATAGCGATAAAGCCGGAAAATTAAACAATATAAAAACAGGGGGTCTGAGCGAACCGCGACTACGCGCGTGAGTGTTCGCTCAGACCCCCTGTTTTTATTTATTCATTTGGTTTTCCGTTTTTCCCGTAACGGATCACTCTGCTATACCGGTTGAAAAATTCGATCAGCGGTCCCATCCCAAGGGCCGTTACGATAGTGCCGACTCCCGGCAGGACTCCGCAGGCGGCTCCTATGGCGACGCAGATGATGTCGGATGTGATACGGACGATAAAGAACCGCCATTTTTTACGTTCGGAAATGGTCAGGGCGATGGCATCGTAAACGGAAACGCCCAAGTCGCCTACAAAGTATAAGGAAGAGCCGACACACATGATCAGGACTCCCAGGGCAAGCATGATGATGCGCAGCCATATAGCCGGATCCGGCCAGATATGGTTCCACAGCCAGGATGAAAACTCCACTACATAGCCCAAAAGAAAAAGGTTGATAAAAGTCGCTATGCCCATTTTCTTCCGGTCCATAAAGATCAGGTCAAAGGCCAGAAACAGCAGGCTCAGGATCATGTAAAAACTGCCATAACCCAGAAAGGTTATTTTGGAACTCAGGCCGTGGGCAAAGGTCTGAAAGGGATCCATGCCCATAGTCGAAAACTGAAACATGCCAACACTGAAACCGCTGACCAGAACTCCCCCGACGGTCATTGCGATACGACGTTTCATCTCGCCGTCCAATACAAATTTTTTCACCCTGACTCCATTTCTTTTCGTCAAACGATCGGCCCGGACTAAATCAAACAGACCACAAGATGTAATTATAGGACGTATGTCGTATTCTCTTCAAGATATATCAGAAAGAAAATCTGCGCCGCCGGCGAAAATATGGTATCATTGGTTCAATGTCTGTAATTTTGAGGAGGTTCTATGGCTCAAAAAGAAACCTTGGCCAGGTACCAGGAGTGGATCAAAAAATGCTCCGCATACCGCATGGCATTATCCGTACTGACGATCGATAAAATGACGCTGGCTCCTCAGGGCGGCGCTGCCTTTCGCGATGAAAGGATGGCCATCCTGTCCGGCGAACTGTTTTCCATCAGGACCGATCCGGAAATTTTCGAGATCATCAAAAATCTGAAGGACGATCCGGATGCGGACGGGGACACCCGCCGCAGCGCCCAGCTTTATTACAAGGAACTGGAAAATGAACGTGTCATCCCTAAAGATGAATATGTAGCCTTCTCTCTGCTGGTGGATCAGGGCTACAACGACTGGCTCAAGGCCAAAAAAGAGAGTGACTATTCCTTGTTTGAGCCGACTTTGAAAAAACTGATCGAAGAGTCCAAAAAGATCTACGGCTACCGCTCAAGCAAAGCGCCTATCTACGACCAGATGCTGGACGACTACGAGCCCGGCACAAGCATCGAATTCTACGACAAATTCTTTGACAAGGTCAAAGAAAGGCTGATCCCGCTCATTCAGAAAGTGGTCAAGGCAAAGCAGGTGGACACGTCCTTCCTGTATCAGACCTATCCGGTCGACAAGCAGAAAGCGTTCATGGACAAGCTGCTTACATACCTGCATTTCGACTCCTCCTGGGGCTATCAGAACGAGACCGAGCACCCTTTCACCGACTGGATCTGCGAAAACGACTGCCGTGTTACCACCAAATATCTGCCTGATAATGTCGCATCCGCCATGCTGTCCACCATCCACGAGGTCGGACATGCCACCTATGAGCACGACATCGATCCCAAATACGACGGAATGATCCTGTCCGACGGCGTCTCCTGCGCTATGCACGAGTCCCAGTCCCGCCTGTGTGAAAATTATCTGGGCCGCACCAAAGCCTTCTGGACCAGCCTGTATCCGCAGCTTCAGGAAGAATTTCCCGGCCAGCTGGGCTCTGTATCGATCGACGCTTTTGTTGACGCTCTTAATGCGGCCGTTCCATCTCTGGTACGCACTGAAGCCGATGAACTGACCTATCCTCTGCATATCCTGATCCGCTATGAGATCGAAAAAGGTCTCTTCAACGGCAGCCTGTCCACCGAGGGCCTGAATAAAACCTGGAACGAACTCTATAAGAAGTATCTGGGTGTTGACGTCCCCAATGACCGCGAAGGCATCCTGCAGGATGTCCACTGGTCGGATGCAAGTTTCGGCTACTTCCCCACCTATGCTCTCGGTTCTGCCTACGCAGCCCAGTTCGTCCATACCATGCGCAAAGATATCGATGTAGATAAACTGCTTGCCCAAGGGCATTATGACCAGGTCATGGGCTGGCTGAAAGAGCATGTTCATCAGTACGGCTGCCGTCTGACCCCTCAGGAGGTCATGACCAAAGCAACCGGCGAGCCCTTCGATCCGGATTATTATCTGGATTACCTGGAAGACAAGTATACCCGTCTCTACCATTTGTGAGGTTACCCTTATGCAAATCCAGCACTGGATCGTCATTGCGGCGCTTTTGATCGTATGCGTTGTCATGCTGATCGTCAATAAAAAAATTTCCCCGGACCGTGTGGTCCTTCATCTGATCGTCACGACTGCTTTTCTGGTCGTGATCCTGGTCCTGTTGGCCCTGCTCTTCTACCTGGGAGGTTTCCAGTATTGAAGCTTTCTGTTTTTTATGACCATGCCGTACAAGCGGCCAGGCAGTCCGGCCAGCCCATCGAAAAAGTACTGGCCGCCTTTAAAAGAGCCGGCATCGACGCGGTCGAAATGGACTATGAGACCGCCCGGGGCCAGATCCTGTCCATCGGAGGCCTTTTAGGCGAGGCCGGCCTTGAGATCAGCGGTTTTTATTACAATCACAATTTCAACTGGAACCCCAGTATCGAATCCTCCAAAGAAATGGTCGACCTGGCGTCCACGCTGGATGTGCACCGCATCCTGATGGTGCCCGGATTTCTGGATGAAGAAGACGTTCCCGCGCTGAACGGGGTCCACAATAACTATCAAAAAACGGCCGCTTACATGGACGGCGACTCTGAGATCCAGAACATGAAACAGGCCCTGACCGACCTGTCCGCCTATGCCCGTAAGCGGGGTGTGATCCTGTCTCTGGAAGATTATGACCTGATCACCTCTCCCTATTCCCAGATCAATGAGCTGCTCTGGTTTATCGGCAAGGTCCCTGGCCTGGGCATCACCTTTGATACGGGCAACTTCGCCTTTTCCAAAGAAGACAGTCTGCTGGCCTTTGAGGCCCTTAAGGATCATATCGTCCACGTCCATTTGAAGGACCGCGCTCACCTGGTCGGCGGCAGCCCGGCCGATAACCGGACCTTTCTTGCGCCTGCACCGGTCGGAGACGGGTACCTTCCCGTCGGCCTTTTGATCCGCAGACTCAAACAGATCGGCTACGACGGCTATCTTGTCATTGAACATTTCGACCTGAAAGATGAACTGGACAGTGTCCTCAGGTCCGCTGCCTATGTAAAGAACGTTCTGTCTTTTACCTGAAGGGGAGTTCTGCCGCGAAGGCCTTTCTCTTATTACATGATATGCTAGTCAGAAGTCTGACGGATTTTACCAATGTCTTACATCTGTCAGACTTCTGATTTTATATTTGAATAAATATTTTTCCATCGTTCAATTCCTGTAACATTGATAATAAAATCTTCAAGCAATTTTATCACGTCTCCAATGTTAAGATAAAAATAACTTTCTTTTCCGTCTTTTTGATAAATTTCATTTGAATTTTTGTCTCATTTTTGGTATAGTAACAGTTAACTAAATAAAGAGAAAAATAGTAAATTAACTACCAAGGGGAAAAAATATGTCTGACCTGACTAAAAAGGCGCTGGCCCAGTCATTGAAAAGGTTGTTAGATGTAAAACCGTTAAGCAAAATTACTATTTCAGACGTTACCGAAGACTGCGGTGTCAGCCGCATGACCTTTTACTACCACTTTCACGATATCTATGATCTGATCGAATGGACCTGCAACCAGGACTTTCAAAAGATCCAGGACGGTCAGAAGAACTATAAAACCTGGCAGGAAGGGGTCATGGACATTTTCAAGATGCTGGAAGTCAACCATGACTTTTTCTACCATGTCTATCATTCTCCCAATCATGTAGACATTGACCAGTTTCTTTTTTCCAAGGCCTATACCATCATTTATGATATCGTTCAGGAGATCAGGCCCGATGCTTCCGAGGATCTCCGCCGCTTCTTTGCCAATTACCATAAATATGCCATAACCGAGATCATGCTGAACTGGCTGGCCACCGGCATGAAAGAAGAGCCCGCCCGCCTGGTCGAAAAAATGAACCTGATCCTGCAGGGCAGCTTCGAACTTATGGTGGACAACCAGGAGAAATCCGGCTTACCGGACAAAGCCTGAAACCGCTTGGGAATCGTTTTCACAGAAATAGTTTTCAGACATAAAAAGAGAGATGCTGAATCAAAGATCCAACATCTCTCTTTTTGTTTTTATTTATGCCCTTTTCGCCTGCGGTACAATCCGTGGCAAGCCGGGATCAATAGAAGGTGGCGACTTCCTGCTCAGGGGCGGAAGTCTTTTCCATCTGGATCATATTGAGGATGGGGCCCTTTTTGCCGTAGAGCTTGCTGAACTTATAGTCCACTTTAAAACGGACCTTGTACCAGCTTCTTGCTTCGGGCGTTTCTTTGACCGGACAGGTAGCGACTAGGCTGCAGAACTGGATATCCTGTACGCAGCAGGTCATGATCCGGCGGCCGAATGCGAAGACACCGGGATCGAAACGGCTGTTGGTCATGGTAATGCCCTTCATCTCCAGGGTCTTGCCGGTATACTTGCGGGGCTCCTCGGTAATATCGCGGTACCATTGAGCAAAGTCATCGTCTTTTACCTCGATAATAGGAGCGTTGATGTCAAAGGGCAGCGGATCCTGTATGTCATCGTTGACGATATCTCCATCCACATACTCGTAAGCGATCTGGGCACGGCGGCTGACAGCTCGTACGATCTTGTGGTAGTCCATCTGATTCATCTTTTTGGTGAAACGGTTGAAAACAGCCAGATCGCAGCTTTGCAGCTTATCCACTACCAGCTGGCGCATATTGTTGTTATAGTTCAGGAATGTGGTGGCATCCGCGAACATGAACTCCTGATAGATCACCCAGTTGTCGGGCAGATTATTATAGAAGGAGTTCAGGAGCCACATTCCGTTGTACTCCATCAGCACGCGGGTGCAGTGGTTCTTGTTGAGAAGATAGGTCAGGATCTTGGCCGACAGGTCGATCTCATTTTCAACGACCTCGACAAAGACCTTTTTCTTCTTCAGAGCTTCGGCATCGTATTCCTCTTCGCCCTCTTCGCACACCAGAAGCAGTGTGTTCTCGCTGCCCACGAAACTTGGGTCGCTAAGAACAGACTCATTGACGAATTCGGTCTTGCCGGACTCCAGAAAACCGGTAAACAGATAAACCGGAACCTCCTGTAATTCAGCCATATTCATTCTCCTTTATCGAAAATACCGTCCTCAGGGTAAGCCCTCTTCAGGCAAACAGCTGCCTGAGAGCGGCTTCGTTCAGCTTGCTGCCGATCACGCACAGGCGTCCCATGACCATGGCCGTACCGGTGCGCACGTTGGTCTCCCCGGGTACATAATCGAAATGCAGCCACTGTCCGTCTTTGCCGTCTACGATCCCCTTGCAGCGAACGACCAGTCCGTAGGTATCCGCGTCATCCAGCTTGGACAGCTTCTCTTCGATCTCTTCCTTGGTAAACTTGTGGGTCGTCTCCAGGCCCCAGCTCATGAACACCTCGTCGGCGTCATGGTCGCCGTGGTGATGGTGATGATGATGCTCATTCTGCTCCGCGCGGGCATGCTGGTTCTTGTGCTCGATAATGGTCTCGCCGTTGATCTCTTCGACTTTATTATCTTCCACATGCTCATGATGATCATGGTCGTGGTCATGGTCCTCATCGTCATCATCGTGGTCGTCATGGTCATGATGATGTTCATGTTCATCATGATCGTCGTCGTGGTCATGACCATGTTCGTGCTCTTCTTCCTCTTCTTCTTCCTCTTCTTCTTCCAGCTCGGCGGTCTCCTGAGCCAGCTGTTTCAGTTCCTCATCCAGGGTGTTCTGATGCTCCATGGCTTCCAGGATCTGCTTTCCGGTGATCTCCTCCCAGGGAGTGGTGATAATAGTAGCTACCGTATTATGCTGGCGGAGGAGGGCAACGACCTGGTCCAGTTTTTCCTGACTCATGCCCTGGGTCCGGGACAGAACGATGCAGTTGGCGTGCTCGATCTGATCGTTATAGAACTCACCGAAGTTCTTCTGATACATCTTGCACTTTTTCGCATCTGCCACGGTGGTAAAGCTGTTCAGAACGACATCCTCCATATGAAGGTTCTGGACGGCACGGATGATATCGGACAGCTTGCCCACGCCCGAAGGCTCGATCAGGATGCGGTCCGGATGGTACTGGTCAAGTACCTGCTCCAGCGCTTTGCCGAAATCGCCTACCAGAGAACAGCAGATGCAGCCCTGGCTCATTTCGGTGATCTTGATACCGGCTTCCTGCATGAAACCTCCGTCGATGCCGATCTCACCGAATTCGTTTTCGATCAGCACCAGCTGCTCGCCCGTATATGCTTCTTTGATCAGTTTTTTGATCAGCGTAGTCTTTCCGGCACCAAGAAAACCGGAGAAAATATCGATTTTAGTCATCTCTTAAAAAACCCTCCTCACTGCTTCTTCGTATATCGTGATCTGTTAACTTATCATACGATAATAATTTACCGTTTATCTATTATATCCGTTTCATCCCATAACTGCAAGTTAAAAATCCTATAAAAAAAGTGGGTTTACTCTTCTATACCCATTTCACTTTTTCTGTTTGGGAAAAACCATTGTATGGCAAAAACAGATACGATAAAATATTTGCAGTATACTTACAGAAAATCTTATATGAGACCCGGACAAAAGGAGTCATTATGGCAAAAGAAATTTATCTGGCAGGCGGCTGCTACTGGGGAGTCCAGCACTACCTGGACGGTCTCAAAGGGGTAAAGGAAACAACAGTCGGCTTTGCCAACGGCAGAAAAGACCTGCCCGATCCTACCTACGAACAGGTCCGCGGCGGGGACACAGGCTATACGGAAACGGTCAAGGTCGTGTATGATCCGTCAGTCCTTCCCCTGCGAGCCCTTCTGCGTCTGTTTTATCAGATCATCGATCCCACCCTGGTCGATCGTCAGGGAGCGGACGTGGGCCACAACTACCGCACCGGCGTGTACGCGGCCGACGAATTCGATCTGCCCGACATCTATGCCTCACTGATCGAGCTGCAGAACCAGACCCAGGGCAAAGTCGCAGTCGAATGGGGGATGCTGCAGAATTTCTATCCGGCTGGTGAAGCCCATCAGAAATATCTGGAAAAAAATCCCGCCGGCTACTGCCACGTGCCTGTCGGAAAAATGCAGTGGATCCGTACGGTCGACCCCAAAGACTACTCCGACCCCTTCGGAGCGGGCCTGCGCAGTTCAAGCGCCATCTTTTTAGGCTCCTCCGTTACCTACGGAGCGGCTTCGGGAGGGATCGCTTTCCCGGAATTTCTGTGCATGAACGACGGTCTGATAACCATCAAGGAAGCCGTTTCGGGAACGACCCTGGTCGATAACGGTCCGGACTCCTACATTGCCCGCATGAAAAAAATCTACAGGGAGTTTCCTGCTGACGTATTCGTCTGCCAGCTGTCGACAAACGACGCAACGCGCAAACTGCCCCTTGCCGATATCCGGTCGGCTCTGGAAACCATTCTTGCTTTCGCACGGGATACCTTCCACTGCCCGGTCGTTTTCTACACAAATCCCCGCTTTGACAGTAAAGAATATGCCGCTATGGTCGACTGCCTGACCCAGCTGGTCGAAGAAGCAAATAAGGACGGATCCGGCCTTCCTGTTTACATTTTGGATTTCTGGAACAACGAGGTCTTCAGCAAATTGTCCCAGCAGACCCTCAAGGCCTGGATGGCCGATCCCATCCATCCCACCATGGCAGGCTATCAAGGCTGGTGGACCCCTGTCTTCGGCGCCTTTCTGGAAGGTGTCGTCAAAAAAGGAGCATCTAAATGAGTATGAGCCATATAGTCGGTGACAAGGCCTTCCGGGATAAGCTGTTTCAGCTGGCCCTTCCCATTGCCCTGCAAAGCCTTCTGGTAGCTTCCGTCTCCGCGGCCGATGCCTTTATGCTGGGCCGCTTTGAGCAAAACTCCATGGCAGCCGTTTCACTGGCTACCCAGGTCCAGTTCGTCATGACCATGTTCATCGGAGCCGTTACCATGGGCGGTACCGTTCTGGGCGCTCAGTATTACGGGAAAATACTGGAAAAAACTCAAAAGCAGGTTCCATCTCAGGATGAGGCCCTTCCTACAGAACAGATCGATCCCGGCCGGGCGCTGGATCATATTTTTAATATCATGATGCGAGGCATGATCCTGATCGACGTCCTCTTCTGGGCTGCCTGTCTGTTCGTCCCCCGCCTGCTCATGCTCTTTTTTACCGGGGATCCGGAACTGATCCGGATCGGCTGCCGGTATCTGAAGATCGCCGGCTGGTCTTATCTTCTGGTCGGCTTCTCTCAGGCCTATCACGCCATCATGAAGATCTCGGAACATGCCCGCATGAGTTTGTATGTTTCCATTGCCGCTGTTCTGATCAATATCGTACTGAATGCCGTCCTGATTTTCGGTCTTATCGGTTTTCCGAGGCTGGGAGCGGCAGGAGCAGCCATTGCTACGGTCATTTCCCGCGCGGTCGAACTTGTCTGGTGCATAGCCGTGTCCTACCGTAAAACATACCTGCACCCTCAGTTCCGTCATCTTTTTCTTCGCAATAAGCTGCTCAGCCGGGACTTTTTCAGACTGTCCCTGCCGGTCCTGGGGGCTTCTCTTTTATGGGGAGTCGGCTTTACTTCCTATACCGCTATCGTAGGCCACCTTGGGGCTGACGCCGCGGCCGCCATGTCCATAGCGGCTGTTGTCCGCGACCTGATCTGCTGCCTGTGCAACGGCATTGCCAGCGGAGGCAGCATCCTATTAGGCAACGAACTGGGCGCCGGCAACATGGAACGGGGAAAGCAATACGGGATCTGGCTGCGCAACACCTCGTTTTTGATCGGTTTCCTTTCGACCGGTATCATGCTGCTGACCATTCCCCTGTGCGATCAGATGATCCTGACCGATCAGGCCCGTTCCTACCTGAACGCCATGATGACCATTCAGGCTTTCTACCTGATCGGGCGCTGCGTGAATACCGTAACCATCAACGGTGTTTTCGACGGAGGCGGCGATACCATGTTCGACCTTTACTCGCTGGCCGTCTGCATGTGGGGCATCGCCATCCCCGTCGCTCTGTTAGGGGCTTTCGTCTTCCACTGGCCGGTCCCCCTGGTATATGCCTGCACCTGCCTGGACGAGATCGGCAAGATCCCCTGGGTCATGGTCCGGTTCAAAAAGTACAAATGGCTGAAAAACCTGACCCGCTGAGTTTACCTTCTGTCATACCTCTGTCATCCGCACCGCCATATAGGGCTTGCCGCCCAGGCGGATGCGGATTTTTTCTTCATAGATCCCATCCAGAGGAGTCACCGTCATATCCCAGGTATCGATCCGTTCGATCTTATAGCGGTGTCCTGCCGGCAGCTGATAGTTGCGGTAAAGGATATGCTCGAATCCATAGTAATACAGATACCATTTCTGCCCGTCGCGAAGCCCGACCGAATCCCACATTTCCATGGGATTTTCTTCTCTTTCGATGGGACGGGCCCCGGCCGGTGCTTCTTCCAGGATCTTCCGCAAAAATCCGATACGTTCGGGACTCTGCCCGTACAACTTGCCGCCGTGGGCCCACCAGACAGCCGGTATTTGTTGAGCTTTAATAAGGCCATTGCCTTGGTCATACCCGATCGTCTGCATGCCCCGATCGACATAGGTCTCGCCGTGGGTCACATAGCCGCCCCTAAGGCACCCTTCCCAAAAGCGGCGGGTCTCTTCCTGCGCCGACAGGCTGCCCCAGCCGTAGTCAACATTGCCCTCATAGCCCGCCTCGTCCACGATGACCGGCTTGCCGTAATCGTTACGCCACTCGGTAATATTTTCCACCGTGCGGTATAAGTCCATCCTCTGGATACTGGCATGGGTGATCCAGGGGCGTCCGTGGTCGTACAGCTTCATGCACTGATGGATAGCCCTTAAATGCCCGCCGGCGTCCTCGGCCTCGATCAGACGTCCGTACTGGTCCCAGTCTGCATTCGACTTCCACGGCATCAGGTCATATTCATTGGCCAAAGACCACCAGATATTTTTGAAAGCTCCCAGACGCCTTGCCACATAGCTCAGGTAGAAAAGGTCGGCGTCTTTCCCCATCCGGGAAAAGCCCCAGCGGTCGTAGGGATGCAGCAGGATGATCTCGACTTCTACTCCAATGTCGTCAAGGGCCCTGATGCAGTCTTCCAGGTGCTCGAAAAAGGCATCATTGAAGCGGTAATAGTCGAAGGAATAATCTTCAAAAGACCGGTCTTTTTCCGCCTTGGCCAGGGTCTCAGGGTCCTTTTTAAGGCCTCCTTCATAGGCATAGGCCGGCGGATCATAATCATTGTAGGTATAAAATTTCGGAAAGATGCACATACGGATCTTGTTGAAAGGTCCGTTTTTTAAGGTCTCAAGAGTCTCTTTCTGCAGCTTTTGAGACTGGTTGATCCAGGCGTAGCAGGTGGTGCCGAAGGGATAAAAAGGCGTTCCGTCCTGATAAACAAAGCGATAGGCATCCTCCCGGTCCCCGCTGTTTACCAGCTCATTTTTAAGGCAGACTTTACCGTGATTGCCCGGGGCAGCCTTTTCGACCGTGAAAGTACCCTGTGCCCCGTCCAGGTCAGGGTCGCTGCTGTGGATGACATAGGACCACAGGCCGGCTTTGTCAGGGCAGAAACGGACTGCGTACCGGCCGCCGGCTTCATAAAAGCCGTCCGCCCGGACCGAAGTCAGACCGCAGGTAAAAAGGCCCCACAAAGATACCTCTTTGAAAGGATTGTCATAAACGACAGAACTATTGCCTGTCCATTCAAAAACGCGATATTGTTCCATGATGCTCCTTTATCCGGTCAGATTACAAAATTGCCGGCCCGGAAGATGGGGACCCTGCGGCCGTCAAAGGTGACGCCGGTCACGTCCATATCCTGTGTGCCGAACATGAAATCAACGTGGTTGACCGACGAATTGCCGCCGTGGGCCAGGACCTCTTCCTCCGTCATATCCGGGCCGCCCTCAAGGTTTTCGGGATAGCAGGCACCCAGGGCCAGATGGCAGCTGGCATTCTCGTCAAATAAGGTGTTGAAGAACATGATATTCATGTTGGAAATGGGGGAATCGTAGGAGATCAGCGCCACCTCGCCCAGATGTTTGGAGCCTTCGTCGGTGGAAAGCATGTTGGCAAGGGCTTCTTTTTCTTTTTCGGCTCCGTAGTCCACTACCCGGCCGTCTTTAAAGGTAAACCAGAAGTTTTCGACCACCTTCCCGGACAGGCTGAGGGGCTTGGAAGCGTAAACGGTGCCGTCCACATGATCACGATCCGGCATGCAGAAGCATTCCTCGGTCGGCATGTTAGGGTTAAAGAAAACTCCCGAGGGGGTCGTACTGCCGCCGCCCGCCCAAATGTGATCTTTGACCAGATGGACCTTCAGATCGGTGCCCAGGCCGTTTGTAAAATGAAGATAGTCAAATTGGTAGGAATTCAGCAGGCGGCAGTGTTCGGCCAGCTGTCGGTCGTGACGCTCCCATTCTGCCTGCGGATCATTGGTCCTGTTGATACGCACCGACTGTAAGATCGCGTCCCACAGGGCCTCCTGCGCTTGTTCTTCGCTTTTGTCCGGAAAGACCTTCAGCGCCCACTGAGGACTGGGGACGGCCACGATACTCCACTGCCCTATGTTGTTCATGGTATAAGCCTGATAAGGTTTCATCTTTTTGCGGCGGGCCATGGTTGCTTTCTGCATTTTATCCGCATCGATGTCTTTGAAAAATCCTGGCACTTCCGAGTCGATATACAGATAGCAGGCCTTTTGATCGATCTCGTCCTGCTTGCGGGCCAGCTCCCAGTCAGCCACACGGCACAGACTCTCCTGGGATTCATATTGATAAGCCAGGTGAGTCACGGTGTCATCGTTCCAGCGGATGGCAACCTTGCCGGCGCCTGCCTTATAAGCCTCTTCCGCGCAGTACTCCGCGAACGCTGCATCATGGACCGACGCAGTGATGACCAAAAGCTGCCCCTTTTGCACGTTAGCCCCTGAGCACACGGCCAGTTTAGCATATTTTCGTATGATCGCTTCTTCCATTTTTCTGCTCCTTCACTCCTTTATCAATAAGAAATATTCGGATAGTCAAAAACCGCGGCCGGGCCGCGGTTTTTTTACTTTGTATGGCGCTCCGGTACGGGACCGGCCGTCTTACATATCATTGGTATCGTCGAACCTGGTAGCTTCGCGGTTTTCGGGGGCGTTCAAAAGAGGAGTCGCTCCCTCTTGGCCGTCTTTATTTTCGCTGCCGGCCCGGCCTGTCTTGAAAAAGTCTTTGGTCTTTTTCCAGATATCGTTGAGCCCGCTGTAAAAGCGGCGTTTCTTTTCTTCGCTCCGCTGCTGGATCTGTGCCTGCTGCTGGGCCTTTTCTTCCGCTTCTTTTTCAAGCTGCTCTTTCTGGCGCCGGTCGATGGCGCTTTGGATCTGACTTTCTTCCTTACGCTTGGCTGCTTCCTCCTCTTCCAGCTTGCGGTAGGCTACCTTTCCGACCAGTGTCTTGGGCAGATCCGTACGGAATTCGATATCATAAGGCATGGCATACTTGGCTATGTGCCGTTTGCAGTAATCCAGGATATCCTTTTTGGTCGCTTCGGTGGGGATATAGCCCGGTTTAAGCACGATAAAAGCTTTAACTTTCTGTACCTTGACCGGATCCGGCACCCCGATGACACAGCTCATCTGTACGTATTCCTGAGCGTCCAGGATACTTTCCATCTGCGACGGATATACGTTGTATCCGTTGGTAACGATCATTCGTTTGATCCGCTGGCGGAAGTAAACGAAACCGTCCTCGTCCATGACTCCCAGATCTCCCGTATGGATCCAGGTCAGACCGTCGGCATGCAGCCGTTTGGTTTCGGCAGTCTCCTGAGGCTGGCCCACATACTCCATCATCATGGTCGGGCCGGTCAGACAGATCTCGCCTTCGCTGCCGTAAGGAACCTCTTCCTCGGTGCCCGGTTTTACGATCTTATAATAGGTATCGGCAAAAGGAATACCGATGCTTCCCTCTTTCTGTTTGTGGATGGGCGTCAGGCAGCTGGCCGTTACGCACTCGGTCGTACCGTACCCCTCGCGCACTTTTACTTTGCAGCCATGCTTCTGTAAGAAATCGTCGAAGCGTTTCTTTAGTTCGGGAGACAGCGAGTCGCCTCCGGAGAAGACCCCTTTCAGACATCCCAGATCAAGGTCGCCGATCTCCGTATTCCTCAGCAGCGCTTCAAACAGGGAAGGCACGCCTGCGATCAGGTTGGGCTGCAGTTTTTCCAGCATCTGGGCATAAGTCTTGGCGTTGAAACGGGGGATCAGAAGGCAATCTCCGCCGAAAGCCAGCATAGAGTGGATGGATACGCCAAGGCCGAAGCCGTGGAACATGGGCATCACAGCCAGCATCTTATCACCTGGCTGAAAAATGGGGTTAAAGGCAATGATCTGAGCCGCTAAGGCGTTAAAGTTCAGATTGGACAGGAGGATGCCCTTGGTCTTGCCGGTCGTTCCGCCTGAGAAAAGGATAACGGCCTCGTCAAGGGCCTTCATATTCTGACGGTAGATCTCGATCGTCTTGCCGCGGCGCAGAAAATCTCTCCATAAAACAACACTTTGACGGGGCTGTACGGGAGCTATCTTCCTTCCTTCGGTCATTGCATACCCAAACTTTAAGGCAGGGCTCAGTTCGTCGCGGATGCTGGTAACGATCAGGCAGGGCAGGTCGACGTTGTCCATGATGCGCTCGAACTTTGGATAAAACTGGTCGAGCGTCAGGGCTGCGACAGCTCCGGAATCTCTCAGATAAAAGGCGATCTCTGACTCGGCCGACAAGGGATGCACCATAACGGCAACGGCTCCGACCAGATTAATGGCGTAAAACATGCTGACCGTCTGCGGGCAGTTGGGCATGCAGCACATGACCCGGTCGCCCCGGCGGACGCCGATGGCTTTGAGCGATTTGGCCGTCTGCTCGACTTTAGCCCACATTTCGGCGTAGGTCGTCTTTCTGCCCATAAACTCATAAGCCGTATATTCCGGGTAGCGGCGGGCGACGTCTTCTACTGCCCCGGCCATAGATTTTGCCGAATAGGTCAGGTGCATGGGGCACTCGGGATCCATGCTGGATCTCCACGGGATCTTGACGGTCGTCGGCTCCGGGAAAGTGACTGTCTGTGTTTTTTCATCGATGACCGGCCCGAAAGCGCTTACCTTTTCCATTGGTATTCGACCTCCTTGGACATAGGTTCTTCAAGCAGTTCGGGGTTTTGCAGAAGATGCGCTAAAAGAGCCAGGCTTTTCGCGTAATAGTAGCCGTCGGCAAGGCGCTCGTCGATCGTGAATTTCAGGTCGACCATGTCATGCATGACATAGGAACCGTCCTCATTATAGACAGGCCGCTTCGTGATCTTAGGGATCAGCATGAACACCGAAGTCGTGCCCCAGTTGGTCAGATGATGATAGCCGTCCTCCAGGCCGATCGAACCGACGTTGGATACCACGAAAGATGCCTGATAGGGGTCGTCCCCGATCAGAGAATCCGGAGCCCAGCCATGCTTTTCGATCCACATGATGCGGCGGACGATCCATTTGCGGAAGCCGCGCGGCAGCTTCATGAAAAGCTCCATAGCATGCTCCGTCTGGTTGCCTTCCGTGACGGTCTGTTTGCGCTCCGCATAAACGATCTTGCGGATCTTTTCATGGATCGTATCGACATTATCGTCCGATTCCGCCTTGATAAAGGCCAGGCCTTCTCCTCCGTTATCGGCGAATTTCTTTTTTACGATAAAGGCAGCGGTGATATCGTTGCGCTGATAAAAATCATTGTTAGCAACAAAACGGTTCATTTTAGGCCGGAGGCTGATCGTCCTCATCAGAGCAGTGACCAGCACATGGAACAGGGTGTATTTGAAATACTCACCCTGGTCACTGGCTGTTTTATCGGTTTTGGCCTGTAATTCTTCGTTCTTTTTTTGTACGAATTCATTGAGTCTGGTCAGATCGATGGTCTTGGTAAAAAAGGCCTCGTTGTCGCACCGGTTTGGATAAATGATACCGGTAAAATACTGGATCGGTTCGATGTCGCGGATCAGTTTGCCGTCTCTGCGGTCGCCGCGGCGGCGTTTGGATGTTTCTGCCATATTGTCTGTACCCCTTAATGTCTGTACCCCTGCTGCTTGCATATTTGGTACAACAAAATTATCCTATCACAGTTTGGCAGAATTTTCCACGAAATATTTATGCAGGAGATATTCTTTGAAAACTCAGCGATCCAATGCGGCTTCTGCTACCTCCAGCCGTTTTCCTTCCTGAGCAGACTGAACAGCCGTAAAAACGGCACCCATAGCGGACATTACGCTTTCCGCGCTGATAACGGGATCTTTATCATTAAGGATACAGTCAATGAACGATTCCATGACACCGGTCTTTGACTGGCCTCCATCGTCGTTGGTCTGCATTTGATCCAGCTGATAAATGATCTGCTCCCCGTTTTTCATCTGGACCCGAATGGAACTTTTTTCGTCGTCATAGATCTTGATGACGCCTTTTGTTCCATACAGGATGGTCGAATTATCTTCCCGTCCGTAATAGGTCCAGCTGGCCGTCATGGTGCCGACCGCTCCATTTTCCATTTCATATATGCACACGGCGTTATCTTCCACGCCGATCTTGGATCCGTCGCTGAAACGTTTATCCAATGTCCCCATATAAGCCGTAACGGCACTGACGCGGGTATCCAGCAGATATTGGATCAGGTCCGTCTTATGGATGCCCAAATCGGCCATTGCCCCTAATCCTCCCTGCTTTTTGTCAAAAAACCATACGTTGGGGCCCGGGTTGATGCTCCAGGTTTCCGGTCCTCCGTGGCCGAAAGTCGTGCGGAAGGTGATGATGCGGCCGATGGCCCCTTCGGCGATCAATTCTTTGGCTTTGATATGGCCCTTGGCCAGCCGCTGGTTTTGATCGATCATCAGTTTCATACCCGTCCGCCTGGATGCTTCTACCATACGGCGGCAGTCTTCCATGGTAACTGCCATAGGTTTTTCGCAAAGGACGTGCTTGCCTGCTTCCAGGGCCTTCACCGTAATATCGGCATGAGTATTGTTGGAGGTGCACACACTGACGGCATCAATGGCCGGATCATTCAGCATCTCCTCGACCGAATCATAAACACGTCCGCCGTATTTCTGGCTCAGGCGTTCGGTCCTTTCCCGGTTGAAATCATAAAATCCCGTGATAAGGGCCTGAGGATCGGCATGGTATTCCGGTAAATGACGGACCTGAGCGATCTTTCCACATCCAATGATGCCTACACGGATTCTTCTTGCCATAATAATTATCCTCCTTATACCTGTTGCAAACATGCAAATTGCCTATTGATAATACCTTGATACATTCGGGAAACGGTATGACGGTGTTTCTGACTTCAATACCGTTTCATCGTTTGTTTCATTTCTGCCTGTATTATAGGAAACGTTTCATATAGTTTCAAGTGATTTTCGTCATATTGCTGATTTTCGTGATATAATAACACCATTATCAAGGTTATATTGTGGATAGTGCACATAGTCTATATATTGTTTCTGCAACGTTTCATATATTGTTTTATTAATAGCCACGCATGACTTTGAAGGCCCTCAGATCAAAGCAGCCATGTCACCGGAAATTCCGACAAAAATACGTATTTTCCCCCTTGCCCGTCTGCCCGAAAACGGTTACTATCCTCTTATCCGAAACGTTTTCCATTGTTTCACAAATCGTTTCAGCTCAAGTCCGTCAGCGAAAGGATAAATATCGCGATGAGGGAGACTAAAAAAGTAACGGTAGGGGATATAGCCAAAAAGGCAAATGTATCCAAGGCTACCGTATCCAGAGTACTTAACGCCAAATCCGACCTGGTCAAGGGGGAAACCTATCAAAAAGTTATGGAAGCCGCGGCTTCACTGGGTTATACGGCCCCTGTCCCCGCACTTATTTCATCGCCTTCCAAAGAGCCTGTTATTGTCCTATGTGTGCCGGATATTCAGAACCGATTTTACGGCAGGATCATTCAGGGAGCCCTTTCTTCCGCCAATTCCCACAACTGCCATCTTCTGGTCACGGAATCCCCCGTCGAGGGAGCCGCTCTACCGGCTTTTATCAAGCTTCTGAAAGATGTAAGTGCCGACGGTCTGATCGTTCTTAATGCCCTGGAGGCCGAAACTCTGACGACCTTGAATAAGATCGTCCCTGTCATTCAGTGCAGCGAATACAACGAAGACGCCGATCTTCCCTTTGTAGCCATCAATAACCGCAAAGCCGCAAAAACCGCCACTGAATATCTGATCAATCGCGGCAAGAGCCGGATCGCTCTGATCAACGGTTCTATCTCTTTCCGCTATGCTCGCGAAAGAAGGGAGGGTTTCCTGGAAGCTCTTCAGGAAGCCGGACTTTCCGTCCCCAGCAGCTGGATGCTCCATCTGCCGGAGATCAGTTACGAGCTCGGTTATTCCGCCTTATGCCAGCTCTTATCCAACGAGGTCAAACCGGATGCCTTTTTCTGTGCCTCCGATACACTGGCCGCTTCGGTCCTGAGGGCCGCCCGGCATTTTCATTACCAGATCCCACGCGACATTATGGTAGTAGGCTTCGATAATACCGATATATCTTCGATGTGTACGCCTTCGATCACCACTATCAGTCAGCCCAACAGACAGGAGGGCTTTACCGCCTGCGAAATGCTGATCAACCGCATGAACCACCCCGACATTGAGATCAATTCCATTTTTCTGGAGACCGAACTGATCGTCCGGGAATCTACCTAAAGAAAAACCTTGGACAAATCTTGACAAATCCAGGCCCTTCCTTTAAAAAAGATACCGTTAATGATAGTATCGTCTCACTACACCGCACATACTTCTGCCAGGAGGCTGACTATGAACCATATTATTCAGGATATCAGTGATTTTATTTTTGTGGAAGACCAGCCGGTGGACGCCGACATCATCATGGTGCCCGGCGGATCCTATCCGGAACCGGCCGAAACGGCCGCTCAGCTTTACCGGGAGGAATATGCCCCTCTGATCCTGATCGGCGGCGGTATTTCCATCACGACTCCCGAGTTTCCCGGTCCCAAGACCAAGACCAAGATCTATGACGGCGATTATAAGACCGAGTATGATTTCTACTACGATGTCCTTTTGAAAAACGACGTGCCTCCGTCAGCCATCATCGGTGAAAACGAGTCCTCCTTCACCCGTGAGAACGGGATCTATGCCCGCCAGGTCGTTGACGAAAAGCAGATCTCGGTGCGCACGGCCCTTCTGGTCTGCAAAGCCTTTCAGGCCCGCCGCTGCCTGATGGCTTACCAGGCTGCCTTCCCCGCTGTCGACTTTTACGTCATCCCTGTGGTCGGTTATTCCATCACCAAAGACAACTGGTTCGAAGATGAAGAATCCATCTCCCGCGTGCTGGGCGAACTGCGCCGCATCGGCGATCAGTTTACCGTAGCCGACATCAACCAGTTCAAGGCCTGATCCATCGCTAAATAAGGAGCATATTATGCAATATTTTGTAGACGCCTCTTATCAGGGGCCGCAGAAGGGCAGCCGTGACTGCCCTTTTTCTACCATTCAGCAGGCTGCCGACATTGCCATGCCCGGCGACGAAGTCCTTGTCGCACCCGGCATCTACCGTGAGAACGTGGACCCCAGGCATGCCGGCACCGCCAGGGACCGCATCACCTACCGTTCGATAAAGCCGCTGGCCGCCGTCATCACCGGCGCCGACCCTCTGACCGGCTGGGAGCCCTACCAGGGGACGGTCTGGACAACATCGGTATCCAACGAGATTTTCGGAGCCTATAATCCGTACACGACGCTGGTCCGCGGAGATTGGTTTATTGCGACCTTTATCGCCCATACGGGCGAAGTGTACCTGAACGACAAGGCTATGTACGAGACCCAAAGCCTGGACGGGGTCCTTCATCCGGTCCGGTCACAGGCAAGCTGGGACCCGGACTTTTCGGTCTACACCTGGTACGCGGAAGTTTCCGAAGACAGGACCGTTTTCTTTGCGAATTTTCAGGGAGCCGACCCCAACCGGGAGCACGTCGATTTCAACGTGCGCAAAAACTGCTTCTACCCCCAGCAGGAAGGCATTTCCTATATAACTTTGTCCGGGTTCACCGTAACTAAGGCAGCCACCCAGTGGGCGCCTCCCACCGCTTATCAGGAGGGTATGATCGGTCCCCACTGGTCCAAAGGCTGGATCATCGAGGACTGTGATATTTCCCATTCCAAGTGCTCCGGTATCTCCCTGGGCAAATATAAGCAGAAAAACAATGATAATAAATGGCTGAACTGGAAGTTCAAGGACGGGACCCAGACCGAGCGCGACAATATCTGCCAGGCTTCCTATGAAGGCTGGACAAAAGACAAGGTCGGATCCCATATCATCCGCCGCTGCAATATCCATGACTGCGGGCAGACCGGTATCGTAGGCCATCTGGGCGGAGTCTTTTCGACCATCGAAGACAATCACATCCACCATATCAATAACCGCCAGAACCTGGCCGGGGCCGAGATCGGCGGCATCAAGATGCATGCTGCCATCGACTGCCTGATCCGCCGCAACCATATCCACAACTGCACCCGGGGCCTGTGGCTGGACTGGCAGGCTCAGGGAACACGGGTCACTCAGAACCTCTTCCACGATAATACCCTGCCCTTCAACTTTCCTTTGAATGAAAAGGGACTGACCGGCATCGGAGAGGACATCTTCGTAGAAGTTTCCCACGGTCCTACCCTGATCGATGACAATATCCTTTTGTCCGAGCGTTCGCTGAAATTGGCGACCCAGGGTGTTGCCCTGGTCCACAATCTGATTGCCGGCGCTATCTGCTGCATAGGCCGGGGCGTCAACAACGGAGCTAAGACTCTTTCCTCGCCCCGCTATACCCCCTACCACGCCAAACACGGGACCGCCGTTATGGGCTTTATGACCATCCTTCACGGAGATACCCGCATATATAACAATATCTTTGTGCAGCTGCCTTTCCGCAAACCGATCGCAGCGCTGGCTGCCTGTTCGTCTGCCCTTGCCTCCGAATGGGACGATATGAACTTTACGGCCGGCGATTTTACTTACGATATGTGTCCTACTTATCAGGAATGGGTCAGCCAGTTCGAGGGCTACTGCGGCATGGGATCGGCTCCCAGCGACCATTATTACATTCCCCTTCCTGTATGGACGGGCGGCAACGCTTTCTTTAACGGGGCCAGACCGATGGCTGCCGAAAAAGACGCTTTTATCGATACCGAACATACCGTGACCTTATCACTGATTCAAAAGGAAGACGGAGGCTGGTATCTGAATACGGATCTTTATGATTATCTTCCCGCGGGGACTGGGTCCTTAGTCGACTCCGACACTCTGGGCTGCGCTTTTGAGCCGGAGCAGCGTTTTGAATCCGCGGACGGCTCGGCCATCTGCTTTGACAGGGACTATTTCAGCAATAAGCGCGATGATGCCGGGGAAGAGGACAAAAAGCCTCTGCGTGTGGCCGGCTATCAGATGTGGGATCAGACCGCTAACGAAGATCCCGGACGCGATCCGGTTTCTCATATGCTTCCGGCTCTGCCTCTTTGCGGGGCTGACGGGGCGGACAAAGTGACAGCAGGGCCCTTTGCGGATGCGGAGGCTGCCCGCAGGCAGTTGGATCTGACCGGGCTGGGCTGATTTTACTGGCTGCGATGACTTTTTATGGGTAGTTGTCGTAGCTGTTTGCTGCCATCGGTTGCGTTGTCCGAATATGGCAACCTGGCAGCTTATATTGTCTTTAATTTGAAGACTCATCGGCTCATATTGTCTTCAGTATGAATACACGCTCGAAAATCTTGTTAATTTTCGGTTTTTCATGAAAGTTAACAAGATCTGTCATCGTAAAATAGAAAAATCTTGTCAGAAATTGGATTTTCGGAGATGTTAACAAGAAATGTCACGCTCCAAAGATGCATAATGTTTAAATGGCATAACAAATTCGTTATATCTTGATAAAATCAATATTAATGTTATAAATATGTAGAAAACTGCCTTGTCAAAAGTATCGAATTAGGAAAATTAACAAGATGGCCAAAATAACGATGACAAATCTTGTCAAAAAGTCGGAAAAGGGAAATGTTGGCGAGATTTTTTGAAAATCGCTGATCCGATATTGTTAATTTCCGGAAATAGCGAAAGTTAACAATGCGACCGGCCCACATCAGCCAGCTGAAGTCGACATCCATCCGGGCAGCCAAAATTATCCGGAACAGTATTATTGTGCCCTATGTAGTGTCTACTGCACAACGTACGCCGGCAACGGCATGAGCAGTAGTCTGAAAAATGTGCGCAAAAGAAGCCTTAACTTCCTTTGCAGATTTAATGTCA
>OMYN01000007.1 GCA_900315265.1 uncultured Eubacteriales bacterium
AGACTGATACGTCTGGAGCTTCTTCAGGATGTGCTCAGTTAAAACAAATGTGGTTTTGCGAGGTTTCCCCTTGACAATGGCCATTACATATCAGTTTAGAAAATTTATACTCCATAATAATATCCTTTCATCCCTTATATTAAGCACCAAACCTGTTTCGCATTGCTGGTTGAATAAATAATACGTTTGGGGTCTTCAAATTTTTTTACTTCCTCTGGCAAAAAACCTTTAGGAATCAGATGAATGATTGTTCGATACTCTGCCCCTGGCTTCATATCCGTTAAATCTATATAAAACCTAAAAAAATTCTTTACTAAATATCTTCTGAACGCTCCTTCTAACGTCACTTCTTTTCTTTGATTCGGTGCAAAACATCTTCTTACTGTTATTTCTTTATTCTCAATTAATCGATTTCGAAATTCCATCGGAGACAACAGTTGTTTGTCCTCACCTAGAAAAACACAGCAGTTAGCAGCATCCAGTAAAACCCATTTACTTTTTTCCTCAAAGTAAACAATTGTCATCGTATGATTTTCAGAAGGATATAAGTCAATCGGCATACAGCATAACGTTTTTGCTTTATATCCTAAAGAAACCAGAATCTCCGTTAATACAATAGACTGCTCCCTGCAATTCATTAAAACATGGTTGCTTTGCGAGTATCTAATAATCTTCGAAGCAATCTCCTCGCCTTCATAATTTATTATTTCCCTTCCATTTAATAGTAACAGGTAAACGAACCGAATGACTCTTTCAAAGACCTCTGGTGCTTCTACTGATGCAAATCGTTCAAGATGATAATTACTGTAAAGTTCTCTTTTTTCTATTTTATTTTCAGGCAGATGATCAATATCATTATTTATTTTTTTTAAGTCTATTTCGACACTTCTGCTGTATTTTCTGTATTTTGCTAACAGATAGCTGTAATCATCAAATAATTCATCTATGATGGTATTAGTACCCATTTGTCTCCCCTCATAATTTTTCAATCATTAAAAAAGACTAATAATCGAATTGAACTAATAATAGAGCTATCTTTGGGTCTTTGTGGGTCTTTGTGAGTCTTTATCTCTTACAACTTCTTTAAATACAGAATATCTTAAATACAGTAAGGCGTCAATTCATTTATTAATATTCAATATAACAATTTGGGTATATTAAAACCGTTTAATTAATTTTATAAAAAAAGAATTACTCGGGTTTTATAAAACATTACCATTATTCTTACAGAGATCCATAATCTCACTCATATGGGGAGTAATCAGTTTGTTATTATTCCAATACAGTGAATATTCCTGTTTCAGTTCAAAATCACTGATTTGGCACGTTGTAATATATTTCGTCGATAAAAAGTCCAATATTACCATTTGGGGCAAAAAAGAAATGCCTTGTCCATAATGGACATTCGAAAGAAGAGTAGAAATATTAGAATAATAAACAACGTCCAGTTTATCACCTATTTTTTCCTGCATCTTCCTAATAATTTGATCTGAAAAAGGTATATCATCAAGCATAAGAAGTGGCTTTTCAGCAAAAATTTGTCTCATTCTTTGTTGGCTATCTTTAAAATCGCTATCAGGAGGCAACACAGGTATATAGATACTGGAGCCTAAAGGCAAAGTTGAAATATGATCACCCAAGCTTTCCCGACTTTCTGCTATTACAATATTTAAAACTCCTATATCTAAACTTTGAAAAAGCTCATCACTAGACAGGCATGTTGAAATTACTTTAATATTTTTATGCTGTCTATTCAATTTTCGAATTAATTGCGGCACAAATCGTGTTCCCACTGAAATCGTGAACCCAATATTGATACAGGTATCCTCTTGCCAGGATTGAATATAATTGATAGTTTCCTCATATTTTTTTACTGACTCACGGGTACACTTGTATAATCCCTCTCCAAAAGGAGTAGGCACCAATGTGTGGTGTTTCCTTTGAAAAAGCAGATTATGACATTCTTCCTCAAGGTGCTTTATACTTCGGGACACCGATGGCTGTGTGGAAAACAGAACATCCGCTGCCAGGGACATGCTTTTACATTCATAAACGCAATTAAAAGTTTTTAGATCTTCCATCAGTATAGACATAATGTCTCGATTCCTCCTCTCACCCCCATCGTTTATACTTGCATTATATACAAAACTTCTTTGAATAAACATCATTCTAGCGTTGCATTTTTCAGTTCCTGCATACAGTCTACCAGTCGCTTTACAGAGTTTTCATGAAAATAGCGACGCTGCTGGTCGATCATGATCCTGCGGGCTGTCGGGGAAGATAAAAGCTTCATGGTCCTGTTGCTCAGCTGCTCATTATTATTTGCAGAAAGGGCACAGCCTCTGGTTATCAGATATTCAATATTATGAGATTCCAGCCCCGGTACGGCATCGAAAAAAATAACAGGGAGACCTCTGGTCACCGCCTCGGTCGAAGTCAGTCCTCCTGCTTTTGACAAAAGCATGTCCGCAGCCGACATCCACAGATCCATCTGACTGGTAAAGGGCAGGGCCGTTACCCGGTCAATAGCCATCTTTCCGGACATGCTCTTTAATAAGGCCCGGTTGTTGCCGGTCAACACATACATAAGCGTGTTCGGATCCAACATCTTGATAATAGAGGCGGCCTTAGTGCGCAGCCCGCCTGACCCGATCGTGCCGCAGCTGAGAAGAACGATAGCCTTGTCCTGAGGAAGATCCAATTTTTCGCGGGCTTCCTGCTTGGAAACAGACTGATACAGTCTTCCTGAAACGGGAATGCCTGTCTCTATGATTTTTTCAGCCGGAACACCGCGGGAAATGAATTCGGTCGTCATGTCCCGGGGAATAAACCAACGATCCACATCAAGAGTATTGACACCGGGACTGCAGGTATAATCGGTCGCGACAAAAGCAGTCGGTATCTGTATGCCCAGGTCCCGGCGTACACCGGTCATTACCATAGCGGCAAAGACGTGGACACAGATCACCGCGTCAAAAAAATGTTCTTTCAGGTAGGGAGCTATCTTGTCGGCATACTTGGAATAATCTTTGAGCATACCCTGGCCGCTTACATGATTTTCTGCATATTTATAACCGGCTCCGTAGATCTGGGGGATCAGTTTATAGGCCAAAGAGTGTCCCTTGGTTACAAAATCTTCCTTGGGCTTTGGAATAAAGGCAAGGGCATCCTGAATGACACAGGTGATACCCCGTTTGGCAGCCTCTTCCTTAATGGCTTTTGCTGCCGCGTTGTGACCTCCGCCCGTATGACAGGTCAGGATCAGATAGGTCATCCTTTATTCACCGCTGCCAACAGGGCAGGCTGGGCTTCGACCGTAACAGCCGCCTGTTTTGTTTTCTTTTTTTCTTCCAGCCGTCTGGCATGCTCCATCAATTTTCGGTAGCGCGGACGATTATAACGCTGGATAGCGACCGAAGACAGGTTCGCCAGGGTATAAACGAAGAGGAAAAACCATCTCCATCCTCCGTCCAGGATCAGCACCATCAAAGTGCCGCCGCCCAGGATGATCGTGTAATGTGTAAATTCCGCCCGGCAGGTCTCTCTTAAAAGAAGGTCAAGATGTGCAAAAGACAGGTCGGTCCCGATTTTTTTCTGAATGGACATAGGAAAGGCTTTAGCGCCATCCATAGAGATTTCCTTCCATTTGGAAATATGCAGCCGTTTTTCATAAACCGTGCCGTTTTTCTCCCATTTCCAGGGAAGATACGGTTTTTTATTATAGTCGAACCATTTCCCCGGTATGGCCTCGCCGTAAAAGTGAGAGGCAAACGCGTATAAGATCACGATCCAGCCGAATTTCATATATTCATACAAAAAGGTATACAGTCTCCACTGTACATGCTCGCCCAAAACGGCAATGTGCGCGATCCCGAATAAAATGATCAGTCCGCCTATCTTTTTGAATATGTAGCCCATATCGATCCTTTTGGTATGGACCGATTTCTGCTGACCGTCCGCAAGGGGAGCAGCCACGCAGGCTGACGATCCTGCCCGGATCCCAGAATCCTCTACTTTTACGCTCATGTTTTCTCTCCTGGATCGAACTCTATTCTTAGTCCTTTAATAGTACATCACTTTATCTATTTTGGCAAAGGGATATAAAGAAAGGCCGGACCTTATTCCGATAATTTAAGAAAAATTTAACCGTAGTACCCTTTTCTGACCGCTGCCTCTTCTCAGAGAAATCTCTTTTCAGGCAAACATAAAAAAAAGGACCGGCCTTTTAAGCCGATCCCCTGACCTGCCCTTGCGCGGACAGATCATTTTTCTTTTTTGATCTGGTCGTAAGCTTTTTCTGCCTCTTCCACGATCCTCTTGAACTTCTGCAAAGCCTGCTCGATGGGAGCGTTGGTGGACAGGTCCACACCGCCGTGTTTCAGTTCGTCCAGCGGATACATACTGCTGCCGGCAGACAAAAATTCCAGATACCGTTTGACAGCCGGCTGTCCTTCTTTCAGGATCGCCTCAGACAGAGCAACGGCCGAAGAATAACCGGTCGCGTAAACATATACATAGAAGCTGCGGTAGAAATGAGGGATACGGGCCCACTCATACTGGACCTCGTCATCCATGACCAGATCATCGCCGAAGTACTGTTTTACCAGTCCGGCATACAGATCGTTCAGATACTGGGCAGACAGAGCGCCTCCCTTTTCCACCTCTTCGTGAGCCAGTTTTTCAAACTCCGCAAACATGGTCTGACGGTAAACGGTCCCCTTGAATCCTTCCAGATATTGGTTCAAAAGGTACAGACGGCGTTTGGGATCGGTCGTCTGACTAAGGAGCTGTTCGATCAGCAGGTTCTCGTTAACGGTCGAGGCGATCTCGGCCACGAACAGGGTGTAATTGGCATAGTGGGGCGGCTGATGGGTGCAGGCCAGCAGCGTGTGCTGAGAATGTCCCATCTCATGGGCGATCGTCGATACCGAATCCAGGGTCCCGGTAAAGTTGGTCATGATATAGGGATTGCTGTCGTAAGTTCCGGTAGAATAAGCGCCGCCGCTTTTGCCGACGTTGGGATAAACATCGATCCAGCGCTCATCATAGGCTCTTTGTACATTCTTCTGATACTCTTCGCCCAAGGGCTTAACGGCGTCCAGCACCATTTGTTTAGCCTGCTCATAGGTGTAAGTTTCTTTGATATCCCCGGCCAAAGGAGCATAAACATCGTAATAATGCAGTTCATCAAGTCCCAGGATCTTCTTGCGAAGGGCCACATAACGGTACATGGCGGGCATATATTTATGGACCGTGTCGATCAGACCGTCATAGACGCTGAGCGGGATCCCGCTGGCAAACAGGGACATCTGGCGGGCGCTGTCGAAATGACGGGTACGGGCTTTAAAGGCATCCGCCTTTACATTAGCCGAATAGGTGCTGGTGAAAGTGTTGATATGTTCCTTATAGCCCTTATAGTAGCTGTGAAAAGCCTTTTCGCGGACTTCCCGGTCGGGATCCGACTGCAGCAGGATATAGTTGGATCCGGTCACTTCCCGGGTGCTCCCATCCGACAGAGTAATGGGATCGAACTTCATATCCGCGTCCTGCAGCATATCGGCGGTATCTCCGGGAGCCATCGCCATTTCCTCAAAACCGCTCATCAGTTTTTCTTCCGCTTCAGACAAGGTATGGGGTTTCTGACGGATCAGATCGTCCATATCATGCTCGTAGCCTTTCATTTCCGGAGCGTTTTTGAATTCTTCCAGCTTCTGATCGGACATTTTAAGAAGTTCCGGTTCGAAGAAGGACAGGGCAGAGGAGATCTGGACATATTTGCCCATGGCCTTCTGATACATGACCTGGGCCTGCTGCTGGCGCAGATCCTCCGACTGGCGGCAGGAAGCATAGCAGTAGACATCTTCCATGACCCGGTCAAGGCTTTCTTTCTTGTCCAGAAATTCGCGTAAGACAGCCGGAGACTGGGACAGTTTTCCGGCATAGCCGGTCAGTTCCTTAGCCTTATCATCCAAGCTGTTTAAAGCTTTCTCCCAGGCCTGGTCGTTTTCAAACATGACGGCCAGGTTCCATTTGTACTTTTCTTCGATCTGACTGCGTTCTAAGGTTTTTCCTTCAGCCATTGCTTCTATTCCTTTCTGGTAAATTAAACGGCATGCGCCGGCAATATAACAACCGCCGGATCTTAATCCAGCTCCGCCTTACCGGTATACAGCTCATAGTAGCGGCCTTTTTTAGCCAGCAACTCTTCGTGAGTGCCTCTTTCGATGATCTGTCCGTGCTCCAGCACGCAGATCAGATCCGCCGTACGGACAGTCGACAGACGGTGGGCGATAACGAAGGTGGTGCGGCCTTTCATCAGACGCTCCATGCCGTGATCGATATGACGCTCGGTCCGGGTATCGACCGAACTGGTCGCTTCATCCAGCACCAGGATCGGTGCTTTGCTGATGCAGGCGCGGGCAATGTTCAACAGCTGCCTCTGTCCCTGGGACAGGTTGGAGCCGTCTCCGTCAAGCATGGTATCGTAACCCTTGTCCAGCCTCATGATAAAGGAGTGGGCGCTGGCGGTCTTGGCTGCCTCTTCCACTTCTTCATCGCTTGCATCCAGACGGCCGAAACGGATATTTTCGCGGACCGTACCGGTGAACAGGTGGGTATCCTGCAGGACCATGGCAATATTGCGCCTAAGATCGTATCCATCATAATCCCGGATATTGACACCGTCAATGGTGATCGACCCCTGCTGGATATCATAGAAACGATTGAGAAGGTTGGTGATGGTCGTTTTTCCGGCACCGGTGGATCCAACGAAGGCAATCTTCTCTCCGGGCTTAACGTCGATATTGATATCCTTCAAAATGGTCTTATCCGGATTATAACCGAAAGTCACATGATCCAGTACCACATGGCCTTTGATGTCTTTTGCAGGCAGAGCACCTTCAAATTCCATGACTTCCGGTTTTTCGTCCATCATGGTGAAGACACGTTCCGCGCCGGCCAGGGCTGAAAAGATAAAGGTGACCTGCTGGGCCAGGTTCATGATGGGGAAGGAGAACTGGTTGGCATAGTTGACGAAGATGGTCAGACCGCCGATATCAAAGGTACCGGCCGCGCAGAAGAGACCGCCGATCATGGCTGTCAGGGCGTAGCTGATCTTGCTGAGATTTCCCATGACCGGACCCATGATGCCTCCGAAGAAGTTGGCTGCTACCTGCTTGTCTCTCAGATCCTTGTTCAGATCTCCGAATTCTTCGATGCACTGTTCTTCGTGGTTGAAAACTTTTACGACCTTCTGACCGGTGACGTACTCTTCGACGTAGCCGTTCAATTTACCCAGGGCCGCCTGCTGGCTGCGGTAGTACTTACGTCCCGCTTTGGACAGGACATTGCCCACCAGGATAAAGACAGGCATCATAGCGACCGTGATCAAGGTCAGCCAGCCATTGGTATAGATCATCATGACCAGGGTGCCTACCAGCTGCAGCATACCCGAGATCAGGTTGATCAGGGTATTGTCCAGCATCTGCCCGATGTTATCGATATCATTGGTAAAACGGCTCATCAGATCGCCGGTGCTGTGCGTATCAAAGTAGCGGACCGGCAGTTTCTGCACCTTGGTAAACAGGTCATTGCGGATATATTCCAGGGTATTCTGGGACACATGGATCATGAGCCGCTGCTGAAAATAGGTGGCGACGATATTGACGATATAAATGGCCGTCAAAATACACATGCCCGCGACCAGGCCTCCCAGCTTTTCCGTCCCGCTGCCAGGAATAATGTAATCGTTGATCAGGGGGCGCAGGATATAGGAAGCCGCCAGGGTGCAAACAGTACTGATCACAACAAACAAAAGCGAGATCAGTACATTCTTTTTATACTTGCCCACATAGCCGGTCAGCCTCTGGATAACTTTCTTTGTATTTTTCGGTTTTTTCGGTTCGACAAAACGTCCTCTCGGCGGCATATCAGATCGCCTCCTTTTTGTCCATCTGCGAGTAATAGATCTCCTGATATTCCTGATTGTTCTTCAACAATTCCTCATGGGTGCCGACGCCGGTGATCTTACCGTCATTCATGACCACGATGGTATCCGCGTCTTTTACCGACCCGATACGCTGCGCGATGATGATCTTTGTCGAATCCTTCAGCTCTTTCGAAAAGGCCTCGCGAATCCTGGCCTCGGTCGCCGTATCGACGGCACTGGTCGAATCGTCCAGGATCAGGATCTTAGGATGTTTCAAAAGAGCGCGGGCTATGCACAGACGCTGTTTCTGACCGCCGGAGACGTTAACGCCTCCCTGGCCCAGCTCCATCTGGTAGCCGTCGGAAAAATCTTTGATAAATTCGGCGGCCTGAGCGCTCTTGCAGGCTTCTTCGATCTGTTCCTGACTGGCGTTCTTATCGCCCCAGTGAAGGTTGTCCTCGATGGTGCCGGAGAACAGAAGGTTCTGCTGCAGCACCATGCCGACCCCTTCCCTAAGGTTATACAGACTATACTCTTTTACATCTACGTCATCGACCAACACCTGGCCTTCGTCCGCGTCATACAGGCGGGGGATCATGGATACCAGGGTGGTCTTTCCGCAGCCGGTAGACCCGATGATACCGACGACGCTGCCGGGCTGAATAGTCAGATCGATATTATCCAGAACTTTTTCAGGGCTGTTTTTATAATAACGGAAGCTGACGTTCTTGAACTCGATCTTGCCCTTGGTTACGGTAAGGTCCGGATGAGCTGCCTTATCATCCGTCAGATCCAGCTTTTCATCCAGTACCTCTTTCAGACGTTTGCTGGATGCAGAAGCACGGGAGCCGTTGATAAAGATCATACTCAGCATCATCAGTGACATGAGGATCTGGGAAATATAGGTGATGAAGGCGGTCAGATCTCCCAAAGGCATGGTCCCTACCATGACCATGCGGCCGCCGAACCAGATGACGGCCAGCGAAGTGAAGTTCATAAAGAACATCATCAGAGGAGATGCGATAATGATCAGGTTCAAGGCATACAGACCGGCGTTTTTCAGGTCCGCGTTGGCCTTCTCAAATTTTTCGTTCTCATAATCTTCCCGGACGAAAGATTTGACGACCCGGACATTGGTCAGATTCTCCTGAACTTTGGTATTCAGATTGTCGACTTTACTCTGCACAGCCTGAAAACGCGGTCCGACATGGGACAGCATCCAGACCATCAGGACGGTCATAATAGGCATGACCACCAGAAGCACAATAGCCAGACGGGCATTGAGCCTTACCGCCATGATAATAGCGCCGATCATCATGATAGGCGCCCTCATACACATGCGCATGAGCATGTTGGTAAAATTCTGGATCTGGGTGATGTCATTGGTCAGCCGGGTCACCAGGGAACCGGTCGAAAACTTATCGATGCTGGCAAATGAAAATTTCTGGATCTTATTATAAACATCCGAACGGACATCCGTGCCGAGACTGATCGAGCCCCTTGCGGCAAAATAACAGCCGCCGACGCCGCCGGCCATCATCAGCACAGCGCACAGCAGCATCAAAAGGCCCATTTCAATGATGTAGGCCCTGTTCTGCTGCATAACGCCGTTATTGATGATCTGAGCGAACAACTTGGGCAGGACGACTTCTCCCGTACTTTCTACGATCATCAATATAGGCCCTAAAATAAAACAAAACCAATATGGTTTCGCGTACTTAAGCCATCTCTTCATAACTTACCTCTTTTTTTTCTCTGTGATCCGGCTGAGGTTTTCATCCATCCTGGATAAGAAATCCAACATCATTTTCAGATCCTGGGTAGAAAATCCTTCAAAACATCTCTCGTCGATACTGCGGAAAGCTTTTTCGCTGTCGCTGACGATCTGCTTTCCCAAATCGGTGATCACGACCCGATTGTACCGGTTGTCTTTCTGAGAGGTCTTTTTTTCGATAATATCCGCTGCCTCCAGTTTTCTTAAGGTAACGGCAACGGCTGCCGGCGTCACCTGCATCTGTTTGGCCAGATCCTTCTGACAGACATTATCCCCCATCTTGGACAAAGTCAGCAGCAGACGGTGCTGGCTCCTGGCCATATGATGGTCTTCTACATAACTGTCAACTGCCTTTTTATGATGCTTGGATACACCAATACAATGGCATAAGATTTGAAGACGAAGCGATGCTTCATCCTGATCCATCGGATCCAAATCGGACATTATCGTAAACCTCCTGCTTCCTGCTTACAGAGAGACCCTCTGTAAGACGAACTACAGATAATATTATACTATTTAACGATTAAATATGCAACCATTTACTTTATAATCATTAAAATAATAAATTGTTTCAGGCAGCGATCGCTAAGATAAAAATAAAAAACAGCAGGTATCCGGTCCGCTAAAGCTTTCGTTTAAATGGACCGGTACCTACTGTTCATCGGAATGATCCGAATTTGTATCCGTCAGTTATCTTACTTAAGTTCAAAGATCGCTTCGATCTCAACGGGCTGGTTGCCGGGCATCGATACCATGCCGACAGCGCTCCTGGAAGGAGCTTCGCCGAAGATATCGACCAGAAGCTGGCTGGCGCCGTTAGCTACCTTGGGCTGATCGTAAAAATCAGGGTCACTGGAAACAAATACCAGGATCTTTACGCACTTTTTGACATTTTCAAGTCCTACATTGGCGTCGACTACCGACAAAACATTCAGCATGGCATTTCTCGCGCAGCGCTGTCCGACTTCAATAGAGACTTCCTTGCCCAGTTTGCCTGCCACAATATCATCTTCCAGATTGCTTCCGCAGCCGGAAATATATACAAGCTTATCGCCGAACTCCATGGCCTGGGTGTAAAGGCCTCCCTTGGGAGGAGCCGGGGGAAGAACGATCCCTTTTTCTTTTAAGACATCATAAATACTCATGATCTACTCCTTTCAATTATAAGAACAGAATGTCCCCGCCGCTTTTTCGCGGCGCAGGTACTGTCCGTCGTACACATTTACTTGGTCCTTGATCCTGCAGGATCCCCGACGAGATCATCAGGAATCAATCTCTTCCGGTCCAGCAATAGGTACACAGCTCGTCTTCTTTAAGGCCGATCGCTTTGACCAGCATATCCAAAGTCGGATATTTGAGGCTGGTAACGTGCATTTGGCGGCAGATCTGATCGACCATCTTCTTATGTTCGTCCGTTCCTTCCTGAACGTACTGCTGCAGCCGGTTTTCCGAAGGTATCTGTCCGTTTTCCAATTCTAAAATAACGCGGCGGGCGATCAGGTCCGCCTCGGACGTATATCGTGAAAATTTGATGTACCGACAGCCGTACAAAACAGGCGGGCAGACCGTCCTTACATGCACTTCTTTTGCTCCGTTCTTAAATAGAAGAGCGGCCGTTTCTTTCATCTTAGCGCCGCAGGCGATCGAGTCATCGATGATAAGCAGTTTTTTGCCTTCGATCAGATCCTTGTTGGGGATCAGCTGCATATGGGCTATGTGACCCAGCACTTTCTGATCGGCCGGTTTAAAGCCGCGGGGCCAGATCAGGGTATTTTTCATCAGGACCCTGCGGAAGGGCTTGCCCGACCGTTCGGCGTAGCCGATAGCCGCTGCCACACTGCTGTCGGAAAGGCCTGAGACACTGTCGATGTCATCGATCTGTCCCTGATCCGCGTCGGCCAGCTCCTGACCGATCTTCATACGGGTCTCTTCGACATTGATCCCTTCATAATTCGAGGTCGGGCAGCCGTAATGCGCCCATAAAAAGGCGCAGACCTTTTTTTCCTTTTCCGGCTTTTTCTTCTCGATCAGCTGGATAAGGCCGGGCTGGGCGCTTTTTTCGCCGACAAAGACGACCTCTCCGGGACCAAGTACCTTTTCTGTCTTATATCCAAGGTTCTGGTAGGCAGAGCTTTCTAACGAAACACAATAATCGCCGTTTTCTTTTTTAGCGATGACCATGGGGGTACGGCCGTACAGATCGCGCCCGCAGTAAATACCCTTGCGATAGGCGACCAGCATGCTCATGGAACCGTCGAACTGTTCCTGGGCATAACGGATGCCTTCTGCGATCGAATTTTTCTCATTGATCAACATGGCGGCAAGTTCGGTCGCGTTCACACTGTCTTTTTCATTTTCCAGAAAATAACCGTCGTTGACCTGAAGCATTCGGGATGCTAATGCTTCTTCATTATTGATGCGGCCTACCGTTACAATGGCAAAGGTACCGAAGCGGCTTTTTACTACCAGGGGCTGGGCGTCGGTATCGCTGATGCATCCGATACCGATATGGCCCTTCATATTGTCGAGCGCGCTTTCGAACTTAGTTTGGAAGGGGGCATTGGCCAGATGATGGATGGACCGGTCCCAGCCAGTATCGCTGTTATAAACAGCCATACCGCCTAACTTGGTTCCCAGATGGGAATGATAATCGATGCCCAGATACAGATCAGGCGTGCAATTATCATAGGATACGACGCCGAAAAAACCTCCCATATTATACCTCGTCGGCCAGCTGCTGGATCTTTTTATCCTTTTCTACGACGCCGAGGCGCATGGAAACTTTATTTGCCTGAACTTTTGCTTTGAGTTCATCATCCGATAAAGCCAGGATCTGCGCGGCCAGATGGCCGGCATTGGCAGCTCCGTTGACAGCGACCGTTGCGACCGGGATGCCGCTGGGCATCTGTACCGTTGCCAAAAGAGCATCCAGTCCGCCCAGTCCGCCGGACGCGATGGGGATCCCAATGACCGGGATGGTGGTATTGGCAGCCAGCACACCTGCCAGATGGGCAGCCATACCGGCAGCCGCGATGATAACGCCGAATCCCTTACCTTCGGCACTTTCGGCAAATTCCATGGCTTCCTGAGGGGTGCGGTGGGCGCTCATGACATGCACTTCGACCGGGATCTCATAGTCCTTCAGGACCTTAACGGCTTTTTTGACAACGTCCCAGTCGCTGTCGCTGCCCATAATAACGGCTACTTTTTTCATAATGACTCCTTCTCATCCGAAAGATCGGGATGGATCGTAACTAAAATCTCGTTCATACGGCGTTTGGGAACATGCAGGCGGCCGGACTCGTCCAGATAATACTTGATCGAATCCGAATCTTTTTCTTCCCATACCGGATCTTCCGCCGGGTAACCCAGCGCAATGACCGAATGAATGTCCATGTTGTCAGGAACGCCTAAGATTTTTCTCAGTCTGACCCGGTCGACAGCTCCCAGCATACAAGTGCCCAGACCTTCTCCGACAGCAGCAAGCATCAGATTTTCCGCAGCCAGGCCCGCGTCAGTGTCCGCCTGTTTTTTCAAATCGGTATCGACCAGGATCACGATGTAGGCCGTTGGATGATAGCCTGTCTTAGGAGCGTAGCCGGGCAGATAACCGGCCCATTTCAAGCAGGAAAAAACAGGTTCCAGCAGCTCTTTCTGATGAACGATCATAAATTTCAAAGGCTGCACGTTGGCGGCCTGAGGGGCAAGCCGGGCGATCCTGACCAGTTCATACAGTTGATTTTTTTCGATCGGCTTAGGAGAAAAATGACGGATGCTCCGCCTTTTCTCAATGGCTTCCTTGACTTCCACGTTCATTCCTCCTTTATACGGAAAAATTTACATGCTTTTCAAAAGACCATATCAAAAGGATTTTACCATCAATACAGGGAAAGCTCAACAAGTCCGGGCCCTGCCCCGGCAGAAAAATTTAACCGGGCAAGCAAAAAAGACCATACCTTTCGGGGGTATGGCCTTTCGTCTGTTTTACTTCATCATTTGTTAGCGAAATAGGCTTTCAACTGATCGACACGGTTGGTCTTTTCCCACTCAACGTCAAGGTCTTCACGGCCCATCTGTCCGTAAGCAGCCAGCTGACGGTAGATCGGACGGCGCAGCTTCAGGTCGCGGATGATTGCGGCAGGACGAAGATCGAAGACGGCGTTGACCGCATCGCTCAGCTCCTGATCGGAATATTTGCCGGTTCCGAAGGTATCGACCATAACGGAAACGGGCTCCGCTACACCGATGGCGTAAGCGACTTCGATCTCGCAGCGTTTAGCCAGGCCGGCTGCGACGATGTTCTTAGCAGCCCAGCGGGCAGCATAAGCTGCACTTCTGTCGACCTTGGTCGGATCCTTGCCGGAGAAGCATCCGCCGCCGTGACGGGCATAGCCCCCGTAGGTGTCGACGATGATCTTACGGCCGGTCAGACCGCTGTCGCCCATAGGACCGCCGATAACGAAGCGGCCGGTGGGGTTGATATAGATCTTGGTGTTCTCATCCATCATATCCGCCGGAATGACTTCCTCGATGACATTTTTCTTGATGTCAGCGCGAAGCTGTTCCATGGGAACATCGGGATCATGCTGGCTGGAAACGACGACTGCTTCGATGCGTACAGGTTTGTCGTCTTCAAATTCAACGGTCACCTGAGTCTTTCCATCCGGACGCAGGTAGGGCAGAAGGCCCGACTTACGAACTTCGGTCAGGCGTTTTGCCAGCTTGTGAGCCATCTGGATAGACAGAGGCATCAGCTCTTTGGTCTCGTCGCAGGCATAACCGAACATCATGCCCTGGTCGCCGGCGCCCAGCTGGTCTTCCGCGCTCTTGGAACCGTCCTTGTTTTCCTGAGAATTATTAACGCCCAGTGCGATATCCGCAGACTGTTCATCAATACCGGTCAGCACTGCGCAGGTATGGCCGTTGAAACCAACGTCTCCGTTGTCGTAGCCAATGTCGCAAATAACCTTGCGGGCAATTTTCGGGATGTCCACATAGCATTTGGTACTGATCTCACCCATGACCATGACCATGCCCGTCAGCGCAACGGTCTCAGCCGCCACACGTCCCTCGGGATCATGTTTCATGACCTCATCAACAATAGCATCGGAAATCTGATCGCAGATTTTATCCGGATGCCCTTCTGTCACCGATTCAGAAGTGAAGAAATAACGATTTGACATTTTTTCATGTCCTTTCTTAAGATTTCGTTATAGCAGCATGCTTCGTGTGCATACGGTGGCATCATACGCCTTTAACAGGGCAAGTGCAATAAGCGGAATATTAAGAATTTCTTCAGTTTACGGCCTTTTTTGCGCATTTTTACCGAAATCAGAGATTTTCGGGCCGGTTCAGCTCATCCAGGGTCTGATCGAAGGCCGGCACATATTCTTTCATGAATTCTTCCGCCGCCTCCAGTTTCATATCGTGGATGGATCTTTCCAGCGTTTTGGCCGCCATGGAAAATTCCTGGTTGCCGCTGCGGTGTTCCTCCAGACATTTACAATAGGCTGCGATCTTGTCCGCGGCTTTTACATACCGCTTTTCCTCCGCGTCGGAAGGCTGGATCAGAAGACGGTAATCATCGCGCATGTCCTTAGGCAGAAGGTCGATCATATGCTCTTCAGCCACCTTTTCGACCTCTTTGAAAGCCGTCGTGATGGTGGGATTGTAATATTTGATGGGTGTGACCAGATCGCCGGTGATGACCTCGCCGGTCTCATGGTAGACCGCGATTGCCATGATGTGCTCTGCATCCAGGTGAGCGCCGTAATGCTTGTTGGCGATCAGGGCCAGGGCATGGGCGATCATTGCCACCTGCAGGCTGTGCTCCTGAACATTTTCATCCCTCTGGGCAGGCATCAGCCCCCAGCGGCGGATATATTTCATACGGGCTATATAAGCAAAAAACTTACTCACAGCGAACCTCTCCCTTTTCGACATGAAGGATCTTTTCGGCATGAAGGTTTTTCAGGCTGTCTTCCACTCCCGTACAGGTCAGGATGGTCTGGCTGCTGCTGATATACTCGGTCAGCTGCCTTTGTCTTTCATGGTCCAGTTCGCTCATGACATCATCCAGAAGAAGGACCGGGCTGTCGGACAGTTTATCCCTCATCATCTGCATCACCGCGATCTTCAGCGATAAAGCCAGCGTCCGCTGCTGCCCCTGGGAACCGAAGATGCGGACATCGATCCCGTTGATCAGAAAAGCTACGTCATCGTGCTGGGGACCTATGGTCGTCGAAGCCGTCTTACGGTCTTTATCAAAACTAAGTTCCAGCCGGCGCAGAAAGATCTCTTGGTCGGCGGGGACCGTCTCCTCATACTTCATGGTCACTTCTTCTTTGCCGCCCGAGATCTTTTCATGAACTTTGGCGGTATAGACTGTCAGTTCTTTGAGAAAGTCCATACGTCTTTGGATCACCCGGATCCCGTAATAGGCCAGCTGTTTATCCCAGGCAAAAAGAGTCTCCTTCAGCCGGTCCGGGTCCTTTTCCGTCTTCAGAAGACGATTCCTCTGCTTTAAAACGATGGTATACTGCTGCAGATTGTAAAGGTAGATGGGATCCTGCTGACTGATCTCCATGTCCAGGAAGCGGCGCCTTTTGGAAGGGCTTCCCTTGACCAGATACAGATCTTCGGGAGAAAAGACCACCACATGAAAGCGGCCGAACAGGTCGTTGATACGATGGACCGGATAGCCGTTGATCATGGCCGATTTCCGCGCGTTCCTGCGAAGGACCATCTCGACCTTTTCCTTTTTGTCCCGGTACATATAATCCAGTCCTACATAAGCCTCTTCCTTGTCTCTGGCTATACATTCTTTTTCGTTGGAAGTCCGCCAGGACCGGCCGGTCGCGCACAGATACAAAGCCTCCAGAAGATTGGTCTTGCCCTGGGCGTTATCACCGGTCACGATGGTCAGATGAGGCCCCAGATCCAAAGACAGGGTCTGATAATTGCGAAACTGTTTCAGTTCAAGATGGTTTGCATACATATCGGGCCCTTATCCCCGGCAGAGGACGGTTATTTCCAGACCGGGCGCCTTGACCACATCGCCGCTGCGGATCTTTTTGCGGACCGCCGATTCGACCTGACCGTTGACGCTTACTTTTCCCTGTTCGATCAGAGCCTTGGCCTCACCGCCGGTCGAGACGGCATTTTCCAGCTTCAGCAACTGGTTGAGCTGGATATATTCTCCTGTTACGGTAACCGTTTTCATAGATATCCCTCTTTAATTATGCAGACGGATAGGCAGGATGAAATATTTGTAGTCTTCTCCCTCTGTTGCCTGGATGATGCAGGGAGTCAGGGCAGAAGAATACAGGATCTCGATCTTTTCATCGGAGACAGCCTTCAAGGCATCCAGGTAATACTTGGGGTTGAAAGCGATGGTCAGGCCGTTCCCTTCCAGTTCGATCGGTACTTCTTCATGAGCCGTACCGTTTTCCGCATTGGACGTGATCAGCATGGTCTTATCCTGGATGTCCAGACGGATGGGGCTGTTCTTGCTTTCGCGCGAGATCAGGGCCGCACGGTCGACCGAATCCAAAAGCTCCTGCTTATCAACGATGACCTTGCTGGAAAAGTCCATGGAAAGATTGCGCTGGTAGTTTAAAAACTGTCCTTCCAGAAGCCTTGTCAGAACGATCGTGTTGTTCATGGTAAACAGAGCGTGTTTCCCGGTAAAACTGATGGTCGCTACGGAGTCTTCTTCCGTTTCCAGGATCTTATTGATCTCGGTCAGGGCTTTTCCGGGAACGGTGACCTTAAAATTCTGATCGGATTGAACTTTGGTCCGTCTCATGGAAATGCGGAAACCGTCGACTGCGACCAGATACAGATATCCGTCGCGGACATCCATCAGTTCGCCGGTCAGGATGGGGCGGCCGCTGTTTTCGGGAGCAATGGAAAAAATGGTCTGACCGATCATGTCCCGCAAAACCATCTGGGAGATCATGATCTGATGCTCGCTGGCCACCTCAGGCAAACGGGGAAAATCATCTCCGGGAAGGGTCGCCACGGTAAAGGTAGAACGGGCGCAGTCGATCGTCATGTTATGAGAATCGCTGCCGGTCGATAATTTGACGTCTTCGTCCGGAAGGCGGCGGATGATCTCGCTGAACATACGGGCGTTGACGGCGATCGAACCTTCTTCTTTAACAACAGCGTCGATGGAAGTCTGGATGCCCAGTTCCAGGTCGTTGCCCAGAAGGGTCAGGGTCTCGCCGCCGGCTTCCAGAAGGATATCTTCCAGGATCGGCATGGTCGTACGGATGGACACGGCTTTTGAAACAGTCCCGACGGCCTTTAACAGATCCTGGCGGTTGCAGATGATGATCATGGTGGAAAAGCTCCTTTCAACAATGATTCGGTATCACCGGCCGGGGCCGGATAGTTGATATCCTATCATTTATTATTTCTTTTATAGTAGTCGTAATAGTAGGGGCGGTGGAAAAGTGGAAAAGGGCCTTAGACCCGCTTGGATGCTGATCATCCGTCCGGGATAAACCCGTGGATGAGGGCAGGATAAGGTGGGTACTTATCCCTCTTTTTCACTCTTACACATGTAAGGCATTTTGTTATTATCTTTCGTTCCACACCCTTTACACCCTGTTATCCCCGTAAAAAGACCGGTTATACACCAAAAAATGGGGATAAGTAACAAAGGGGTGTGAAAAAGTCATTCTCCTTTGATGCGTCTTTCCATATCTTCGATCGAACGGCGCAGTTCATCTCCGTCGCGTCCCTTCAGATCATCGCTGATCTTGCTGACGGCGTAAGCTACCGTGGTGTGGTCGCGGCCGCCGAAATAGCTGCCGATACGGTCAAGGGGCTCTTCCGTAAGCTTACGGGACAGATACATGGCGATCTGGCGGGGATATGCGATCTCCTTGGGCTTTTTCTTGGACTGTAAGTCGGACACCGTCACGTTGTAGCGTTCGCAGACCACGCTGGTGATACGGGGCACGGTAATGACGGTGACCGCATCACCGGCTAAAAAGTCCTTCAAGGCTTCCTGAGCCAAGGCTATATCCAGCTTGCGGTTGGGATAGAGTTTGGCAAAAGCCTGCACGCGGGTCAGGGCTCCTTCCAGCTCTCTTATATTGGAAGAAACGACTGTCGCGATGTAGCCCAGGACGGACATGTCGATGCTGATGCCGTTGTTTTCGGCCTTCTTTTGAAGGATGGCCACCCGGGTCTCATAATCCGGCGGCTTGATGTCGGCTACCATGCCCGATTTGAAACGGGAGCGGATGCGCTCTTCCAGTGTTTTGATCTCCTCGGGACGGCGGTCGCCGGCTATGACGATCTGCTTGTTGTTTTCGTAAAGGGCGTTGAAGGTGTTGAAGAACTCCATCTGGGTGCCCTGTTTGCTTTCAAGAAACTGGATATCGTCGATGAGAAGGACGTCGATATCGCGGTACTTGCGGCGGAACTCCTCATTGGTATGATGGGAGATGGAAGTGATCAGCTCGTTGGTAAAGGTTTCACTGGTCACGTACAGGACTTTTTTGGAAGGATCCGTGTCCAGAACGTGATGGGCGATGGCCTGCATGAGATGGGTCTTGCCCAGTCCGGGGTTTCCCCAGATGTACAGGGGGTTGTATGCCTGGCCGGGCATTTCGGCGACGGCCAGAGCGGCGGCGAAAGCCAGCTGATTGTTGGGTCCCTGAATGAAGTTGTCAAAGGTATATTTGACGTTCAGTCCGGATTTTTTTGCCAGTTCGATGTTCAGCTCTTCTTTTTCCAGTTTTTTGGCTGCCTGCTCGGTATAGGTCCCCTGATCGTAGACTTTGAAATTCAGTTCGCCGTGTCCGATCTCTTTGAGACTTTGCAGGACATTCTCACGGTAGCGGGATTCTATGATCTTGCGTCCGATGGGGGAGACGCTTTCAAGGATCAGAATATTATTGTCGATCGTGATGGGTTTAAGGGTCTTGAACCAAGTGTTATAGGTAATATCTGTCAGTTTGGTCTTGATCAGGGCGATCATCTGGTCAAAGATCTGCTGAAGATCCAGATCCGCAGCTTGCGAAGAAGCATCGGAAACGTTCTCCATAGCTTACCTCCTCTGATAAATGCTTCCTACTATGATAGCAAATCAAAAGGGGGGATTCAATAAAGGAAGGAAGGGGCAGAAGGGCTGTTTTGGGGATAATGTGGATAACTTTTTTCTCACTATACACGTGTAAAAAGAGGGCGATTTACCGCAGGTTGCGAGGTAGGTTTTTCATACTTTATGCACTTTTTGTGGATAACTGTCTTATAATTGTGAATAAAGAGGAGTGAAATGTGGATAAAAAATAATTTATCCCCGGACAAAGGGAAGCGGTCCCGAAAGGACAAGGACCCTCAAAGTCGCGTAAATAAAGAAAAAATGCTTGACTCAGGACATGGTTTTCAATATAATGGACAAGTGCTCTAGATGAAGGAGGTGTTTTTAATGGTTACAACCTATCGTCCGAAAACGAAACAGCGCAAAAGAGAACACGGTTTCAGAAAGAGAATGAGAACCGCTAACGGCCGCAAAGTATTATCCAGAAGAAGAGCAAAAGGCAGAAAAGTTCTGACGGCTTGATTTCGAATAACGAAACTTGTTGATCGGCGGGGCAAGCGCCCGTTTTTCCGAATCGTTTTGGTGGAAAAAGGTGCTTTTCCCGTCGATTTTGACAATTATCCGAAAACCGTCTTTTCTGCCCAGGTTTTTTCTGAAAAGGAAAAGAAACGTGGAAAGTCTGAAAAACCCTGATTTTAAAAGGGTCTATAGCAGCGGACGCTCACGGGCGGACCGCAGTATCGTCATGTATGTTTTGGAGAACGGGCTCGACAGGAACCGTATCGGCATCACGGTTTCCAAAAAAGTGGGAAACAGTGTTGTCAGAAGCCGCGTCAAACGCATTATCAAAGAGGCTTACCGGCTCCGTCAGACAAGTTTTGTGCCCGGTTGGGATATCGTTGTCATAGCCAGAGGATCATCTGTCGATAAAAAGAGCACCGATATGGAAAAATCTTTAATGAAGCTGGCAGCGAACCTGAAAATCATCCGTTCCGGTGATGAAGAATGAAACGTCTATTGTTATGGCTGATCCGCTTTTATCAGAAGCAGATATCGCCTCTGAAAAAGCCGTGCTGCCGGTATTTTCCGACCTGTTCGGTTTATGCTTATACGGCCGTTTCGAAATATGGAGTGATCAAAGGAGGCTGGCTTGCCATCAAACGAGTCCTTCGCTGCCACCCGTTTCACCCGGGAGGATATGACCCTGTACCGTAAATCGATTTGACCGCCATCCTAGGAGGAAATTGGCCATTGAATAATATGCAGTTGGCCGCAACCAAAAACTGGCTCCTGAAACCCTTCGCACTGCTTCTGGCCCTTATTTTTAACGGACTTTTTATCGTGCTGAAGCAAGGCATGACCGAACAGGTGCTGGCTATCGACATTATTCTTTTTACTTTTATCGTACGCGCTGCCATGATGCCGCTGATGATCAAACAGCAGCGCTCGACCAGAAGGATGACCCTGCTTCAGCCTCAGATCGACAAGATCCAGGCTAAGTATAAGAATAAGACTGACCCGGAATCCACACAGAAAATGAACGCAGAGATCCAGAAGCTGTATTCGGACAATAAGGCAAACCCCATGAGCGGATGCCTCCCTCTTCTGATCCAGATGCCTATCATTTTCGCTCTGTTCGAAGTTCTTCGTAACGTTCCTTTTTATGTTAATGATATCGGCGCTCTCTTCAAGACCATGGCAGGCATTATCATGGATCAGAATGGCTACGCCGATGTATTGAGCAGCAATTTCGCATCCATTATCAAGGGCGTCAAAAATTTTGATGCCGCCAGCGTCACGTCGGTAATGGATGTTTTACAGCGTCTGTCCCGCACTCAGTGGGCTACGTTGACGGAACAGCTGAGCCTGACCGGCAACAGTACTTTTATGCAGGCCTATAAACTGCAGGAAGCCTATAACACCGTCGGGTTCGGTTTTCTGACCTTCAACCTGTCCGAAAACCCGGCTCTTACCAATTGGAGCATCTTATTCCCGATCTTGTCCGCGCTATCGACCTTCCTGCAGTCTTTTCTGACCCAGAGAGCCAACGATAAACGGCAGAAACTGGTCAGTCCGGACGGTAAAGTGCCTCAGCAGCAGGCCAGCATGAAGATGATGACCTACATCTTCCCCATCATGACTTTCTTCTTTGCCATCAATATGCCGATCGGTATCTGCGTATACTGGATCGTCAGCAATATCTTTGCCCTTCTGGCAACCTGGATCGCTGACAGCGTGATCGACAGAGAAGAGTATAGGGAAGCTTTAAAGCACCGCGACGAGCTGATCGAAAAGAGAAAACAGCAGCAGGAACATCTGTCTGCTATCGATGTAAAGACCGGCGGCCGCTTAGGTACCGGCAAGACCATAAGTAAAAGCAGTCTGGCCGGCAATAAGATCGCAGCCATGAACGAACAGCTGAAAAAACGCACTGAGAGCCAAGCGCCTGCAGAAACTACGTCTGAAGAGAAAAAAGAAGAGACAGATAAAGACGCGGTAAAGGAGGAAACAAGGTGAAATCCGTCGTTGTTACCGGTAAAACAAAAGATGAAGCGATCACGAACGCACTGGTGCAGCTGGGCTGCCCGTCCGATCATGTAAACATCGAAGTTGTGGAAGAGTCCAAAGGAGTCTTCGGTTTATTCGGAAAATCCGTGACCATCAAGGCAACGGTCAAGGAAGAAGCAGATGAGAAATCTGCCGAGACCGCCGGTGATACCAAGGGTCAGAAAACCAAAACTCCGGTCACCAAAGTCCAGGAAAGCAAGGCTGAAAAGCCTCAGGCAAAAACCGCTGCCGAACCTTTGCAAAAAGTAGTTCAGTCCCCGGCAGATCAGCCTGCAGCAAATCAGCTTCCGGCTGATAAAAAAGCAGCCGGCAAACCTTACGAAAAAGCTGAGAAGGCTGTTAAGGGAAGTACCGATGTCAAGGCAGCCGAACCGGCAAAAGAAGAAGTCAAGACGCAGACAGAGGTCAAAGCTCCTTCTCGTATCGAACTGGAAGCAGTTACCGTCAACGGTGAAAAAGTCGTTATCGATGATACTATCGAGCAGCGTATCCGCCAGGCAAAGCTGAATGAATCCGCTGATACGGACCGCGATCAGGACAGCTACCGCAGGAACCGCCGTCCCTCGGACCGTCAAAGAAGAAGCGGCCGCTATCATGAACGCCGTCCTCAGAACCTTCCTGACAGGGAAGTGGAAAACGAGCAGGAGATGGAACCGCTGCCGGAGAAACCTGTTTTTGAGCAGAAGGTTTATGAGATCCCTGCCGACGCGGATCAGGTAATGGAACAGACCCGTGATTTCCTGACCAAGACGCTGAAGGCCATGGGGATCGACGCTGTGATCACCACCGAATTTTCCGAAGACGGTATCATGAACGTGAATATCGAAGGCGAAGGCATGGGCATCATCATCGGCAAACGCGGACAGACCCTGGATTCTCTTCAGTATCTGACCACCCTGGTGATCAATAAAAACCGTCAGGACCATGTCCGCATGAAGCTGGATACCGAAAATTACCGTGCCCGCCGTCAGGAAACGCTGGAAAAGCTGGCCCTGAATCTGGCCAAAAAGGCAAAACGGACCGGTCACCGTGTCGTACTGGAACCTATGAATCCTTATGAAAGAAGGATCATTCACTCCGTACTGCAGCCGGACCGCGACGTTGAGACCCACAGCGATGGGGAAGAGCCTTACCGTAAGGTCATCATTACTCCCCGCCGCCGCTCTTACAAAGACTAAAGTGTTTCCGCTTCACGCGGGATATAATAAGGATACCGCGCCTTTATGTGTGCGGTATCTTTTTTATTATCGGAAGGGCTGAAAGGCCGTGTTATTAACCACTGTCCGGTAATTTACCGGATAGATCTTGTTTGGGAAAGGGAGCTTTTATGGGCGATACCATTTGCGCTTTATCGACCCCGGTCGGAGTCGGAGGACTGGCCGTGATCCGGGTGGCCGGCGACTCGTCGATCCAGGTGGCGGACCGCATTTTTACGGCTAAATTCGGCAGAAAAAGCCTGTCGGAAGTGCCTTCACATAAGGCGGTATTCGGCCTTATCCACACCCTGGATCCCAAGCCCGAGATCCTGGACCAGGCTCTTGTTTTGGTCATGAGAGGTCCCGGTACCTTCTGCGGCGAGGACACGGTCGAGATCGACTGCCACGGAGGCATGTATATCGTCAACCGTATCCTTAAAGAGCTGATCCGGGCAGGCGCCCGCATGGCCCAAAGAGGAGAGTTCAGCAAACGCGCCTTTTTGAACGGCCGTATGGACCTTTCGGAAGCGGAAGCGGTCATGGATATGATCAGCGCGTCGACGTCCTATTCGCTCAAGTCAGCGGTGGGACAGCTGTCCGGCCGCCTGAGCGGCGCCATCGAAGAGATCCGTAAAACGCTGATCGACACCATCGTGGATTCGGAAGTCAATATCGACTATCCGGAGTATGACGATATCCCTGAAGTTTCGGAAGAAAAGGTGAAAAACGTCTGCCGGGATGCCAAAGAAAAAATCGAGGAGCTTCTGAAAACGGCCGAAAGCGGTAAAATGCTGCGTAACGGCGTTATCTGCACCATCGTAGGCCAGCCCAACGTGGGCAAGAGCAGCCTGATGAACCTTTTACTGGGCGACGAGCGGGCCATCGTGACTTCTGTCCCCGGAACGACCCGTGACGTCATCGAAGAGTCGCTGGACCTGGGCGGCATCCCGGTACGCATCATCGATACGGCCGGTATAAGGGCTTCGGATGATCTTGTCGAAAAGATCGGTGTCAAACGGTCCTTTGCCATGATGAAGAAAGCCGACCTGGTCCTGATGGTGCTGGACGCGTCCCGTCCGGTCGATCCGGAAGAAGTAGAGCTTTTAAAAGACATTGGGTCAAAACCGCATCTGCTGCTTTTGAATAAGACCGACGACAGCGTCATCAGCAGCCAAGATGTGACAAAAGCGTTTGCTTCTGTAGAAGATGTGGCCCCTCTTCTGATCCCGATTTCCGTGAAGGAGAAGAAGGGCATAGACGTTTTATCAAATAGGATAAAAGATTTGTTTTTTAAAGGTGATATCTTGAACAGTGACCGGCCTTTGGTGACCAACCTGCGTCAGGAAGAGGCGCTGATCCGGGCCCGGGAAGCACTGGACAGGGTCATCGAAGCCAAGGTGCCGCTGGATCTTCTTTTGATCGACGTGAGGGAAGCGGCGGACGCCTTGTCCGAAGTGTCGGGCCGCAGTACTCAGGAAGATGTGGTCGACCAGATCTTCAGCCGTTTTTGTTTGGGAAAGTAAGAGGTTTGACAGATGAGTGAAGTCAGGGAATATAGGGAAGAGGCCGTGGATGTTGCGGTGATCGGCGGGGGGCACGCGGGATGCGAAGCGGCTCTTGCCTGTGCGCGCCTGGGTCTTAAGACCATCGTATTTGCCATGTCGCTGGATTCGATCGCGATGATGCCCTGCAACCCCAGCGTAGGGGGGACCAGCAAAGGCCATCTGGTGCGGGAGATCGACGCCCTGGGCGGAGAGATGGGGCGCAACATTGACAAAACGTACCTGCAGCTGAAAATGCTGAATACCTCCAAGGGGCCGGCCGTTTATTCACTCAGGGCCCAGGCGGACAAATTCCGCTACAAGGAGACCATGAAATTTACGCTGGAGAAGACTCCGAATCTATGGGTCCGCCAGAATGAAGTGGTCAAGATCGATGTAAAAGAAGGAAAGGTCGTAGGAGTGGTGACGGGGACCGGCGCTTATTACCCCTGCCGTGCCGCCATCATTTGTACGGGCACTTATCTGAATTCCCGCTGTATCCATGGAAATTACCAGATGATCAGCGGACCGAACGGAATGCCGTCGGCAAGAGGAGGACTTACCGAGTGCGTCAAAGCGCTGGGCCTTTCCATGCGCCGCTTCAAGACCGGTACGCCTTCCCGCGTGGATGCCAAGACCATCGATTTTGACAAGATGATCCCCCAGTACGGGGATGACAAGATCGTGCCTTTTTCTTTTGAAGACAGTCCCGAAAAAATAAAACGGGACCAGCTGCCCTGCTACCTTACCTATACCAATGAAAAAACGCACGAGATCATCCGTAAAAATCTGGACCGGTCCCCCTTGTACAGTGGCGTCATCCATGGCATCGGGCCTCGCTACTGCCCGTCGATCGAAGATAAGGTCGTACGGTTTGCCGATAAAGACCGTCACCAGCTCTTTTTGGAGCCGGAGGGGGAATTTACCAATGAATATTATGTACAGGGACTGAGTTCTTCCCTGCCGGAGGACGTGCAGAGGGACATGCTGCATACCATCAAGGGGCTGGAACATGCTCAGATCATGAGGACCGGCTATGCTATTGAGTATGATTGCGTGGATCCTCAGGAATTAAAGCCGACGCTGGAGATGAAAAAGATCAGCGGTCTGTTTTCGGCCGGACAGTTCAACGGAAGTTCCGGTTATGAGGAAGCGGCGGCCCAGGGCATCGTAGCCGGTATCAACGCGGCCATGAAGCTGAAAGGGATGGAGCCGCTGCATATCGACCGGACCAATAGTTATATCGGTGTTTTGATCGATGATCTGGTGACCAAGGGCACCAACGAGCCCTACCGTATGATGACGTCCCGGGCCGAATATCGGCTTCTCTTGCGTCAGGACAATGCGGATCTTAGGCTGACGGAAGAGGGCCACCGGGTAGGCTTGATCTCCGAGGAGCGCTATCAGCGCTTTCTGATCAAGAAAAAGCAGATCGAAGACGAGATAAAGAGGCTGAAGACCACCCATGCCCAGGGAGGTAAGGACATACTGACCAGAGGGCTTTTGGCAGATCTGTTGAAGCATCCGGAAAACACTTATGAATCGATCGCTCCTTACGACCCCGACCGGCCGGATCTTCCTTTTGAGGTGACTCAGGAAGCGGAGATCATGATCAAGTATGACGGCTATATCTCACGGGAGATCAAAGAAGTGGCCCGTTTCCATCGTCTGGAAGAAAAACGGCTGCCGGAGGATGTCGATTACAGTACCATTCACGGCCTCCGCATCGAGGCTCAGCAGAAACTGAATAAACTGAAACCGGAGTCGGTAGGCCAGGCCAGCCGTATTTCGGGAGTTTCGCCGGCGGATATCAGTGTGCTTCTGGTTTATCTGGAGCAGCGCCGCTATCATACGGATAATTTGCAGAAATAAGGGGAAACAGTGGATAACATGGCAGTATTGCAGGAAATTTTAACAGACAGTACCAGCCGCATGGGGGTGGAACTCAGTTCTGAGCAGCTGGAGCAGTTTTGCCGCTACGCGGATCTTCTGGTGGAATGGAATCAGAAAATGAATCTGACGGCCATCACGGACCCCGAAGGGATCGCAGTCAAGCATTTTGCCGATTCGCTGAGCGCCTGGACAGTGATCGATTCCGCTATGAAGAAGAATCCCGATCGTAAGCTGACCCTGATCGATGTGGGTACCGGAGCCGGTTTTCCCGGTATCCCGCTCAAGATCCTCTTCCCGGATCTGAAGGTAGTCCTGCTGGATTCGCTTCAGAAGCGGCTGACTTTTTTGGAGACGGTCGTCCATGTACTGGGCCTTTCCGACATTTCCTGCGTTCACGACAGGGCGGAGGACGGTGCACATCGGCCTGAGATGAGGGAGAAATTCGACATTGTCACCGCAAGAGCTCTTGCCAGTCTGCCGGCTCTTCTGGAATACTGCGCCGGGTACGTAAAAACGGGCGGTTATTTTCTGGCTTATAAGGGGCCTTCTCTGGACCAGGAGCTGTCTGAAAGCAAAAAGGCTCAGGAGGTGCTCAAGATGTATTTGAAGGAGATCCTTAAGGATCCGGCCAGCGGCGACCAGCATCAGATAGCCGTCTTTGTAAAGGGCGGTCCCTTAGCCTTGCAATATCCCCGTAAACAAAGTAAAATCAAAAATACTCCACTGACCGGAGCCTAAAGGGAGAAATCACGTGAATATAAAAGAGAATGTAATCAACGAACTGTGCAGCCGGTGGCCTAACATTGACCGAGATGTCATCTGCCAGAGTCTGGAAGTCCCAAAAGATAAAAACATGGGCGATTATGCCTTCCCTTGTTTCAAACTGGCCAAGACGCTTCATAAGGCGCCGAACCTGATCGCGGCCGATCTTGAAAAAGAGTTGGAAGGCAGTATGATGTTCGACCAAAAACAGGCAGTGGGCCCGTATCTGAACTTCTTTATCAATAAAGAGTGGATCGCGGCTCATGTACTGGGCCAGGTCCAGAAGGCAGCGGAAGAAGGAAAGCCTTTCGGAAGTTCCGACCAGGGAGCCGGTAAGACGGTCGTCCTGGATTATTCGTCGATCAATGTAGCCAAACCATTCCACATCGGACATTTGCGTACGACCGCGATCGGCAATTCTTTGACCCGCATCTATAATTTTATGGGCTACCATACCGTCAGTATGAACTACCTTGGCGACTGGGGGACTCAGTTCGGTAAGATGATCGTTGCCTTCCGCAAGTGGGGCGATGAGGTAGAGGTCAAAAAAAGCGGCATCCGTTACCTGGTGCAGCTGTATGTAAAGTTCCATCAGGAAGCGGAGAAGGACGATTCTCTGAACGAAGAAGCCCGTCTGGCCTTCAAGAGCATGGAAGAAGGAGACGAGGAAGCGCTGGCTTTGTGGCGCCGTTTTGTGGATATCAGCCTTCAGGATGTTCAGAAAGTTTATCAGATGCTGGATGTCCATTTTGATTCTTATAAAGGCGAAGGCTTCTTCTGGGACAAAACACAGCCTATCATTGATGAACTGCAGGAAAAAGGCCTGCTGAAGGACAGCCAGGGCGCCAAGATCGTGGATCTGTCGGATGATGATATGCCGCCCTGCCTGATCTTAAAGAAGGATGGCAGCACCTTGTACGCGACCCGTGATCTGGCTTCGGCTCAGTGGCGCTGGGACACCTATCATTTTTATAAGGCTGTCTATATTACCGGTATGGAGCAAAGTCTTCATTTTGCCCAGTGGTTCCGTGTAATGGAAAAACTGGGACGGCCCTGGGCCAAGGACCTGGTCCACGTCCCTTACGGTCTGATCAGCCTGGAAGACGGCCATATGAGCACCCGCGAGGGCAAGGTCATCTGGCTGGAAGATCTGCTTAAGGAAGCGGTGTCCAAGGTCAAGGATATCATGATGGAAAAGAACCCCGGCCTTGAAAATATGGATGAGGTTTCGCAAAAAGTCGGAGTCGGTGCGGTCGTTTTTCATGATCTTTATAACAGCCGCATCAAGGAAGAGACCTTCAGCTGGGACAATGTCCTGAACTTCGACGGAGAGACCGGTCCTTATGTTCAATATACCTTTGCCCGCGCCATGAGCGTTCTGCGCAAGGCCAGGGACCAGGGCATTGACGTGGACGGGGATCTGAACGGCGTCGCGATGGACTGCCTGACGGACAGCTATGCCCAGGACGTTATCAAATTGATCGATGGTTTTCAGGATAAGGTGCAGGAAGCGCTGGATAAGTATGAGCCTTACTTTGTTGCCCGCTACGCGGTAGCTCTGGCTGAGGCTTTCAACCGTTTTTACCATGAGGATGCGATCCTTTCGGCAGACGAAAAGACCCGTGATGCCCGCCTGGTTCTGACCAGGACGGCAGCCGGAGTGCTGAAGGAAGCTCTGTATCTGGTAGGCGTTTCTGCTCCGGAAAAAATGTAAGGGTATTTATCGTGAGCGATATACTTCTTATTTATAATCCCAAGGCGGGAGATGCCAACTTCCGCTTTTCACTGGACCGCTTCATTGAACTTTTCTCCGATGAGAAACATCGCCAGATCTGCGTTTTCAGGAGCACCATGGCGGGAGATGCCGAGAAGTATGTAAACGAGTGTGATCTGACCTTTGTCAGTTCGATTTTTATTGCCGGCGGCACAGGGACCGTCAATGAGGTAGTCAATGCCTTGATGAAACGGGATATCCATATACCGATCGGAGTGATCCCTGCCGGCACGGAGAATGAGTTTGCTCATAAACTGGGCTTTGTTTCGAAGGAACTGGAAGATAATTTTCAGGCTCTGCGCGACATGGACCCGATCCCGGTAGACATCGGCTGTGCCAACGGACAGTATTTCGTTGATTCTTTTACCAGCGGGACGCTGAATAGTTTGTCCAAGGTAAGTACCGATGCCAAGAACACCTTCGGTTCGATGGCTTATTACGTAATGGGCATGACCTCGATCCGCAATGCCCGCCGTATGAAGCTCTGTATCGAAACCAGGGAGAAACGTTATACCGGTTTCTTCTCTTACTTTGCGGTTATCAATACAAATCTGATGACCGTACCCCGTTCGTCGACCGGACAATTTACTCTGGTGGCTTCCAAGAACAACAGTTTCAACGGGGACTCTCATTACTTCAATCCTACTTACGGGCGGACCGGAGTCGTTGAAAATGGAGTCGTAAGATTGGTGAGTGATTATTTTCATATCACTCAGCTTGATGCAGACGAAGGAAAGGCAGCAACCTGCATCGACGGGGACATGGGACCGGACCTTCCGCTGAAGATCACCGTTGAGCGGGGAGCCATGGAATTCTTCCAAAACGGCCGCGGAAGAGCGGGATATAATAATCATAAATAAAATAATGAAGATGAGTGCCGTATGACAACATACGGCACTTATTATGTCCGGATACCCGAGAAAATACCGGGAGAGGCAATCTGGGTAGATAGTCAAAGGGAAAATCCTTTTGCGTTGAATGTTCCACGTGGAACATCGAAGAAGAGTTTCAGGAAAATGTTCCACGTGGAACAATGAAGATTTAAGGTGAAATGTTTCACGTAGAACAATCGAGAAGATTTTCCTGGGAAAATGTTCCACGTGGAACATCGGGAAAATTTTGGTGTCAAATGTTCCACGTGGAACATTTGAGAAAAGTTGACCCTTCGCTTCATTGGAAAAGAGAAGTCCCTGTGTTATAATGAAATTCGCTATAAAAAGAAAAGTGTATCGATGGAGTAAAAAGGAGGCGGGTGTATGGGTAAAATTATCGCGATCGCCAATCAAAAGGGCGGTGTCGGCAAGACAACAACGACCGTCAACCTGGGCGCCTGCCTGGCTGATATGGGCTTTCGCGTTTTGATCGTAGATCTGGACCCGCAGGGGAATACGACCAGCGGCTTTGGACTGAATAAGGATACCCTGCTGAATACCAGCTATGAAGTGCTGCTGGGCGACGTCACAGCAAAGGAAGCGATTTGCTCACTGGACAGTTATAAACTGAAACTGCTGCCTGCCAGCCTGGATCTTTCCGGAGCTGAAGTAGAGCTGATCGGTATCGATAATAGGGAATCTCTGTTGCAAAATGCCCTGGAACCGGAACGAGGAAATTACGATTTTATCTTTATCGACTGCCCGCCCTCACTGAATATTCTGACGATCAATGCCTTTAAAGCGGCCGATTCCATTCTGGTCCCCATTCAATGTGAATTTTACGCTATGGAAGGATTGACCCAGCTGATCAATACGATCAATCTGGTCAAACAGCGTTTGAATCCCGTTATTGAAATCGAAGGGATCCTGTTTACTATGTTTGACTCCCGTACCAATTTGTGTACAGAAGTCGTCAATGAGATCACCCGGTATCTTCCGGATAAAGTTTATCAGACTAAGATCCCCAGAAATATCCGTCTGGCGGAAGCACCCAGCTATGGAATGCCGGTCATATATTATGATAGAACATCAAAAGGGTCCGAAAGCTACCGGCAGCTGGCTGAGGAAGTCGTTAAGCGCTGCGGTTTGAAAGCACCTGAAACATTCAAGGATCAAGATTGACGAAAGGAGACATCCGGATGAGTGTTAGAAAAAGAGGATTAGGACGTGGACTGGATGCCTTGATCGGCGGATCGGCGGCCGTAACGGAAGAAGCATCTGCTGCCAAAAAAGAGGCTGAGGAAGAAAGGACAAAGGCTGAAGCCGGAACGGCCAGTGAAGATACGGGTAAGGCGGAAGCCGCTCAGACAAAAGCAGGGGCAGCTGAACAAACAGAAGCTTCTGCCGACGGCAGGGATCAGGTCGTGACCCTTGATATCGACAAGATCAAACCGGATACCAAACAGCCGCGGCAGGTTTTTGACCAGGACCGTTTGGAAGAACTGACGGCATCGATCAAGGAGCATGGCGTGCTGCAGCCGCTGATCGTAAAGAAGGTCGATGACGGATATCAGATCATTGCCGGCGAGCGTCGCTATCGGGCGGCAAAGGCAGCCGGCATCGATAAACTGCCGGTATTGGTCCGGGAGTATACGCAGCAGGAAACGCTGGAAGTTTCGCTGATCGAGAACATCCAGCGCCAGGATCTGAACCCGATCGAAGAAGCCAAGGCTTTTCAAAGGCTGATGGACGAGTACGGGCTGAAACAGGAAGAGGTAGCGCAGAAGGTAGGCCGCAGCCGTTCTTCGGTTGCCAATTCGCTCCGGCTGCTGAACTTAAGTGACGACGTGCAATGGATGATCGCAGACGGCTCACTGTCTACAGGACATGCCAAGGTCCTTTTGGGAATCCGTTCGAAAGAACTGCAGGAGAAATTAGCGAAAAAGGCAGCGGCCGGTCAGTGGAGTGTCCGTCAGCTGGAAAAGGAAGCTAAAAAAGCTCTGCTGGGCAAGCCGGCGCCGGTGGAACCGACGGCAGTAGACAAGGCTTATCAGCAAGCCGGTGAACAGCTGCAGGAGATCCTGGGAACGAAAGTCCGTATTTCTTATAAAGAGGATAAGGGCGTTCAAAAAGGCAAGATCGAGATCGATTACTATTCAGAAGAAGAACTGGAAAGACTGATCGGTTTGATCCAGAGCCTGAGGTGATCGTCCATGATCCGTGCAATTGGAATCGATCTGGACGGAACGCTGCTCAATGATAAAAAGGAGATCTGTCAGCGCAATATCGAAATGATCCGTAAAGCTCAGGAAAAAGGAATCAAAATCGTCCTGTGCTCCGGCCGGTCGGCAGACGGGATGCAGCGGGAATTAAAGGCTCTTTCCTTACAAACAAAGGGGCAGTATGCAGTCGGACTTAACGGCGGCATCGTTTTCGAAGCGGATACCGGAAGGCTGATATATAAGAACACGATGGATCCCCGGGATGCCCTGCAGGCGATTGAAACCGGCCGTAAGGTCTTCGACACCATGAACATGCAGGTTTACAATGGGATCAACACCTTTGTCGAGCACTGGGATGATACAACGGATTTCTATCAGAAGGCTACCGGCAGTCAGCCTCGTTTGATCCCCGATGCAGCTGATCTTTATCAGGATGTGGTCAAGGTCGGATATTTTGCCCGCGGGGAATTTGACTATTCATTACGTAAGATCCGTAAACTAAAGGAGGTTCTGACGGGGCTGCTGCCGCAGGACGTATCGGTAGCCATTACCGCTCCTTACCTGGTCGAAACCTATGACAGGAAGACCGATAAAGGCCGGGGGATGAAGATCCTGGCGGAAAAGCTGGGGCTCGACCGGTCTGAGATCATGGGTATCGGGGATCTGGAAAACGATATGCCCCTGATCGAATATGCCGGATTCGGGGTCGTGATGGCAAACGGCAGCCAGGTCATGAAAGAGGCAGCGGATTATATTACAAAGGACAACAATAATGAAGGCGGCGTTGCGGAGGCTATTGAAAAATACGTATTAAATAGGTAAAGAAAGCAGCAGCCGTCAAAACAGGAGCCTGGCGATGAAGGCCGGAAGCTGCGGAGCCGCAAACCAGTCCGCAGGCAAGAGCATCTTGCAAATGCCGTGAATTAGACGTATAATATCATTTGTTCTTTAAGCACCCGTAGCTCAGGGGATAGAGCGGCGGCTTCCGGAGCCGCGCGTCGGGGGTTCGAATCCTCTCGGGTGTATTTAGTCAATTGTTTTATATCGCTGTACTGTATAAAGGTACAGCGATTTTTGTTATCACAGGAAAGTGAGACCGTGACAGACAGGGACGGCCGGAATAGAAGTAAGGAAATTTTCCCCTGTGCTTGTATGGGTTTTCAAATCGTGTTATCATAGTAATACGATCATCCGGGAGGTAGAAAATTGGAATCCCTTTGGAAAAAATACACCCCTGAACAGAAGAAAGAGACCTTTGATTTCTGTGAAGGTTATAAAGCATTTATGTCTGCCTGCAAGACAGAACGCGAGTGCGTATGGGAGTTTACCCGTCTGGCGGAAGAAGCAGGTTATAAGAATTTTAACGACATCCGGAACGATAAGACCCAGCTGAAGGCCGGCGACAAGGTTTATGCGATCAACCGTCAGAAAATGCTGATGCTGGTACAGATCGGTTCGGACGATATGGAAAAGGGACTGGCTATTTTAGGAGCCCATATCGATTCTCCCAGACTGGATCTGAAGCCGCATCCTCTGTATGAAGATACCGACTTCGCCATGATGAAGACGCATTATTACGGCGGTATCAAAAAATTTCAGTGGGTAACGCTTCCTCTGGCTCTTCACGGCGTTGTCGCTAAAAAAGACGGAAGTACCGTTACCATCCGCATCGGCGATCAGCCTGGCGATCCGGTGTTCGGTATTTCGGATGTCCTGCCGCATTTGGCAAAAGATCAGCGGGCGAAGAGCTTAAATGACGCCTTTACCGGCGAGGATCTGAACCTTAACGTTGGGAGCCAGCCGGCAGACAATGAAGAGGATGAAGCTGTAAAAAAGAACGTCCTGGCTATTTTGAAAGATAAATACGGCATCGAAGAAGATGATTTCGAATCGGCGGAACTGGAAGTCGTTCCGGCAGGGGCTGCCCGTGATTTCGGCTTTGACCGCAGCATGGTATTTGCCTATGGCCACGATGACCGCATCTGCGCCTACACTTCCGTAATGGCGCAGTTATCCATGAAGGATCGGATCTTCCCCCGGACTTTTGTGACGCTGCTGGTTGATAAAGAAGAGATCGGAAGCGTAGGCGCGACCGGTATGCATTCCCGCTTCTTCGAAAACACCATGGCGGAGATCATGGACAAGGCAGGTCAGTTCAGCGAGCTGAAACTGCGTCGGATGTTATCTAATTCCAAGATGCTGTCTTCCGATGTGAGCGCCGGCTTTGACCCCAACTATGCCAGTGTCCACGAAAAGAACAATGCTCCTTATTTGAATAAAGGTCCTGTTCTTCATAAATATACCGGATCCGGAGGCAAGAGCGGTTCCAATGATGCGACGGCTGAATATATAGCCAGCCTCAGAAAGATCTGGGACGAATCCGACGTTCAGTATCAGATCGCGGAACTCGGCAAGGTAGACCAGGGAGGCGGCGGGACCATTGCCTATATCCTGGCACAGTATTCCATGGATGTGATCGATCTGGGCATTGCCCTTCACAACATGCATGCTCCGTGGGAAGTAGCGGCTAAGACGGATATCTATGAAGGATATCGAGCCTACCGGGTTTTCCTGCAGAAGATCTGAAGGACCGTACTTTACATCAACAAACGATACCGGTCAAAGGTTTAAGCCTTGGCAAAAGCCATGGCATGAGCCTTGAGCCGGTTTATGCGCCTGTAGCTCAGCGGATAGAGCAGTGGTTTCCTAAACCATGTGTCGGAGGTTCGATTCCTCTCAGGCGCACTTGTTTCCTGTAAACATATAAAAAAGGGAAACTGGCAGAGAGGGCGAGCAAGTGGCACAAAAGAAACTGACCGATGTGGTTTGGGAATCTCTAAACGGGAGAGAGCCTGAAACGGAAGATTCGGTATTCAAAGAGGTCATCAGCTGGCTGTGTATCATCTCAGTGGCTGTACTTTTGGCCTTTTTACTAAATAACTTTGTCATTGTCAATGCCAAGGTGACCAGCGGCTCCATGGAAAGTACCATAATGACCGGCGACCGGGTATTGGGGCTTAGAGCCTCTTACTGGTTCGATCAGCCCCAGTTTGGAGATGTGGTATTTTTCCGTTATCCGGACGATGAAAGAAAGATTTATGTAAAGCGGGTGATCGGAGTACCGGGCGATACCATCGAGATCAAAGGCGGCATCGTTTACCGGAACGGTCAGCAGCTGGACGAACCGTATTTGAACGAGACCCCGCAGGCGCAGGATTACGGGCCTTACCAGGTACCGGACAACAGTTATTTTATGCTGGGCGATAATCGAAACAATTCGCTGGATTCCCGTTACTGGGAGCACACATTCGTAAGCCGGGGCGAGATCCTGGGAAAGGCTTATTACATCTATTATCCCCGTTTTCAGAGTATCCGCCGCAGCAGCCTATAAATGCAGCAGCCATTAAATATTTGGGACATAGTGTTTTGAAACGACCTTATATCATAAAAAAGGGACCGCTCTTCCTAAGGGAGGAGCGGTCCTTTTCATGTTAGATCAGAGATGAAAATATGATCCGGGTAGAAACGACTCGGAAAAGACTGGGAGTGATGCCGCGCCTTATTTGGCAGCAGCCGCTTTAGCCTTTTTGGGTTCCGGATGGATCTCACCGGCTTTGGTAAGACTGAACTTGGCAACACCGGGTCCGATCAGTTCGTAGATCAGGGTACCGCACAGGATAACGGCACGGATGGTCGCGGCATACTGAGGAACAGCGGATTCGGCAACCAGGGAAAGACCGATGGCGACACCAGCCTGAGGCATCAGGGCGAAGCCCAGATAATTCTGAACCGACTTGGGAGCGTGGCAGATCTTGGCGGAGAACCAGGAGCCGAAATATTTGCCGACCATTCGAAGAACGATGTAGATAACACCGACCACGCCGATCGTGGGAAGGACGGACAATTTCAGATCCGCGCCGGAAGTCGCGAAGAACAGCATGTACAGCGGAGGAGTGAAATTATCGGTGATCATACCGATGTTCTGAGTATCGATATCAGAACTGAAGTTGCAGAAAACAGCGCCGAAAGCCATGCACAAAAGCAGAGAAGAAACCCCCAGAAGATCGGCTACAGCCGTACCGAGGAAGATGAAGCCGACGACCAAAGCCAGCCGGTTGCCCGGTTTTTTGAAAAATTTCAGGGGAATGGTAAAGATTAGGCCCATAGCGGCGCCGATGCCTAAGGCTCCGAAGATCTCCAGGATAGGCTTCAGAATGGTTTTGACCATGGAGACGGAACGTCCTTCCAGAGCATTGGCAATGGCGATAGCGATACTGAAATAGATCAGGGCGGTCGCATCATCGATGGCAACGACCGACAGCAGGGTCTCGGTCATGGGTCCTTTTGCCTTATACTGTTTGATGACCATGATGGTCGCGGCGGGAGCCGTAGCAGCGGCGATGGAGCCGAGAGCCAGCGAGAAGGGAACGGAATTGCCGGCGATCAGAAGCCCTATGACAACAAAAATCACAGCAAACAGGGATTCGAAGATGGCAATGATGATAGGAGTCGCACCGACCCTTTTAAAATAGGAGATCTTGAATTCGTTGCCGATGGAGAAGGCGATGAAAGCCAGCGCTACATTGGAAATGATAGAAAAATTATCCAGCGCCTGCTGAGAGACGATGTTGAGAACACTGGGGCCGACCAGAAGGCCGGCGATCAGGTAACCGGTAACATTGGGAAGTTTGATCCTTTTTACAAGACGGCCGCAGGCCATTCCTGCAAAAATCATTATGGCAAGGGCAAGAAGAGGATTATCAATCATTGTTCTTTACGAGTCCTTCCGCATAAGAAACCGGGACCGTGAACAGGATGCCCGTATCCGGTTTATCAAGGCCGCCGGTGACATCATTGACGATCTTGGAAATTACCGGGACTTTATCATCTTCCGCAACCATGAAGATCGTGCGGCTCTCTTTATGACCGGGGTCCAGCAGCATACGAAGGGATACCATAAAAGACAGGTCGCTGACTTCACTCAGCTGATGAGCCATGCCCTTGCTCTCAAGCAGGGTGGCGCCGGTGATCTTGTTTTTACCGAGCTGCTCCAGCATTTCCTCTATACATTCGATCTTGTTTAGTACGATAAATACAGCCTGCATAAGAATCCTCCTATTTAATAAGTAGAATTGCAAATAAAAGGGCACCGCGCATTAAGAGCGGCGCCGCTTTCTTTAGTCCAGATAACCTTTAACGGCTAACAGCTCCGCCAGCTCAACGCCTCCGCCTGCCGCTCCGCGAAGCGTGTTATGGGACAGGCATACGAATTTGATGTCGTACTGGGAATCTTCCCGCAGACGGCCGACCGAAACAGCCATACCGTTTTCAAGATTGCGGTCCAGACGAGGCTGAGGACGGTCGGGCTCCGTAAAGTAATGAATGAACTGTTTGGGGGCGGAAGGAAGCTTCAGCTCCTGAGCGGGTCCTTTAAAATCCGCCCAGATCTTTTTGATTTCTTCCAGATCCGGTTTTTTGTCAAAACGGGCAAAAACGGCTGCAATGTGACCGTCGCTGACCGGAACACGCAGGCACTGAGTGGTGATGGAAACGTCCGAGCAGCTGACGATCTGTCCGTTTTCTACGTGCCCCCAGACCTTCAGGGGCTCCTTCTCGGACTTTTCTTCTTCGCCGGCAATGTAGGGTACGACATTGTCGAGGATCTCGGGCCAGCGGTCGAAGGTTTTACCGGCTCCGGAGATCGCCTGATAGGTGCAGGCCAGGACAGAATTCAAGCCGTATACTTCTTTTAAAGGAGTCAGGGCAGGAACATAGCTCTGGATCGAGCAGTTGGATTTGACCGCGATGAAACCGCACCTGGTGCCGAGCCTTTTTCTTTGACTGTCGATGACCTGAATGTGGTCGGCATTGATCTCGGGGATGACCATGGGGACATCCGGGTAGCCCCGGTGAGCGGAGTTATTGGAAATGACCGGGATCTCCGCCTTTGCGTAGCGCTCTTCCAGATCGACGATCTGATCTTTCGGCATATTGACAGCACAGAAAACGAAATCGACCTTGTCTTTAACTCCATCGATGTCATCTGCGTCCAGGAGGGTCATATCGGCCATGGATGCAGGGATCGGCGACTGCATGGCCCAGCGGCCGCTGACAACCTCTTTATAGGTTTTACCTGCGCTGTTTTTGGAAGCCAGCAGCGCCGTTACATGAAACCAGGGGTGATTTTCCAACAGAGTAGCAAACCGCTGGCCGACCATTCCGGTCGCGCCGACGATCCCGACACGATATTGCTTCATGCCAAGCCCTCCTTAAAATAGTAGAAATTTAAGATTCTCCGCCCATCATAGCACCCCAAAAACTTGGCTGTCAACGGATAAGGCCGGATGCGGGAAAGTTTTGAGACATATGCGGGACTTTATTACCGAAAAGACTGCATAAAACCAACGAGCGGAATTTGTGCAAAACAACGAAATTGAGGTAAATTCGTCTCCGTTAGTTTATTAACTATCCGAAAAACCTTTACAAGTGAAAAACTGCATTGTATAATTTCACCAGTCTCTGTAGTAATAATGCAACATTAGATCACTAAGGAAGTTAAAAATGCTGAATATAGCAATGCTGAGCGACTGGCACGTTCATTCAGACGGCTACGCTCATGAATTCATGAGTATGGATGACGCCAAAGTTACCTGCGTATGGGATGAAGATCCCGAACGGGGCAGCATATGGGCGAAGGAACTGGGCGTTGATTTTGAACCTGATCTGGACGTCCTGTTGGCCAGAAAGGATGTTGACGCTGTATCCATCGGAACTCCGACGGCTATGCATCCTGAAGTTATGATCAAGGCGGCGCGGGCCGGCAAGCATATCTTTACCGAGAAAGTCATGGCTCTGAATGTTGCCGACTGCGACCAGATCGCGGAAGAGATCAACAAAGCAGGCGTTAAGTTTGTGATTTCTTTCCCGCAGCGGTCCTGGGGACGCTACATTTACATTAAAAACCTGATCGACCAGGGAAAGCTGGGAAAGGTCACCGTTCTTCGTTCCCGCGATTCCCACGACGGTGCTGTCAGAAACTGGCTGCCTGATTATTGGTATGATTTCAAGCAGACCGGCGGCGGCGCTATGATGGATCTGGGTGCTCATCCTATGTATCTGTCCCGTTGGATGATGGGTAAGCCCAAGCGCATCAATTCGATGTTTACTTACGTTACCGGCCGCGAGGTTGACGATAATGCGGTCTGCACCATTGAATACGAAAACGGTGCGACTGTCATTGCCGAGACCAGTCTGGTTTCCGGAAATAATCCGCAGATGTTCGAAGTATACGGCACCAAGGGCCTGGTCCTTTGCCGGGATAAAGAGATCCTGGTTAAACTGGAAGGCGATAAAGAGTTCCATACTCCCGAGATCCCCGCGGATGACATCAAACCCACCCGCAAGTTTGTGGAAGCGGTCCTCTATGACCGGCCAATCGATATCGGCCTGAAAGAAGCCAGGGACCTGACCGAACTGATGGAAAAAGCTTACCAGGCAGATCGTGAAAAACGGGAAATCGGGTTTGACGATTAATGGATTCGTAAGCCGTCCGATCTTCTGATGAAACCCAAAGCGAAAGCCGGGGCTTGGAGGAAGATCTTTGGATATACAGCACTTAAGAGAGGAGGAGATGACGAATAAAGGTCGGACAGGGACAAAGATCATTTGGAAACGTGCCCTGCTGATGCGCAAATAGGATCGTTTCAGAGATTCAAAAGGAGAGTTTCTACATGAAAAAGAGAATTTTTGCTCTGCTCCTTGCAGTTGCTATGATTGTAACCACTCTTGCTGGTTGCAGCAGCAGCAAAGGCAGCAGCAACAGCACTGCCGGCAGTGAGACTTCCGGCAGCACGACGAGTTCGAGCTCCGACGGCGGCGAGATGACCGAAGTCGGTACTCCTCGTAAAGACACTCTGATCGTTGAGTGCCAGAGCCCCACTGATGTTCCCGGTCAGTTCAATACCTACATGTCCGGTACTTCCGCTGGTTTCGGTATCCATCAGCTGATGTCCGCTATGATGTGGGAAATGGACACCGTAAACGGTGAGCAGTACGGCGAAGTTGCCGATGGTATGCCTACCGCTAACGATGACTTCACTGAGTGGACCGTTCCGATCCGTAAAGGAATCAAATGGTCTGACGGCGAAGACCTGACTGCAAAAGACGTTGCCTTCACCTTCAACATGATCATGGGCAACAAGAACATTTCTCAGTGCGATTACTACAACAGCGTATTTGAGTCTGTTGAAGCTACCGACGATTACACCGTTACCATCAAAACCAAATATTCCTTCCCTCGTCTGGTTCAGAAATTTGGTGTTACCATTTGGGGTAACGATCTTCGAATCGTTCCTGAGCACATCTATTCTCAGTACGATGATGTAACCACCTTCAAAGATGAGAAGCCTGTCGTTGCAGGTCCTTACACTGTTAAAGCTTATGATGAGCTTGGTCAGTGGATCCTGTACGAGCGTCGTGAAGACTGGCAGAACAGTACTTCCGGTGTTGTTTCCGGCAAAGAGCCCGCAGCACAGTATGTATGGTTCCGCTTCCTTGGCGATGACAGTGCCCGTCAGATGGCCATGGTCAACAACCAGGTCGATGTACTTTGCGAGGTTACCCCTGAAATGCTGACCTCTATGATGGATCAGAATGACAAGATCTCCGCTTGGTACAAAGACTTCCCGTATGCTACTTCCGATGATCCCTGCTCCAAAGGTCTGAGCTTCTCTATCGGCCAGGGCGCTCCTTACGACAACAAGTACTTCCGTTGGGGTATTGCAGCTGCCATGAACTACGATGAGATCATGATGAACATCTTTGGCGGTATCGGACGTACTTCTCCGTTCCCGATCATTACCGAGACTTCCGCATTCCTGAAACTGTACGGAGACGAGATCCAGAATTGGCTGAAAGATTTCGAGATTCCGCTGGATGACGGCACGACTTACAAACCTTGGGATCCTGACTATGCTACTCGTATGGCCGAGACCCTTCGCGGACAGGGCTATGACATTCCGGATGACGAAGCTACCCTTACCGATATGTTTGGTATCGGTGTTTGGAAGTATGATCCGGATGCAGCTACCGAACTGCTTAAGATGGCAGGTCTTGAACTGAAAGATGGTAAGTGGTATTTCGACGGCAAAGAGTTCACGATCGCTCTGTCCTACCTTGCTGATACCGAGGCTCAGGCAGGACGTGGTGTTCAGGCTGCCTATGACCAGCTGACCAAATTCGGTCTGAACTGCACCATCGAATCTCAGTCTTCTTCTACCTGGAACACCAACGGCTCCACTGGTAACTACCAGATCGCCGGATATTGGCCGACCGGATTCATTACTGAGGATGTTTACTCTCAGATCAATGGTTGGGATGGAGACCTGATCGTTCCGCTGGGACAGAATGGTTCCGGCCAGGGTACTCGTTGGAATAACCAGGAAGCTACGGATATTATCCATAAGCTTGCTGAGACTGACCCGTCCAGCCCGGATGCTCATAAACTGGCTCTTCAGTTCCTTGAGGTCGCTATTGAGGATCTGCCTTTCATCGGCTTCCAGTCCGGTGTTAAGTGCGTTCCTACCAACAGCACTTATTGGACCAACTATCCTACCGCAGACAACGCTTACAACGGACCGTGGTGGTGGTGGAGCTGCTTCAAGTATATCGTTAACGAGCTGAAACCCGTAGAGTAATCCTTATAAGGAACTCAAAAGGCTTACGCTGTCAGTTTCGATAAACTGTGAAGTAAACCGGAAAGCACACCGCTTTTCGAAACAAAACAACTAAAAAGGGATGCCCCAGGCAAACCTGGGGCATCTTTTGCTCTTACTGAACTCTTACAGAAAAGGAAGTGTTAGGGTTGAAATTCTGGAAATATTTTGGAAAAAGAGCTTTGACCTGGCTGCTTACTATCTGGATCGGCGTAACATTCATCTTCTTTATCCCTCGTATGTTCCCGTCAGATCCTGTTGAGACCATGATTGGTCAGATTACAGCCCGCTCTGGCTCTATGGACCCGACCGCTCTTGAAGCGATGCGTCATTCCCTTCGCGTTCAGTTCGGCCTCGAAGGTTCACTTTTACAACAGTATGGTTCCTATCTTTGGAAGGGACTTCTGCATTTTGATTTTGGTCCGTCATTGATGAGTTATCCGACACCTGCCGGTGAGATCGTCGGGACTTATATGCCTTATACGGTCGGCCTGTGCACCGTTTCCACTATCCTGGCTTGGATCATCGGAAACGCTATCGGTCTTCTTGCAGGTTTCCGTAAAGATAAAAAAATTTCGAAAATTCTTGAGGGTATTGCGATCGTTATTTACCCGATTCCTTATTATATAGTCGCTCTGGTATTTCAGATCGTCTTCGCTTTTATTTTAGGATGGTTCCCGATCACGACCACTATCAATAACATGGCTGGATTCGGAACCTGGCTTGCTTCTCTTCTCAGAGCATCTGTTCTTCCTATGCTCTCCATGCTGCTGGTAAGCACCGGATGGTGGATCATTTCCATGAAATCCCTGTCCTCCAACGTTGCAGAAGAAGACTTCGTTCAGTATGCCCGTTATCGTGGCCTTTCCGAAGGTAAGATCGGCAGAAGCTATGTTCTGAAGAACACGATTCTTACTCAGATCACGGCGCTGGCATTGAGCTTGGGCGGCGTATTCAACGGCTCCATTATGACCGAGGTAATTTTCGGATATCCCGGAGTCGGCAAACTGATCCAGAAAGCCATCACCATGTCGGATTACAACATGATCCTGGCTACGATCACTATTTCCATCATCGCGATTTCTACTATGACATTTATCGTGGATCTGATTCTGCCGCTCTTTGATCCGCGTATTCGTTACGCGTAAGGAGGCCAGCAGAAATGAAATTCGCAAAATTCTGGAAAAATTCCAATGCGAGGGTACATGTTGGTTTCGTCATCACCTGTATCTTCATCATAATTGGTTTTGTAGTTTTCTATTTCCCGCACATCAATCCTTTTACATTTAACTCCTATGCAAATAACCTGAATCCTTCACCCCAGCATTGGCTGGGTACGACGGCCATGGGCCAGGATGTTGTATGGCTTCTGATCGAGGCCATTCATAATTCACTCTGCATTGGTGTTACCGTAGCCTTCCTGGGTACTGTTGTCGGTGTATTTGTCGGACTGTTAGCCGGTTTCTCAGGCGGTGCGCTGGACCGTGTCCTTTCGACTATTACCGATACCTTCATCGTTATTCCTTCTCTGCCGATCCTGATTCTTATGACCGCGCTGATGAAAGGAACGATGACCTGGTTCGTAATGGCCCTGGTACTGGCAATGTTCGCCTGGGCTTGGCCGAGCCGTCAGATCCGTTCTATGGCGCTTTCCATGCGTGAGCGTGACTTTATCCGTACAGCGGAGTTCTCCGGCGAGAACCGTGTTCAGATCATTGCGACCGAGGTACTGCCTTATGTTCTGTCCTGGTCTCTTTCCAACTTCATGAACGCCGTTCTGAACGCGATCGCCTCCGAGTCTTCTCTGGCAGTTCTGGGTCTTTCACCTGCAAACCTGGTTTCCTTAGGTAATATGATCAACTGGGCCATGGCTAAAAACGCCATCTTCCAGAAACGGTACTTCTGGATCTTCGCACCTATCGGTGCGACGATCATCATGTTCGTTGGACTGTTCTTACTGATCACCGGTTATAACGATTATCTGCAGGCAAGGAGGGGAAGGTAAGACCTATGATTAAAATTGATAACCTGTCCACTTCTTATGAAACGATGGACGGAGACGTTCATGTTTTAAATGACCTGAACTTTACGATTAACGACAATGAGATCTTCGGAATTGCCGGTGAGTCCGGATGCGGTAAGACGACTCTTCTGAAAGCCCTGTACGATCTGGTTTATTACCCCTTAAAGATCGATAAAGGCAAGATTACATTGAGCGGAACGAAGAACGGAAAAGAATTCAGCTATGATTCCGGAGAGATCCGTAAAGCATGGTGGAATAACATTTCTTATGTTCCTCAGGCTGCCCAGTCTGTACTGGATCCTATTTCCCGTCTGAAAAAACAGTTCCTGGATTCCATTCCCAAGGAAGACAAGCATAATGAGACCGAGCAGCAAACTCTGGAAAGAGTCGGAAAATATCTGGAACAGCTGAGTCTGTCTCCTGATATTCTGGAAGCATATCCTTTCCAGCTGTCCGGCGGTATGAGACAGCGTGCCATCATTGCGCTGGCTACCTTCATGAGCCCCAACGTTGTTCTGGCTGATGAGCCTACTACGGCGCTGGATGTAGTTGTTCAAAAGGGTATCCTGCTGATGCTGATGGATCTGCAGAAGACCCTGAAGAATACGATCGTTATCGTAAGCCATGATATGGGTGTTCATTATCAGATCACCGATCGTATGGCTATCATGTATTCCGGAAGCATTTCTGAGATCGGTAAGACGGAGGATATTTTCGAGCATCCTATCCATCCTTACACGCAGGGACTGGTAGCAGCCCTTCCCCGTGTTGGTGATAAGAGTGCAAAAGAAGGCATCCCCGGACGTCCGCCGGCTTTAAAGAATCCTCCCAAAGGCTGCCGTTTCGCTCCTCGCTGCCCCTATGCGACCGATCGCTGCAGAAGCGAAGTTCCGGTATTCAGAGAGTACCTGCCGGGCCGCTTTGCTGCCTGCCATAAATTGGAAGAGGAGGGTGTAAAATAATGTCCGAAACTACAACTGCAAATAAAAACCTTCTTCTGGATATCCAGGGAGTTACCAAGATCTTCCGTATCGGAGGAATGATCCGTGGTAAAAAGATGACAGCCATCGATAACGTGTCTCTGCAGATCACGGCGGAGAGACCGGTCATCCTGTCTATCGTAGGTGAGTCCGGATGCGGAAAATCTACTCTGTGCAAGATGGTCCTCCGCATTCATAAACCGGATGGCGGCGACATCGTTCTTGACGGCAGAAAGTATTCCGATAAAAAGTCCTATAAAAAGAAGGAATTCATGAAGGAAGTTCAGCCTATCTTCCAGAACCCTTATGAATCCTTCTCCGCCCGTAAAGCTGTCGATACTTACCTTTACAATACTGCCCTTCATTTCGGAACGGCTAAGAACAAGAAAGAGGCTATGGAGGCGGCTGATGACGCCCTCAAAAATGTAGGTATGTCTCTTGATGTCGTTAAGGGTAAGTTCTCTGCACAGTTTTCCGGCGGTGAGCTGCAGCGTATCTCTATCGCGCGTGCCCTTATCACTCGTCCTAAGCTGATCATTGCCGATGAGCCTGTTGCAGCCGTTGACGCGTCCATGAAGATGAACATCGTCAACCTTTTCAAAGAGCTGAAAGATAAGTATAATATCTCCTTCATCTACATTACTCACGATCTTTCTACTGCCTACTATGTATCTGATTACATCGCTACGCTGTACCGCGGCCAGGAGATCGAGTATGGTCCTGCTAAGGAATTGATGGATCATCCGGCTCATCCTTATACGCAGCTGCTGCTTGATTCCATTCCGCGTATCGGCGATAAATGGAATGAAAACGACAGTATGGCCCTGCCGGATATCGAGACAAAAGAATTTGCCATCAATTACTGCAAGTATGCTCCCCGCTGCCCGTATGCGACGGACGAGTGCAAAAAAGGTCGTCCTGCTATGAAGGATATCGGAAAAGGCAGAAAGGTTGCCTGCTTCCATCCTTTGTATACGGAAAAAGCATAACCAGAAACGGTTATGCAGTCCGAATACCGCAATGCGAATCCACAAAGCGGTGCAATAAATCGAATTCCAGAATTTCACATCCCGACAAGAGGAGCTGTCTAAATAGACAGCCCCTCTTGTCGTATATATATGAAATCTTTTAATTCCTTGCTATCGTAAAAGTAAAAGTCGTCCCTTCTTTTTGACTGCTGGTACAAGTCAGCGTTCCATGGTTTTGGTCGGCGATGCTTTTGGCTATAGAAAGCCCTAAGCCAAAACCTGAGCTTTTACCGCTGGACGTTCGGGAAGGATCCGCGCGGTAAAACCGTTCAAAAATATGAGGAAGATCCTGAGCTGAAATTAGTTTGCCGAAATTTGTCACGGAAAAAGATAGCATTTCCTTTCCCTTTTTATTTTTCGAAGAAGACAGTCTCACATTTATAGAAGTCCCCTTCTCACCGTATTTTAATGCATTGTCTAGCAGGATATGGATCAGCTGCTTGATCATATCCACGTCGTAAACGGCAAAGCAATCATCCTGAACGGAAGATTCGATCGACATGCCGCCTTCAAAAGCGACCGGTTCGAACGTTAAAACGCTGGACTGGACAAGGTTGGATAAATTATCTCTGACCGGAACCAAAGGCATTTTATCGGCATCTTCTTTTGCAAGAAAGAGCATATCGTTAATAAGCTTTTTCATCCTTTCCCCTTCATCCCGGGTGGAAAGGAGCCACTGCTGCTGGCTTTTGACCGCTTCGTCAAGGTGATGCATCATGATCTGATTGTTAGCCATTATAACGGATAAGGGAGTTTTCAGTTCATGGGAGGCATCTGCGGTAAATTGTTTTTGTCTTTCGTAGGAACGCTGTACTGGTTTTACGGCAATCGATGCTAAAAAGTGACAAACAACATAGAGGATGATCAGGACCGGGATGATGATAAGGGCCGCGCTGATCAAGAGGGAGCGAACGGGCTGAGTCAGATTGGAAGAGGAAATAAAAGCGATCCTGGTGCTTTGATCTTCCATTTCTTTCTTTTCATAAATCAGATGGAGGGAAGCCAATTTGCCACTCATTTTATTGGATCCGAACGAAGAAGAAACCGCTTTATTAAGAGTATCGTCGCTGATCACGGCGTTTTGAGCATCCGTATCCGTGATCTGTCCCTGAGAGTCGACCGTAACGACAACGACCGGAATAAAGGGAGAATTATTATCCTCAGGCCGGTCCTGTCCCTCTTGTCCGGGCCCCATCATAGGCTCTCTTGTCTGGCTGTTGAGAGCCATTTCCAATGTCCTCTGGCAGTTGCGGAAATTGCTCCGATAAGTCGAGACTAAAAGCGCGGCCAGCACGGCCGCGATTACCATCGACACCATACCCATACAGATCCAGGTAAACCGCACCCGCATCTTGTCGATGACGGAGGAGGATCTGGCGGCGCCGCGAGTCTTTTTCTTCATATCATTCCTCCAGATGGTAGCCGACCCGTCTGACCATGGTGATCTGCACCTTGCTTCCTACAAAAGCGATTTTTTTCCTAAGGAAGGAAATATAGGCTTCCACATTATTGCCTTCGGCATCAGAATCGGGCCCCCACACCTTATTGATCAGTTCCTCTTTGGAAACGATCGTCTCTTTGTGTGCCATCAGGATCTTGAGAACAAGAAATTCTTTCTGACTCAGAGACAGGCTTTTGGCGCCGCAGGAAAGCTCCATGGTCTCCATATTCAGTTCCAGATCACCGTACTGCATGGTATCCATGGTCACGTCACCGGTCCTCCGGCCTAAGGCGCGTACCCTGGCTAATAGTTCCTGCATTTCAAAAGGCTTGGTCATATAATCGTCCGCCCCGGAGTCCAGCCCCTCGATCTTATTGATCAGCTGATCCTTAGCGGTCAGCATCAGGACCGGTGTCTTCACGTGGTGGCTGCGCAGGCGCCGGACGACTTCAAAGCCGTCCATATAAGGCAGCATCACGTCCAGGATAATAACGTCAAAAGAGCCGGTAAGACCGTATTCAAGGCCGTCCCGTCCGTCATATACCACCGTGACCTGATGTTTTTCTTCTTTGAGGATCTGTCCGAGGGCGTCTGCCAGACGGGTCTCATCTTCCACGATTAAGACATTCATGACCAAACCTCCGTAATGTCGATATTATTCATTATACAGTTCCTTTATCATAGAATGCAAACGACAGGGATCATCCCTGCTTTTAAGGCCGTCTTACCTCTTCTTGAAGATAATCGGAAAAGCTGAAAGAAAACAGAAAGAAAAACTTTGTTTTTTTAAGATTCCTTTCAGAATGGGATCGTATCATGAAACTATCAAACAGGAAGACACACCGATGAAAGGAGAGGCAGAGATGGAGACCTTGAATCAAAGTCAGGAGATTTTCAAAAGAGTCGAGACCAAGTACCTTTTGAGCACCGATCAGTATCGGTTCGTCAGCGGACGGATGGGACAGTATATGGAAGTGGATCAGTACGGTAAAGATACGATCAATTCCATTTATTTTGACACACCGGATTACCAGATGATCCGCCGGTCGCTGGAGAAACCTTTATATAAGGAAAAGCTGAGGCTGAGGACTTACGGACAGGGAGCCTGTCAGGGGGACCCGTCCAAAATCGTTTACGCGGAAATCAAGAAAAAGTACAAGGGGATCGTATATAAAAGAAGGCAGCCGATCACGCAGGATCAGGCAGAAGAGTGGCTCTACCGGATGGGATCCAGGCCGCTGGACACGCAGATCGCCCGGGAGATCGACTATATGCTGGAGTTCTACCGTCCGCAGCCGGCCGTGTATATAGGGTGCGAAAGGATCGCCATGGCGGGAAAGGACGATCCCAACCTGAGAGCGACCTTTGATTTTGATATCCGTTACCGGACCGGGCAGCTGCGGCTTTCCCAGGGAAGCCTTGGAAAGTTTTTGATCGATCCGGAAGCAGTTCTTTTGGAGGTCAAGGTACCGGGGGCCATGCCCTTATGGATGGTACAGATACTGGAAGAAGCCGGGGCCCGTCAGACTTCTTTCAGCAAATACGGGACCTATTATCGTAACGTCGTCTGCGGCAGGGAAGACCTCACGCAGCTCAATATCAATAAAAAGGAGTCACAGGCATGCTGAACAGTATTTTTACCACCACATCGACCGGAACGGTTACTCTTTCAAGTTTTCTTATCTGCGCGGGGATCGCGCTGCTGCTGGGCGCGCTGATCGCCTGGGCATATACGTATCGCAATCAGTATAAAAAAGGCTTTGTCGTAACCTTGGTCCTGCTGCCGGTCATGGTCCAGACCGTGATCTGCGTCGTAAACGGCAACCTGGGAGTAGGAGTCGCGGTAGCCGGTGCCTTCGGTCTGATCCGCTTCAGGTCTGCCGAAGGAGGCGGCCGCGAGATCGGATCCGTCTTCCTGGCCATGGCGGTAGGCCTGGCGCTGGGTATGGGCTACGCCCTTATGGCAGTCGTTGTAGCGCTGATCGTCAGCCTGGTCCAGGTAGCTTTGATGGCTTCCCCCCTGGCAAACGGCAAAAAGGGCGAGCAGGAGCTTAGGATCACCATTCCGGAAAATCTGGATTACAACGGGGCCTTTACCGACCTGTTTGCAACCTATACGTCCCACTGCAGCCGCAGCAAAGTAAAGACCACCAACATGGGAGCCATGTATGAACTTACCTACCAGGTCGTTCTTAAGGATCCCGATAAGGAAAAAGAATTTCTTGACGTGATCCGCTGCCGCAACGGGAACCTGAACGTATCCCTGGGACGGATCGAGACTAAAGAAGAGCGGCTGTAAGACCATTTAGGAGGAGGATCGTCGAATGAAATTTCATGATTGGAAAAAATATTGCGGCCGCCTGGGAGCGGTCATCTTGACGGCGTCCCTGCTTTTGTCCGCGACCGGCTGCTCCGCATCCGCCTCCGCGGCGGCGGGCTCGTCCGGTACGGAAGAATCGGATATAGAAGCGTCCGTTACAGAAGAATCGGGAAGCAAAGAGGGATCCAGCTCGGCTGACACCAAGTCGGAAAGCTCCTTGGCGGTCGAATCGTCTTCCGACGTGGATGAAAAGGACGCAGTAACCATAACACTGTCCGGCAGCAAGGCGTCCGTCAAAAACGCCTCCGTCGGCCAGGTCAGCATCGAGGACGGATTGGTTACTATCAAGGACGGGGGAGTTTATATACTGACCGGGTCCTTTACCGGACGCATCCGGATAAAAGCGGAGGAGACGGACACGGTACAGCTGATCCTGAAAAATGCGGATATTTCCAGTGACAGTGCAGCGGCTATTTTCGGGAAAAAGGCCAAAGAGATCATCCTGACCCTGGAAGAGGGAACCGTCAACACCATCACCGGACAGGGCGAGGACGAAGACAACAGTAAGATCGACGCAGCAGTTTATGTCAAATGCGATCTGACCATCAACGGGCAGGGTGATCTTACGGTCAACGGAGAGGATGATCTGCATGCCATCGTCAGCAAAGGCGATATCACCGTCGTCAGCGGAAACCTGACCCTTTCCTCGGGTGAAGACGGACTGAACGCAGGCAATGATATTACGGTTTCCGACGGGAACCTGACGATAGATGCCGGAGACGACGGGATCCATGCAGACGGTGCCTTGGTCATTGACGGAGGCACCATCGACATTACCAACTGCTATGAAGGTCTGGAAGGCCTGACGGTGACTGTAAACGACGGCACCATCACGCTGAATGCCTCGGACGACGGCGTCAACGCGACCGAAGGGAAAAACAGCAGCTCCACTGACGCGCAGCAAGGGGCCGGAGGAATGGATGAGGTTCAGGAAAACGCGGCCATTATCATTAACGGAGGCAGTCTTACCGCAACGGTGGTAGGCGATGGGCTCGACAGCAACGGGAACCTTCAGATCAACGGCGGAAATGTCGTGATCATAGGTCCGGAAGGCCAGGGAGACGGAAGCCTGGACTACAACGGAACGGGAACCATTAGCGGAGGTACCATTCTGGCAGCAGGTTCCAGTGGGATGGCTCAGGGATTTACCTCCGATTCTACGCAGGCTTCTATCCTGGTCGTGCTGAGCGGGACCTATCAGGCAGGATCTCAGGTCGAAATAAAGGACAGCGACTCAAATACGCTGGCCAGTCAAACCATCGGTCTTTCCTATAACTGCATCGTGTTCAGCAGTCCGGATCTTACCGAAGGAGATACCTACACCGTCTACGTGGACGGGGAAGAGGCAGGATCCGGGGAGGCAGATTTGTCCTCTGACCAGGGCATGGGCGGTCAGATGGGCGGCCCTATGGGCGGTCAGCCGGGAGGTCAGAACGGATTCCCCGGAGGACAGAACGGCCAGTCCGGTTCGGGCACGCCGCCTCAGATGCCCGGGCAGGGATCGAATCAGGATCCCGGCCAGCAGTCAAGCGACGAGCAGTCAAGCGATGGCTCCGGCCAGGAGTCGAGTCAGAAGTCCAGCCAGAAGACGACTAACTGATATTCATAGATCATAAATATAAATAAACCCGGATCTTTATCCCGTAAAGGAAAAGGTCCGGGTTTTTAATGTCCTTATTTCTGCCCGTAATAGGCGTTTTTCCCGTGCTTTCGCAGGAAGTGTTTGTCCAATAGTTCCTGCTGCATGGGATGCAGTAAGGGCTGTCCTTCTTTGGCAGGATCTGCAGAGGCAAAGACAGGGTCGGAGGCCTTGGCAGCGTCGCTTTGGTACTTCATGACTTTCAGCGACATGGCATGATAATTCATGAAAGCGACCTCTTCCAGGACGACCGAATTGACCACCGCTTCTTTGGGATCTTTGCCCCAGGTAAAAGGTCCGTGGCTGTAAACCAGCACTCCAGGTATCTGATCGGGATCCTTATCGGCAAAGGTTTCTACGATGACCTTGCCGGTTTCTTTTTCGTATTCCCCTTTGATCTCGGCCGGGGTCATAGGCCGCGTGCAGGGGATCTGTCCGTAGAAGTTGTCAGCGTGAGTGGTGCCCATGGCCATGATGCCCTGACCGGCCTGGGCAAAGCTGACCGCCCAGCGGGAGTGGGTGTGAACGATGCCGCCGATGTTGGGGAAAGCCTTATAGAGCTCCAGATGGGTGGCCGTATCGCTGGAGGGACGAAGGTCTCCTTCCACGACCTTTCCGTCCAGGCTGACCACGACCATATTTTCCGGACATAACTTATCATAGTCTACGCCGGAAGGCTTGATAACGACCAGGCCGCTCTTGCGGTCGATGCCGGATACGTTGCCCCAGGTAAAGGTGACCAGCCCGTAGGCGGGCAGCATCATGTTGGCTTCGTAAACTTCTTTTCGTAATTGTTCAAGCATATTGTTACCTCACACAGTCCCTGAAAAGAGCGGTCTTTTTATTCTTTTTCAGCTCGAAAGACTTCGGCAGCCGCTTTTTCTGCCGCCAGACCTTTTTGATATTCGTCCAAGTATCTGTCAAAACCATCCGCCTCTGCAGGATCCGGATCGGTCCTGGTCGTTTTAGCGTCCGCAAAAACGTCCTTTGCCAGGTATTCGGCCAGGCTGCTGAACCGGTCTTTCTGCAGGCGGTAGGAAGCCAGGAGAGCCATTCCCCAGGGGCCGCCCTCACCGGCGGTTTCCATGACCGCGGTCTGTACCCGCAAAGCGGAGGCTACCATCTGCTGGCCGACCAAAGGCTGTTTGAACAGGCCGCCGTGGCACATCAGGGTATCGACCTTGATCCCTTCGTTTTTGGAAAGTCGTTTCATACCGATGGCCAGAGTGCTGACGGCCGAGTACAAAAGGCTGCGGCAGAAGTTAGGAAGATCCAGGACGGCGTCGGGACGACGCATCATCAAGGGGCTGCCGCTTTCGATTCCAGTCACCGGCTCCCCTGCGTAATAATTGTAGGAAAGCAGACCGCCTCCGTCTTTTGCCCCGCTAAGGGCCTGCTGATAAAAGAGCTTGTACAGGTCTGCCTTGGACAGGGAAAGGCCTGCCTTTTCAGAAAATTCTCCAAACAGACGGATCCAGGCATCCAAATCGGAGGTACAGGTGTTGCAGTGGACCATGGCGGTCGGCTTACCGTCGGGGGTGGTGACCATATCCACCTCGGCATAAGGCCTGGACAGCGGTTTTTCCAGGACGATCATTGCAAAAATACTGGTTCCGGCGGAAACATTGCCGGTACGGGGCAGAACGGAGTCGGTCGCACACATGCCGGTGCCTGCGTCCCCCTCGCAGGGGCACAAAAGAGAACCGGCCCTGAGGGTCCCGGTGGGATCCAGCAGCAGGGCCCCGTCCGGCGTCAGGCTCCCCGCGTCTTCCCCCGCATCCAGGATCTGAGGAAGGATATCCTCGATCTGATAGGGAAGGCCTTCTTTATTTAATATGTCATTGAATTTAGCCGCCATAGTCCGATCGTACACATGGTGCCCGTCCACCGTTTCCGGGTCGATAGGGAACATGCCGGAAGCCTCGCCGCATCCGACGCACTGCCGGCCTGTCAGACGATAATGAAGGTAGCCGGCCAGGGTGGTCAGATGAGCGATGCGGCGGACGTGTTCTTCCTTATTTAATATGGCCTGATACAAATGGGCGATGCTCCACCGCTGGGGGATGGCAAAGGAAAACAATTCCGTCAGCTTTTCGGATGCCTCTTTAGTGTTGGTGTTGCGCCAGGTGCGAAAATCCGCCAGCTGCTCCATATTTTTATCAAAAGGAAGATAGCCGTGCATCATGGCTGAAATTCCGATGGCATCGATCTTTGATAATGGCTGTCCGATTTTGGAACGATATTCGTCAGCTGTCTGCTGATATGCTTTTTGAACGCCTGCGATCGCATCTGAAAGAGCGTATGTCCAGTAGCCTTCTTTTGTCAGGGAATTTTCCCAATCGTAAGCACCCTGCGCGATGATGCGGTGATGCCGATCCGTCAGGACGGCCTTGATTCGGGTCGAGCCCAGCTCGATCCCCAAACAGGTATGTGTATTCATTCTATTCTTATCTCCTACTGTATTTTCTGTTGATTGACAAGGAAAGATCCATTCTTTACAATTATTCATTATAATTGTCTTTTGTTTTGAAAAAAAGGGTCATATTCAATGAAATGGTAAAGGAGGGCTCCTTGTATCAATCTTTACAAGCACATTCTCTACCCAACCGTGCAGGCATCATTTTGGTATCTAAAGGGAAAGTTCTACTGATCCGCAGACAAAAAACGGGGAAGGAATATTGGACGATTCCGGGAGGTAAAATCGAAGAAGGGGAATCTTGTTTTTCTGCTGCCTGCCGTGAGATATTCGAAGAATTGGCGATATCACAGGAAAATATCCATTTTATAGATTCCTTTGATATCGTTAATATGGGGCGGAAAGAAACCTACTTTATAGGAGAAATAGCTTATCCAATAGAAGTTTGCATTCATGGAGAAGAACTTATAAGAAGCAACAGTGATAACATATATACTCCTGAATGGATCGATATAGCAATCATCAAGAGCATTAAACTTTACCCTTTGGAAGTCAAAGAAAAAATAAGATGTATTAGAGATTCCGAAAAACTCTTATATAATGTACAATAATTAGGGCTGCATGATTTTTAACAGATGACTAACGCGCGTGATGAGCGTCTGAGTCTTCAAGAATATTACTTGTGGCTTGAACTTGTATATTTAAAGTATAGCATTAAATATTCTGGTAACACGCAAAGGGGAAACACATGAAAACCTTATATTTCGACTGTCAGATGGGGGCGGCCGGTGATATGCTGACGGCGGCTCTTCTGGATCTTCTGCCCGCTGATCAGCAGCAGATGATGATCGACCGGCTCAATCATATCGGGATCGATCAGGTGGAGTGGAAGGTCGAAAACAGTATTAAATGCGGCATCAGCGGCAAGCATGCGGATGTTCTTGTCGGGGGTGTCTTGGAAGCGGACCTTCTGGAAGAGGCTTCCCATCACCACCATCACGACCACCATGATGAAAACGTCCACGATCATGATCTTGACCACGACCATGCGCACGGTCACCATCATTACGGGATGGACGACATCACAGCCATTGTCGAAAAACTCGATGCCTCGGACCAGGTCAAAGAAAGGGTCCTTAGGGTGTATAAACGGATCGCGGAGGCGGAAAGTTATGTTCACCAGACCCCGGTCGACCAGATCCATTTTCATGAGGTCGGGTCTAAGGACGCGGTGGCGGACGTGACGGCCGTCTGCCTGCTGATGGAAGCGATCGGGCCGGATCAGGTCATCGTATCGCCCATTCATGTGGGGAGCGGCCACGTACATTGCGCGCACGGGATCCTGCCCGTTCCGGCTCCGGCGACTGCTTATATCCTGAAGGGTGTCCCCATTTACGGGGGTCAGATCCAGGGGGAGCTGTGCACGCCTACCGGGGCGGCTCTTTTGACGGAGTTTGCGGACAAGTTCGGGCCCATGCCGGTCATGAAGGTAGAGGCTATCGGCTACGGATGCGGAAATAAGGATTTCGAGCAGGCCAATGTCGTCAGGGCTATGCTGGGACAGACGGAGGATGACACCGGAGTCGTTCCGGAACTGTCTTTGAATGTGGACGATATGACGGCGGAAGAGATCGGTTTTGCGGTGGAACAGCTTTTTAAGGCAGGCGCTTATGAGGTGTATACGGTGCCGATCATGATGAAGAAATCCCGCCCGGGCACCCTGATCCGCATTATCTGCAGTGAAGAAAACAAGTTGGATATGGTGCGGTGCGCCTACAAATATACGACTACCATCGGCATCAGGGAAACTACAACTCACCGCTATACGCTGGAGCGTAAAGAAGAGACAGTGGAAACCTCTATGGGTCCGGTCCGCCGCAAGACGTCAAAAGGCTACGGGACCGAAGTCAGCAAGTGGGAATACGATGACGTAGCCAAGCTGGCAGACGCTAGGAAAGAGAGCATCCGCCGGATCCGCCGGCAGCTTGACCGGGAACAGGGCTGAGGAGGCAGGCATGGAAGAGGAAAAGGAAACGAAAGAGAAGAAAAAGAGAAAGGGCCGCCGGGCCTTCTTGGAAGACTTCGAAAAGCAGACGGATGGTACGTATAAATATATAGGGGTCGTTTGGAAAACGGAAATGGGTCAGGAGGACTTTATAAAACGCATGAAGGTCCTGCTGGTCCTTGGGATCCTGTGCCTGGTCATCCCTCTGGCCGGAGGGTTTGTTCCGGCGGAGGGGCTTTTGAATACCTTTTATGTGATCTTACCGTATACGGCTGTTCTGGTGGCAGGGATCACCATCCTGTGGGGACAGGCATCCTGGTATTATCACGGGGCCCAGCTCAGGGACTATGTTTATGAAAAAACCGTAAAAGCCCTGCCGGGCCGTCTGATGGCCGGGGTGATCTGCGGGTCGATTGCTTGTCTGGGAACGACAGTTCATATCGTAGTGCAGGCTGTAGTACACAGGCCCTTCGGAAAAATCATCTGGTCTGTTGTTTTTTTGACTTTGATGATCGGCTACACTGCAATTTGTTTATATATGCGGAAAAAAGTTTCCGAGATCCGCTATAAAAAAGCATAAAGAATAAGAGAAATTGTATATCCTATAGTAACGTTTGTATCTTGACAACGGACACCTCATTATTATAATATCATTAAATGCATCAACGGAAAGTTGTGCTGCGCGCTGTTTTGTTGAAAAAGCGCATCAGAGAGAGAAAAAGCACATCCTCCTGTTGATTGCAACAACCTTTAACAGGTAATGATTCAAGGAGGAAACCACATCATGAATAAGGCAAAACGTTTTCTTGCATTATTCCTGAGTCTGGCTCTCGTCGCAGGTATGCTGGCCGGCTGCTCTTCCAAGAGCAGTGAATCCAGCAGTGCTGGTACCGAATCCTCTGCAGCTGCGGAATCTTCCGCTGCAGAAGAGTCCAGCAAGACCGAAGCGTCAGAAGCTTCCGAAGCTTCCGAAGAGAGCACAGCCGCTCAGCCCAGCAGCGCTGCCGATACCATCGTTGCAACCACCGATCAGGGCCTGGAAGCAAAATTCTCTCCCTTCTTTGCTTCTTCAGTCGCTGATAACAATATCGTAGGAATGACCCAGCTGGGCCTTATGGGAACCGACCGCGTAGGCGATCCGGTCCTGAAAGGCATCGAAGGCGAGACTCGTTCCTACAACGGGACCGATTACACCTATTACGGTCCCGCCGATATCGAGCAGGTTCAGAATGATGACGGAAGCGTTGATTACAACATCACTCTTCGTGACGACCTTGTATTCTCCGACGGAGAGCCCGTCACCATCGATGACGTCATCTTCAGTATGTATGTTCTGTCCGATCCTACCTATGATGGATCTTCTACTCTGTACAGCCAGCCCATCGAAGGCATGGAAGAATACCGTCAGGGCATGACCACTCTGTCTGCTGCTATCGGCGAAGCAGGACGCGACAATACCGACTTCTCCAACTGGACCGAAGATCAGCAGAAAGCCTTTTGGGCAGCTGTTGATGACGGTGGTACCAAGTTCGCTCAGGAAATCGTTGATTACTGCGTTCAGGCCGGTTATGCAAAAGACAGCAATGACGTTGCTACCGCTGCTTCCGCCTGGGGCTACGACGGCCTTGCTGCTGATGCAACGGCTACCGATTTCTTTGAAGCGATCATGGAAAATTACGGCTGGAACTTCTCTCAGGCAGAAGCCGAAACCGCAGGCACCGCTCTTTCCGACCTGATCCCCGCAGATGTATACGCATACTCTACTCAGGGTGTTAAGATCGGCGAAGGCGCTGATTATATTTCCGGTATCAAAAAGACCGGCGATTACACCATGACCGTTACTACCACCGAAGTTTCCGCTCCTATGATCTATCAGCTGGGAATTTCCATCGCTCCTCTTCACTATTACGGTGATGCGAGCCAGTATGATTATGATGCTCATCAGTTCGGCTTCCCCAAAGGCGACCTGTCTTCCGTACGTGCGAAGACTTCTTCTCCTCTTGGCGCCGGTCCTTATGTATTCAACAACTACAGCAATCGTGTCGTATACATGGACGCAAACCCCAAATATTATAAAGGCGAACCCAAGACCGCCCATCTGAACTTCATCGAGACGGCTGAAGACGATAAGACCAGTTCGATCCAGGCAGGAACGGCCGATATCGCGGATCCTTCCTTCAGTATCGATGTTGATAAGATGATCGCTGAGTACAACTCCAACGGTACCGATACCGGTGACGTCATCACCACCAAACTGTATGACTACCTTGGCTACGGTTACATCGGAATCAGCGCAGACCGTGTTGACGTCGGCGGAGATCCTTCTTCCGATGCTTCAAAGAATCTGCGTAAGGCATTCGCTACGATCTTCTCCGTATACCGCGACGAGTCCATCGACTCTTACTACGGGGATACCGCTTCGATCATCAACTACCCGATCAGCAGCACTTCCTGGGCTGCTCCTCAGGTTACCGACGACGGTTATCAGGTGGCTTACTCCGTTGATGTGAACGGTCAGCCTATCTACACCGAAGGAATGAAAGCAGAAGATAAATATGCAGCAGCCCTTCAGGCAGCGCTTGGATTCTTCGAGGCTGCCGGCTATACTGTTGAAGACGGAAAAGTAACGGCTGCTCCGGAAGGTGCTTCCCTGTCCTATCAGATCGATATCGGCGGTTCCGGTACTGGTGATCATCCTGACTTCCTGCTTCTGAAGAACGCTTCCGAGGCTTTGAAGACGATCGGTATCACTCTTCAGGTAAATGACCTGGCTAATGCAAGTGATCTGTTCGCTGCTTATCAAACCGATGCTATCGATATGTGGGTAGCCGCTTGGGGCGCAGGCATCGATCCTGATATGTATCAGCTGTATCACAGTCAGGGCTCGACCAACTATTATAAGATCAACGATCCGGATCTGGATGAGCTGATCGTAGCCGGCCGTCAGTCTCTTGATCATGAGTACAGAAAAGGCCTTTACACGGCAGCCATGAATATCATTCTGGACTGGGGTGTTGAGGTTCCTGTATATCAGCGTTCTGAGTGCTATATTTTCTCTACGCAGCGTATCAATATCGATTCTCTGACTCCTGACATGACTCCTTACTGGAGCTGGATGACTGAAGTCGAAAAAATCGAACTTAACTGATCCGTTCTTAAAACTGACTACGAAGGCGAGCCGCCCCTTCCCAAAGAAGCGGCTCGTCTTTCTTTCATTCATATGGTATGGAATTTTTCTTTATACATAAACTCTGGGGCTCTTTAGCCTCAAAGTTTATGTATGAAGAAAAATTTCCGCGGTATAAGCTGTTAAAGGTCATCCGGTGAAACGGAGAACCGGATAGACAGCAGTCCGTGTCTCTTCATAAAAATCCAAAGGAGCAGAGCAATGAGGAAGTACATCCTGAAACGACTGGGAATCTCAGTGATCATTCTGCTGTGTGTAACATTTGTTATCTACGCACTGATCCGTTCTCTTCCCAGCTCTTATGTAGAAAACATGGCTATGCAGCTGTCTGCAGCGCCAGGCGCGAAACCTTATCAGGAATGGGTCGATCAGCTGAATAAACAGTATGGTCTGGATAAAAATATCCTGATGGGGTATCTGACTTGGTTCAAGGACGCTGTGCGCGGTCATTTCGGCGACAGCTGGAGATGGAATATGCCGGTAGTGGCCAAATTCAAATCCGTTATCAGCCTGTCCTTTATTTTAGGTGTCATTTCTTTCCTGCTGGAAATGTTTATCGCTATCCCTCTGGGTATCGTAGCGGCAACGAAACAGTATTCCCGCACCGATTATATTATTTCCGCCATCGCTTTAGTCGGTATTTCTCTTCCGTCCTTCTTCTTCGCGGAGCTATTGAAACTGCTGTTCAGCGTCAAGTTGGGCTGGTTCGACTTATATGGTTATGTCGGACGGGACTATGCGACTTTGAGTGCTGCCGGAAAGTTCTTTGATAAAGTAAAACATCTGGTACTGCCGGTGCTGACACTGACCATTATCTCGATCGGCGGGCTGATGCGGTACACCCGTACCAACATGCTGGAAGTGTTGAATGCGGACTACATCCGTACCGCGCGCGCCAAAGGCCTTTCGGAGCATAAAGTTATTTATAAGCATGCTTTTCGCAACACCCTGATCCCTCTGGTCACCATCATAGGCGGCAGCCTTCCCGGCTTGTTTTCCGGTGCCCTGATCACAGAGACCCTGTTCTCGCTGCCGGGTATCGGATATACTTCCTATCAGTCTATGGTCGCAGGCGATATCCCCTTCTCAATGTTTTATATGACCTTTATGGCAGTCCTGACCTTACTGGGCAACCTCCTGTCGGATGTTCTGTACGCAGTCGTTGACCCGCGGGTCCGTTATTCATAAGGAGGGAGGAAGAAAATGGCTGATAATACAAAAGAAACCCAAAAGGATACCGTTGTGGAAACAGACACGGAAAACAAAAAGCCTGAGTACTCTCTGAATGATGACCGCCGTGTCAAGACGCTGTCTCCGGGTATGCTGGTCTTAAAACGCTTTATGCGGAATAGGCTGGCCGTTGTGGGACTGATCATGCTGGCTGTTATGTTTATTTTCAGCTTTGTAGGAGGTCTGGTGACTCCTTACCGCCAGGATCAGCAGTTCTATACGTATACCAAGATGGAAAAGGAATACGTGGCGGTAACCCAAAATAAGGATCTTCGCTATATCGTAGCGGAGGGGCAGACTTTCGGACCGATCGTACAGGCACAGGTCATTTTGGCTATCAAGACCAATAAAAGTGAATTTTCCTATAAAGATAATACCTATCAGCTGACCAAGGATACCGATGATATCTATACGGTTTCTCAGGGAGATACCATCGTTGCCATGGCTGTGCGCGATATCATCAATCCAGCTGACGGCGTCCAGGAGTCTTCACTTACTTTCGATTTCAAGCGGGCTGCCTTGCTGGCCTATGCGGCAGGGGAGACTTCCTTTGAGGCTGACGGAAACAGTTATCAGATCGATCAGGGTGGCAACATCCTGGCTGACGGTAAGCAGACGGCTTTTATTTCCCGTTTTGTCGTACAGTCGAAAGACAACGGCGTCAAGGTATCCGAACGGTTTCGTACCGAACTGGAAGAAGCCATCAATCAGGATGTAACCGAATTCAACTTCACAGACGATGGCGAAGAATATACGTATACCATTACGTACGCACCTGCTTCCAATACCTGGTCGGTCAAACAGGAAAAAGACACCTATGTTTACGACGCCTACCATGCTCCTACCTGGGCACATCCTTTAGGGACCGATAAAAGCGGCATGGACGTGCTGACGCGTCTGATGTACGGCGGCCGTGTATCACTGATGATCGGTTTTATCGTTGTCTTCATTGAGATCGGCCTGGGGGTTATCTTCGGAGGTCTGGCCGGTTATTTCGGCGGCTGGGTCGATAACCTGATCATGCGTATCGTGGATATTTTCTACTGCATCCCTTCGACTCCTTTGATCATCATTCTGGGCTCCGCCATGGACGGCATGCAGGTCGATCCGCAGATCCGTATGATCTATCTGATGCTTCTTTTAGGTTTCCTGGGATGGCCCGGTATCGCCCGTCTTGTCCGCGGGCAGATCCTGTACCTAAGGGAACAGGAATTCATGACGGCCACGGAGGCGACCGGTGTTCGTGTATCCCGCCGCATCTTCCGTCATCTGGTCCCCAATGTTATCCCTCAGCTGATCGTTGACGCGACCCTGTCGTTAGGCGGCACGATCCTGACGGAAGCTACCCTTTCTTTCCTGGGCCTGGGCGTTAAATTCCCCTTCGCTTCCTGGGGCAATATTATCAACGATGCCAATAACACCTTTGTTATGACCCATTATTGGTTTATATGGATACCGGCCGGTGTCTGCCTGCTGGTAACGGTGCTTGGCTTCAACTTTGTGGGTGATGGTCTTCGCGATGCGTTTGACCCGAGAATGAAACGGTAAAGGAGAGAACATCCATGGCAAAGAAAAAAGATGATGGCTTCCTTTCCGCCAAAGAAAGCCGTAAGATTTCCAGAGAAAACCGCAAGATCACGGATAAGCTGGAAAAAGAACGCAAGCGTAAAAACGTAAAAGAGTCGGAATATACGACCGTTATGAAGGACTCCAACAACGCGGTCGAGTTCGATAATCTGCATACCTATTTCTTTACCGATACCGGTACCGTCAAATCGGTGGACGGCGTTACGTTTGAAGTGCCCGCCGGTAAAACGGTCGGCGTCGTTGGCGAGTCCGGATGCGGCAAGTCCGTAACCAGTCTATCCCTGATGCAGCTTCTGCAGCGCCCTCAAGGCCAGGTCGTTGAAGGCGAGATCCGTCTCAATATGGGTGACGGCAAAGCTTATAACATTACCAAAGCACCGGAAAATGTCATGCAGCATCTGCGCGGCAATTATATGTCCATGATTTTCCAGGAGCCGATGACTTCTTTAAATCCGGTCTTTCGGATCGGCTATCAGATCAATGAGGTCATTGAGCTGCATACCGGCAAAGGTAAAAATAAAGAAGAGGTCAAAGAACGTACGATCCAGCTTCTGGATATGGTTGGCATTGCCAATGCCGCCGGCGTATATGATATGTACCCTCACGAGCTGTCGGGCGGTATGCGCCAGCGTGTTATGATCGCCATGGCTCTTGCCTGCAATCCTAAGATCATTATTGCCGATGAGCCGACGACAGCGCTGGACGTTACCATCCAGGCGCAGATCCTGGATCTTCTCCGTAATCTGAAAGATAAAATGAACTCTTCCATCATGCTGATTACTCACGATCTGGGTGTTATTGCCGAGATGGCGGATTATGTCGTTGTAATGTATTCAGGCCGTATCGTCGAAAAAGGAACTTCCGAGGATATTTTCCATCATCCCGCTCATCCTTATACCATCGGTCTGATGGACTCCCTGCCGGTCCTTAACCACAACGGGACCCGTCTGTATTCGATCCCGGGCAAGGTACCCAACCCGATCAACATGCCCAACTACTGCTATTTCCGCGACCGCTGCAACCAGCGTATCCAGGGAACCTGCGACGGACCGTATCCGGAGGAAATTTCGATCAGCGCTACCCATAAAGTAAGCTGTTATCATTACTGCGAGGCAGATCAACTTCGCAAAGCAGGACAGGAAGAGGCAGCACGGCTGAAATTTGAAGAAGAGTTGAAACTGGTTCAGAAATCCGACGGTATTCAGAGCGCTCTTCGCGGAAAGGAGGACTAAGAATGGCCAAACAGATTGTAGATGATTTTACTCCGGTGACCTATGATCCTCAGTACATTCTTATGGTCAACAACCTGAAGAAGTATTTCCCGATCAAGGCAGGCGCCATTTCTCATACGGTTGGCTATGTCAAAGCTGTCGACGGCGTTACCTTCAACTTGAAGCGCGGCCAGACCATGGGCCTGGTAGGCGAGTCCGGCTGCGGAAAAACCACGACCGGCCGTACCATCCTGCGCCTGTATAAAGAGCAGAAAACGGGAGGCCAGGTCCTTTTCAACGGAGAAGAAGTGTATGATATGGACCGGAAAAAACTGCGTCAAATGCGTACCAAGATGCAGATCATCTTTCAGGATCCCTTTTCCAGCCTGTCTCCCCGTCTTCCCGTAGGAGAGATCATCGGTGAGGGCGTTAAGGAACATAATCTGGTTCCGAAGGATGAGTATGAAGATTACCTGGAAACCATCATGGAGGAATGCGGACTTCCTGCTTATTACAAGCCCCGCTATCCTCATGAGTTTTCCGGCGGCCAGAGACAGCGTATCTGCATTGCGCGGGCACTGGCGCTGAATCCGGAATTCGTTGTCTGCGATGAGCCGGTATCCGCGCTGGATGTATCCATTCAGGCGCAGATCATTAACCTTCTTCATGATCTGCAGGAAAAACATAACCTTACTTATTTGTTCATTTCCCATGACCTTTCCGTAGTTGAGTATATCAGCGATGTAGTAGGCGTCATGTACCTGGGAAGTTTGGTGGAGTATGGTACCAAACGGGAGATCTTCGACCATCCGGTGCATCCCTATACGAAAGCACTGTTTTCTGCCATCCCTATTCCGGATCCGGACCGTAAGATGAACCGGATCGTTCTGGAAGGAAGCATTCCCTCTCCGGCCAATCCGCCGTCCGGATGCAAATTCCACACCCGCTGTCCTTATGCCACCGAGCGCTGCAAGACGGAGGTTCCCAAGCAGGTGGAGATCGAACCTGGTCATCTGGTTTCCTGTCATGAATGGCAAAAGATGTAAATAAAGAAAGGATCCGTATGTCCAAAAAGAAGGACCGGGATTTTGAAGATGACGGCCGTGTCGTAGCGGATATGTCGGATGTTCATCATCCCAGTTTTTTCGGCGTTTCCAACTGGATGCGCCTGAAAGAGGAAAAGGTGGGTAGGAAGCCGAAAAAGCATCCCGAACAAACCGATCCGGCCGCCCAGGATAACCGGGGGCTGGAGCCCATGTCCAAGGAAGATACCCGTCATTATGTGGGACAGGCTATGCTGGGAACGCTGGCCATCTGCGGTGTCTATATAGCAGGAGCCGCACTGGTGATCCTGCTGATCTTTCTGTTCTGGTGATGTTGATATGTCATAGTGAAAGGCCCTCCCTGTGTCGATTTATTTTCAGGAAAATAATGAGGACACAAGGCAGGGCCTTTTTTAATATATACAGATGATCCGGACGCAGCCCATTTTCACACGTCCATAAATTCAATTAATTCGTTCTTATACTTTGGGCTGATCGTAAAATAAGTATTTTCCAATCCTAATAAGGTAAATTGCCACCTTCCGTTGCGATGCCGCCAGAGGGTATTTATCAAATATTTATTCACAACCAGACCGGACTGAACAGGTACAAGAGAAGTTATTTTTTGTGAATGCATAGAGGCTAATACTTCATAGAAAGGAACCGAATATTCACTTGAGGACGTGCCATCTGTGAAAAAGATATGATATATATTATTTTTGCCGCGTTGAAAATATCGAATATCTCGAGTGAAATAGCTTAGTGAATTTTTCTTGAAACGAATAGGTTCTTTTGGAAAGACAAATTGCTCATCAAAAAAGATTATTTTCTCATCAGGTGTTCCGGCCAATAATCTATTGATATCGTTCATGAGGAGTGTCTGCGATTGATCGAATGTATAGAAGGATACTACATTTGGATGAAGCAGTGCTAATTTCTTTAGATGAATCATATTGCTAACAATGATCACGGGGAGGCTGCTGGGAATATAATCTAATATAAATAAAATATTTTGCCCTAGGACAGGGAAGGCAAGATCCATGACCAGCAGGTCAAAGGATATAGAATGCAGGGAAGAGATAAAGGACGAAGGATTTGTGAAACTCGAAACAGAATAGGTACCTGCGTCATGAGAAAGAATAACGTTTCGAATCGTAACCAGATCCGAGTATGTTTCCAAAAGTACAGCGATATGTTTCAACGTGTGACTCCTAAATAAGATATATACATTATATGCTTTCGAAAGGCAAAAAGGAATAAATTTAGTCTAATTTGTGGTTGCGCCACAGCTCGAATATTGAAAAAGAGAAAAAATCTTGTTAGCATGAATGTAAAGATTGTGTAAATGAACGAAAGAGAGCCAAAACTAATGAAACTCGAAATGGCAATTATTCCCATAGCTGGGAAGGGCACAAGGATGAGACCAATCACTACCGTAATTCCGAAAAGTATGCTGCCCATCAATGCGAAGGCTGCAATAGAGTATGCAATTATGGAATGCATCAGTGCCGGAATAAACAAAATATTTATCAGTACTTCTCCGGAAGATGACCTGACAGAGAGATATCTTGCATCAGAACAGAAATTCTCAGCGTATCTCGTAGACGAGTTTTCCTCGCAGCTGATGGGACCGCAGATCCTGATACGAAAGTGTTATCAGGACAAGAAAGGAAACGGAGCTTCTTTGTATGATATCCGAAACGCAATCAAAGATAACTGGTTTGCGGTTGTTTTCCCGGATGATATTATCTTTAATGGTAATCCATTGATCGACATTCGAAATGAGATGAGTCGCCATTCATGTTCCTCCGGCATTGTGTATTCAGTAATGGATAATGTCCATATTCATGAATACGGAAATGTTGAAATCGGTGATGACGGATTGTTAAAGAGACTGGTTCAAAAGCCAAAAAATGGAGTGGTTTCCCCCTACGTATTGGTCAGTCATATGATCATGAATAAGGGGATTTTTAAGTATCTGGATAAAATGGACGGCGAATTTGATATCGGACAAGCGTTGGATAAACAAGCGGACAGGGAAAATGTAGTCGCCGTGCCCCTTCATGGTGAGTGGGTGAGTATCGATACACCGCAAAGATATGCAAACGCTGTAAATAAAGCATTAGCCTTTGATGAAGAAGAGATCATGAAAAATCAAATCATCGAGGAGCCGATCATTAATCGACATGCAGCCTGGATCGTGATGAATCCGGTCCAAGGATGTCTAAATAACTGTCAATATTGCTTTCTGCAGCGATATGGTTCTTCGAGTTTGCTGCCTAAAGTGTTAGCCTCTCCCAGTCAGTCGGTTAAACAATTGCTGGAGTCCAAGTATTACCGAGAAGATATCCCCGTATGTTTATTTACATCGACGGATATTTTTTCTACGGATAGTAATATACAGTATTGTATAGAAATGATTTCATATTTATCACTCCTCAGATTAAAGAACCCTGTCGTTTTTGTTACTAAATGCAGGATCCCCACAAAAGTAATAACCATGATGAAGAGCAGTGGTCTGACGATCATCGTTTATATCAGTTATTCCGGATTAGCTGGTTCACTGGAAGGGAACATCTCGGAAGAAGATATCAAAGCGGACTTTATGAATCTGCATGCGGCAGGAATCCCTGTCATTCATTATTTCCGCCCCATTCTTCCTGAGAACAGTACCCCTGAGAAAATCAGCCAGATACTTGGATTTGTTCATCAATATTGCAACATTTCGGTCATGTCAGGGCTAAAAGTGTACAAAGAATACCTGCATAAAATGACATTTTGGCCTGAGGTCATGAAAAATCCGGAGAGCACAAAAATGGAATGTGTTTGGCCGGAAGGTGCGCAGGATCGGATAAAAACAACAGCAGCAAGGATGAATCACTATATTTTTGAAACAAATTCATGCGCGCTGGCGTGCGTTTTGAAAGAAGGGGATCAGTATGGGTTTTACCAGCACCAGCAATGTGGATGTAATTTGTGTCCGGATGAACAGAGAGCAAGATGTGGGCAATATTATCAAAAACCGATGAAAATAGACAGAGCATCCATAGCGAGGATTCTTAAAGAGGAATTATCGGAAGAAGCGTTAAAGGGTAACGATGCAATCACTATTAAAGAAAATATTTCCAATGAAGATATTTGCCAGCTGAGATATCTGCTGCATAAAGAGATAAAAGCGGAAAAGCAAAGTAAGGATTTTTATTGGCAGACATCCGTGACCGGAGCAAGGGGGTTAACAATTGGAAAATAAAGAATATCTACTTAGAACGAAGAAGCTGATTCAAAATTTCGAAAAACTGAATCACTACAGTTGGACAGGTAGCGATTACTTGTTGGAGTTATGTGTTCAGGTAGGGCACTTATCGGATGTAATTGCGAAAGGGTCAGTCGCAGTTCCAAGCGAACCATTCAGAGAATTATATTCAATAGGGGACGAGCTTTCCGATATTTTACTGCAACTCATCAGTTTCGAAATTTGTATGGGGCATCATAAAAACAACGAAGAAGCATTTTTTCTTCCACCACAAGTGGACTTATCCCGAAGTGAGGATATCGAGAATGAATTGAGGTGTTTATATATTTATTTGGGGAGGTTAGCAGACTCATACTTACGAGAAGAAAAACATAAACAAGCACAGAATAAAGTCGATGAAAATTCCTATATGACTGAACTTTGTAAATGGATAAAAGAGAAGATCTATCGCATAGGTATCGGGTATGGAATAGAAATCAATGCTGCTTATGGGGCTATGTTAGATGATACGGAGTTATACCTGAAGAATAAATTAGGAAACCAATATGAAATGTAAAAACATTTCGTAATTGGCCGTTTCTTCGGGACAACAGAATGAAAGGAAAGGAAATGAAATGGAAAACAAGAAGATTTCGGTTATCGTTCCGACGTACAATTCGCTGAAGTGGCTGAACAGATGTCTTGAAAGTATTAGCAATCAGAAATATCAGAATCTGGAAATCATTGTAGTTGATAACGGCAGTACGGATGGAACCTGGGCTTATCTAAAGGAATATAAGAAAAAGGATCCCCGATTAGTTCCTGTTTTTGAAGAAGAAAAAGGGACGACCTATGCCAGAAATAAAGGGATTCAAGCTGCCAACGGAGACTATTTGTGTTTTATTGACAGTGATGACTATGTGCTGCCGACCTACTGCTCGGACATGATCGAGACAATCGGGGATTGTGATATAGCGGTATGCGGTATAAAGGTTGAGTCAGAGATAAAAAAGAACACATCGTTTGCACACGCTGAACACGGTATGACCGTCGACCACGTTGAAATGATACGAAAAATACTTAAGATGGAAGACAGTTCTCATACCGTCGTCAATAAGCTGTACAGGAAAGAGGTAATAAAAGAAAACAATATTTTCTTTATTGAGGGAAGGAATTACGAGGATATTTCCTATTCATTTTATACAGCGATCGTATCGGATAAAATCGTATTTTTGGATGAATCCCTGTATGTGTATTGTATAAGGAACAACTCGAGAAGCACAACGATCGAGGATCGAAACGGCTATGACTTTACCTTTCAGTTTGAAAAGGTTCGCGATTTGCTGGTTGGAACAGGAGAAGTAAGGGCTGTCCTGGAAGATTATAAATATGCACTGCTCTATGCCTTGTACCAGCTGAATAAGATGTTTGTCAAGCATGAAAGTCTTACGGAGGCTGCTTATAAAGAAAATGCGGCCAAGTTGATGGATTTGATTTATGAGGCCAGATATTATAAAGATTCGCAAAAGTAAACAAGGAAAGGGGCTATCATGAATCTTTATTTAGTTCGACATGCGGAGTCAATGGGTGACGCATTGAATCTCATTGAAGGACGGGCGGATTTTCCTTTGACAGAGAAAGGGAAAAACAGAGCAGAGGATCTCGCTGAACATTTTGCCAGTGTTCCGATAGACCGTATTCTCTCGAGTCCGCTTTCAAGATCGATGCAAACAGCAAATATCATAGGCAGGAGGCTCAATGTTCCTATTATCGAATGTGAGGATTTTACATCCTATGATAACGGAAAAATCGCGGGCTTGACGTTGGCGGAAGCAGATCAAAAGTACCCGAAACCGAAGGTTAAGTATGCACATACAGAGATATATGGAATGGAAAGTATGGTTGACTTTCGTTCCAGAATCGAAAAGGGATTATACCACATATTGTTTGACGGAAACGAAGAGGACAACGTTTTGATCGTTACCCATGGAGGAGTTATCAATGAAATAATAAAAATTTTTCTGGACATTCCGGTAACAAGGGATTATTCTTTTGCTTCCGCCGGAGGCTCATTTGCACATTTGGAATATTGTAAAGACGGAAGTAAAAAAATCCTGTCGATCAATCGTCAGATATAATTTTGAAAACATGAAATATACATGGAAAAGGTATCTTTCCCTAATGAAGGTCAATTTAGAACAAGCCACGGTTTACCGTGGTAAACTTTTCGTCTCCTTCATGGCGGATATTGTTCAAATGCTTGTCATGCTGGCGGTCTGGACGACGGTTTTTCATAGGAAGACGCAGGTAGCCGGCTTTGATTATCCTATGATGATCACGTACCTTATCCTATCGCAGCTGATCAACAGTGTTCATGGTTATAATAATGACGCAGAGAGGACGATTTCAAAGGCGATCCGAAAAGGAACGATCGTTTTCGATTTACTGAGGCCTGTCCGCTATGTGCAGGCCCGTCTGGCGGAAAACGTTGGGACAACTGTCATTCAGGTAACCTTTGGAATAATCATGTTTGCGATTTTTAAATTCGTTATTCATGATTTTGGCGGGCCAGCCTCAGTTTTATACTTTCTTCTTTTTATCATAAGCTTTGCCGTCGGGTATTTCATCATGTTCAGTGTGTCGATCATGAGCGGTCTGCTGGCTTTTTGGATGATGAATAACTGGGGCTTGCAGACGGCAAAGGCAGCCATCGTGAGTTTTTTCAGCGGAGCTTTTGTCCCTCTTTCGGTGCTTCCCAACTGGCTTCAGAAAGTTCTGGATGTTCTGCCTTTTAAAAATATCACCTATGAACCGGTCATGATCTACATGGGTCAGTATTCCGTGCCGCTATGCCTTGAAAAAATCGGTCTTCAGGTTTTATGGGCGGTCATCCTGTGGCTATTGTCCGAAGCGCTTTTTCATCTGGCAATCAGGAAGGTGAGTATCAATGGCGGTTAAAGGACTGAAGAGATTCTGGTTTTATATTTCCTTATTCCCCTACTTTGTATCACGGAGCGTGCAGTCGCGCATGTCCTACAGGGCGGATTTTATCCTGGGAGTTATTGCCTCTATGTTGAGACAGTCGCTGGGATTTATCTTCATCTGGGCCGTTTTCCGGGGTATCCCGGAAATAAACGGCTGGAATTTCAACCAGATGACCTTTGTTTATGGGATGCAAGCCATAACACTCGGGATCAATGAATTTCTGTTTGCCGGAACATGGGCGGTAGGCGGGTATATCCAAGAGGGATCTTTGGATCGTCTGCTCCTCAGGCCCGTGGGGACCATGTTTTCTATCCTTTCTGCCGATGTGACCCTGCACGGACTGGGGGCCGCTGCCCTGGGCCTGGCCCTTTGCATCCTTTCACTGAGAAGACTGCATATAGCGGTTACGATAGGTTTGGTCCTTTATTGGATCTTTTCGATCGCCTGCGGTGCTCTTATCTATTTTTCGATCAATATGGTTTGCGCTACGACAGCTTTCTGGATCACGGATTCTTCCGCAGTGATGATGCTAGTGCAGAACGTTTCGGAATTCAGTAAATATCCGGTCTCCATCTATAAAAAATGGCTGCAGATCTTTCTGACCTTTGTGATCCCTTTTGCTTTTACCTCCACGTTTCCGGCTGCTTTTATCCTGGGCTTGCATAGAGAGGTCATCTATTGGCTGGGACCTGTCACCGCGGCTGTGATCTGTGTGACGATCGCATATCTGTTCTGGAGGTTTGCCCTTACCAAATACCAAAGCGCCGGAGGCTGATGCGCCGGCAGCTGTGATTCTTTTGAAGGTACTTCGCTATTTAAATCTTGCATGAACGACAGGAGAATAAAATGACAAATGTGATCGATGCGGAACATTTATCCAAGGACTATGTCGTCAACTTAAAGGGGAGCAGCTTGAAGGGGATGGTTCGATCGCTCTTCCATTCTGAAAAGAAGATCGTCCATGCGGTACAGGATCTGAGTTTTACTATCGAGCAGGGAGATTTTGTCGGATTCATCGGCCCGAACGGAGCCGGCAAGTCGACCTCAATCAAGATGCTTTCGGGGATTTTGCAGCCAACGTCCGGGAAGGTCACCGTCTGCGGATTAGACCCTGCAAAGAAACGGATCCAGAATGCCATGAACGTTGGAGCTGTTTTTGGGCAGAAGACACAGCTCTGGTGGGATCTGCCGGTCAGGGAGACATTTGAAGTACTTCGCCGCATGTATTGTATCCCGGACGATGTGTATCAGAAAAACGTAAAGGAATTTATGGACTATCTTGGAATCGAGGCCTTTGCGGACCAGGCGGTCCGTCAGCTGTCGTTAGGACAAAGGATGCGAGCCGAGATCGCCGCCTCCCTGCTGCATGATCCCAAAGTTCTTTTTCTGGACGAACCAACTATAGGACTGGATGTGAACGTAAAAGTCAGTCTGCGTGAATTTATCAAAAAAATCAACAAAGAAAGAGGCGTAACGGTTCTTTTGACCACCCATGACATGCAGGACATTGAACAGCTGGCCAGGCGGCTGATCGTGATCAATCACGGGGAAAAAGTCTTTAACGGCAGTATGGAGGAACTGACGAAAAGGTATGCGGGTCAGCTGCGTTCCTTCCGCTTTACTTTACAGGAAGACGCGGAAAAAATCGAACTGCCGGAGAGGATGGTGCCCTATTGCTCGATCACAAAGGATGGGCTGCACGTAACGATCCAGTATGGCGATCCGGTAGAAGTGACAGATCTGACGGCAGCCCTTCTGGGGAAATATAAACTGGCGGATATGGAGATCAAAGGACCTCAGATCGATGATATTGTTATGGCGGCATATCAGGGATAAAAGGATGTTATTTTTCGATTTGCTCCGATTGTTCTTGACAGAACAAAGGGAAAATGGTATTATAACACTTGCATTTGCAGTTGTGGCGAAATTGGTACACGCGCTAGACTAAGGATCTAGTGCCTATTCAAACGGCTTGAGGGTTCGAGTCCCTCCAACTGCATTATTTTTTTGCCCTGAAACAGGGCATGCCCTGACAAAGGAAGACCTTAGTCAGGACACAGAGGACTCCCTAATGGCAGATCGTCAGCATATGCAAGCATATGCTTGCATATTGCAGCTTCTGCCGTGACGGGAGCATTTTTATATTAGATAGAAAGGTGAGCAAACGTCCCTATGCCTACATTGACTAACTGCGCTGCGGCCCTTACCGACCTTTTTCCCGGCGGTCTGCGTGCGCTTTTGTCCAGCAGCCGCTTCTGGCTGATGGTGGCCGTGCTTTTGGCAGTGGTCCTGATCATCGTGACCGTATGGCAGCTGCTGCCCCGCAACAAGTTTCCTTTTACAAAAAGAAAACTCCTCACGGATCGTGAGGAGTCCTTTTACCGCATCCTTAAGCCTGTCTGCCAGAAAAACGGCTGGATGATTTTAATGAAACTAAGGCTTGCCGACCTGGTGGAAGTTAAAACGGGAGAGATCCCCAAAAACGACTATATGCGCTATTTTAACCGTATCAAAGCCAAACATACCGACTTTGTCCTGGTCGACCCTGACAGCCTGGACATTTTGTGCGGGATCGAACTGGATGATCCCTCCCACCAACGGGCAGATCGTATCGAGCGGGACCAGTTCGTGGACAATGTTTATCAGGCCGCTTCCATACCTCTTTTGCACGTATGGATGCCCATCGAAAAAGAGCAGCTGGAAGAACTGCTTCTGGAGCAGATCGACCCCATTAGTCAGAAGGACCGGGATGCCGCCGCTATGGAGTAAGCCAGATCGACCAGCTGGCGGGAGGCCGGCAGGCGAAGGCGGGCAGGATCCAGCGAAGCACGCGAGGAGCGGCCGAAACGGGTCCGGTCCAGGGCATCGGCATCTTTGAAAAGATGATAGATCAGGATGACCCGCTGGCCAAGACCGTGGGCCAGGATATCGTCTTCTCCCAGATAGTCGCTTTCAGCATGCCAGCCCATGGCCTGGTAGGCGGCAAGATCAAAGTCTGCAAGCCCCAGGGACACGTGATCATAGTAATAATGGGCCGCTGCCCTGTGGCCGTGGCCGGGCTCGATGCTGTCGTTTATGCGGCGGGTATCGTGAAAGACAGCCGCTATGGCAAGAGAGCGGCGTTCCTCCTTGCTCAGGCCTTCTTTGGCGCCTGCCAGCAGGGCATAGAGCAGGACCCTTTCCTCGTGTCCGTAGGCATGCATGCGACTTTTGGTATACTGAAAGGTAATGCGTTCATATAAAAAATGATCCCAGTCGGTAAATTCATCTTTTATCTGATTCCAAAAGGGCCCCCATTGGGGGTCCTTTTTTATTAGTTCTGTATCGATCATGATGATCTCCTTACCGGATCAGTCCTTGTCAGAGGGCTTATCTTCGGCGGGCTGGTCCATCAGCGGGGCGTAGGAGCGTTTTTTCTTGTTTTTACGGTCGGTCTTAGCCTTGGACTGCTCCTCTTCGTGGGCTTTTTTCAAAGCCTCTTCATGGGCTTCACGTTTCTGACGGACTTCTTCGTGCTTTTTACGGCGTTCCTCATCTTCCTTATCACGGATGGCCTTTTCAGCGGCCTCTTCTTCCAGCATGAGTGCGCGGCGGCTCTTCAGGAAGAAGAAGATCCCGACAGCCAGATACAGGAAGGGGAAGGCGATGGCAAAAATGACGCTGAGCCGTGAGGTCGAATCTGTATTGACCCTCATAGCTCCGTAATTGTATACGGTGGAAGGAATGGTCTGGTGGGAGGCTTTGGAACCGGCCAGCCAGGACAGGGAGCCCAGGATGAAGTCCTGGTTGCCGCCTTTACTGGTTTCGTTCATACCCTCGTTCCACAAGGATGTGGTAGGCATCCAGATGATATGGGCTCCGGTCGATTTCTTTTCAAAGGCTGCGGCGATGGTAAAAGGCCCGTCGATATCCCCGTCTTCCTTGGCGGGGTTGACGACCTCAAAACCATCCGGTTTCGAGTAGGACCCGTCCGAAGTAGACAAAAGCGGGGTCTGGGTGACGCCGTCGACAGGGGTCAGGGAAAGTCCCTGGCAGACGGACAGGAACATACGCTCGTGAGACTGGGTCAGGCGGCTGGTGATGTCGGTATCGGCGATGGTGGGGTAGAAGCGGTAGGGCGCTTCCTCACTTTCATAATAGGAAGAGGACTCGAAGATCATACCGTCGACCAGGGTCGCCCCGTATTCGCCCAGAAGGCCGTACAGGTTGGGGAATTCCATATCCAAGAGGGACAGGGAAGAGTTGACGAAAAGGCTTCCGCCATTGTCAAGAAAAGCCTTCAGGTTAGCGGTCTCTTCTTCGTTAAGATCCGTGGTCAGCCCGGAGATCAGCAGGATAGCGGCGTCTTCGGGGACAGGCTGCCCCAGATCCAGATCGATCATATGATAATCGTTTTTCTGAAGGATAGCGTTGAAATAGTCGGACAGGACACCTACCTGATCATCGTCGGGGTCGATGACATTGTAAACGGTGGTCTGGGAGGCGCCGTTGAAATATTCCAGAGCGTGGTCGACCTGGTCCTGCAGGGTGAAGACCAGATCATAGGTAGCGGTCTTGTCGTAATTGGAATAATCCTGAGCGTACAGATCCTGGAAAGAGATGAAGCGGTATTTGCTGCCGTCCAGCATCATGATGCTGTTGTCGTACACATCTTCGACCACATACTGGGTAATAAAATCCTTGGAGGCGGCGGTCAGGCGGTGTACGTGCAGGCGGGGGCTCAAAGCGTCCAGATAGACCAGGGCGGACCGGACAGAAGCGTCTTCCTTTCCGACTTCACAGATCCAGTATAGATCAATGTCGTCACTGGTTTTCTTTACCTCCTGCGAGAGCTGCTCTGCGGGAGTATACAACTTTGTCGAAGTCGTATCGAAGACCAGGGACGAACCTGACAGCTTGTCGACTCCTATAAAGACCAGCACCGCGCATATGGTCAGCACAAGGGCTGCGACCGGTTTAACCTTGATCTTGCCCTTATCGGAAGAGGCAAATTGGACTTTAGCGGCGGAAACGGCCAGGGCCAGGACGACGACGGCAAATAGGATAAAGTAAAGGATGGCCCTGAGATCCAGCAGACCTCCGGTAAAAATGCGGAAACGCTCAAACAGGGACAGGCGGCTGATGATCTGAGGGGCCAGATAGGTGAAGGAGTCATGTTTGGCGATGAAGAAGATGACCTGAACGATCTCCAGGACGGCTGCCACAGCCAGAGCGATCGTGGAAGAATGAAGGATCAGGTAAAGGGCCAGGCCGATCAGGACGATGATGACGGTGAACATCAGCATGGTCGAAAAAGCCGTGCGGACGATCACGCTGATCGGTTCCGAAACATAGATCAGGGCGACTGTCAGCAGGGTCCACAGGCAGGCCAAAAGCTGATTAGGCGTGGAAACGGCAAAGACCACGGCCACGGCGTCAAGAGCAGCTGCCAGAAAGAAGAAGGCTGCGATGGATCCAAGGGCGCTGGGCAGATATACATTGCCGAAGATGCTGAGGATGACCGGGAATAAGATCAGGATCAGCGTGGGGACGGCCAGGGTCATAAAGCTTGAAAAATACAGGCCCAGGACCCTTGACAGGGGAGAGATCCCGGCTTTTTCGAAGGCTATATTGTTCTCGATATCCTGTGCCGTCATTAAAAGAGCGATCGGTTTTTTAGGCTCGGGCTGACCTTTGGGCACCTTGGGGAATGCTTTGGCGTGGACCATGGCATGCATCCTGAGAGTCAGCAGGGGCAATAGGATCATCAGGACCCAGGATGCGTCGTTCAAAGCGTATTCGAAGTTGCTGATCTGACCGGAAAGATTCCAGTGAATGGTATAAATACCTACTACCAGCAGCAGGATCGCGCCAGAGATGTAGGCAAAAGGAGTTTTGAAGTATGCCTTCATTTCCTTTCTAAAAACAGTAGACATGATAGCCTCCTTGCATATTGAAAACAGGCCCGCAGGAAAAGATTTTTACCAGCCCCTTGGGGGCTGATACCTGCAGGAACTGATTTTACTTTAATCGAATCGCTCAAGACCGGTCAGATCTTTCATCTCCCGGTACAAACGGGCAACAGGCAGACCCATGACCGTATAATAATCGCCCGACAGGCCCTTGACCAGCAGGGCACCGTAGCCCTGTATGCCATAGGCACCTGCTTTGTCCATAGGTTCATTGGTAGATATATACCAGTCGATGTCCTGCCGGTTCAGAGGGTAGAACTCGACCTCGGTGGTCTGAGTAAAAGCCCTTTCCTTCTGCCCGTAGATCAGGTGGACAGAAGTGATGACCTGATGGGCCCGCCCGGATAAAAGCTCCAGCATGCGGGCAGCGTCCTGGCGGTCTTTTGGCTTGCCCAGAAGAAGGCCTTTTGCCTTTCGGGCGTCTTTGCCTAAGTCCGGGGCGTCCGGGCCATCCGGTCGAGCATCTGCCAAAGCATCTGCTAAAGCATCTGCTTTTGCAGATGCTTTTGAAGGAAGGAAGACGGCGGTATCGCTGGCGATGATGAGGGCCCCGGGGTGGCGGGATGCTACGTCACGGGCTTTCAGACTGCATAAATAGGCAGGCGTATCTTGGGGCGACAGATCTTCGGGAAGACAGGCCTTGTCCTCAGCATTGGACTTGTCAACGATAAAATCCGGCGTGATCAGGGATAAGAGCTCTTTGCGCCGGGGAGATCCGGATGCCAGGACCAGTTCAGGTTTCATATAAAATACCTCGGGATTTGCGGACAATGGTTTACGCGTAGATCAGCCAGAAATAGATATAAGCAGGAATGATAGCCGCCAGGGTGAAAGGAACACCGATGCGGAAGAAGTCCTTGTTTTTGACCTGGTATCCGTTCTTGCGCAGGATACCGATAGCGGCGATATTAGCGGAAGCTCCGACGGGGGTCAGATTGCCGCCCAGGGTAGCGCCGGATAACAGTCCGAAATAGAGAAGGGTGGGATCGACGCCCATGGAAAGGGCGATGCCCTTGGTTACCGGCAGCATGGTCATGACATAAGGGATGTTGTCGATAAAAGCGGAAAAGACGACACTCATCCAGACCAGGAGCGAGTAGATAACGAACAGGCTGCCTCCGCTGATCTTGGTAAAGATCTGGGCGATCTTGTCGATGACACCGGCTTCGGTGATGCCGCCGACTACGATGAAAAGGGAGAAGAGAAGCAGCAGGGTCTCAAAATCGATCTCTTTGAGGATCTCGAGGCTGGCGCTGAATTTCTTTTTACGGGCAATGTGGTAAATGATGCCGATGATCATCAAGGCCATGCAGATATAGCCGTTGATCATGTCCGGCATGTTAGGGATTAGAGACGCGGCGATCAGAAGGACTACGATCAGGCACATCAGGACCGTGGGAAAATAGCACTCCACTTCCGTGTATTCCTTGACGTCGACCTTCTGAGTATCTTTGCGGAACAGGATGAGGATGATGCAGGAAGCGCAGAGGGCTCCCAGTTCAACGGCCCAGAAGATACTGGGCTTTCCGTGAAAGAAAAAGAAATCCAGAAAGTTCATGCCGGCATAACCGCCCAGCATGATGGAAGTCGTATCGCCGACCAGGGTAGCAGCTCCCTGCAGGTTGGAAGAGACAGCGATGGCGATGATCATGCCGACCGGATCGATCTTCTGTTTTTTAGCGATCTCCAAAGCGATGGGAGCGATCATAAGGACCGTGGCCACGTTATCGATAAAAGCCGATACGATACCGGCAAACAAGGACAGCATGAAGGTTGCCATTTTGACGTTGGGGACCTTGGCCACGATCATATCGGCAAGGCGGGCCGGCATTTTCGAATCGATCATCAAGGCAACGACGCCCATGGTACCGGCGATCATCATCAGAACATTCCAGTTGATGGCGGAAGCAAGGTGTTTCACGGGCATGATGCCCAGAACGACAAAAAGGACAGCGGATCCTAGAGCGATATAGGGACGCCACTTGGGAAAAACCAGCATGCCGATGTAAGTCAGAACAAAAAGAACGATAGCCAGGATCATCATGGTCGGGATACCTTTCTTAATCTTTAGATAGGATGCAACATTTGATTAGTATACAAAAAAACGGCTGTCTAGGCAAGCAAACAGGGCCTGACTTGGGTGAAAATCCGAGAGAAGTTATCCACAAATTAAAGGGGAGCCGGGGAAAATTCAACCAGCAGGCGTTAAGGCCGCGATACTTAGATCGGAAGCAGCAGTGGAAGAGGCTGAGGGTCCTTTTTCGGTTGGGAAAGGGGCCGGCCTCTTCCGGAAAGGAGTTAAGACAAACATGTGTACATTCAAAAGACTGGCCCGAAAGTTGGCTGTCTATCTGACCTCTTTGGCTCTGATCGCTGTCTGTCTGCCGGTCAATGCTCAGGCAGGCGAAGACGCAAGCGATGAAGCGGGACCGGTCACGGCAGCCATTTCTATGGAGGGCAGCCAGGCAGTGATCGGTGTAGCCGTCAGTGACGGGCGTGATTTCACCATGGGCCTGGAAGCGTCGGATCTTTTCGTCAGATCGGACAGCGGCTTTTCGGCTTACGACCTTGGTCATCAGGAGCTTTTGACCGCCGTCCCGGGACAAACGATAAGGGTCGTGCCTCTGGAGGCACCCCTTGCGGGAACGAGGGCAGACCTGTACCTGAACGGGCAAGCGGAGCCTTTGGCAGCCAAAACCGATGTCAGCGGGAGCGGAGAAAGCTACACTTACTGGGAGATCCCGGTGACGGAGGACCTGTCGTCGATCCATATCGTCAACCGGACCGGGCAGGAGGGACCCAGGAGGGCCTTAAGGGCAGCAGCTAAAGGGGCGGCCGCTTCGGGCAATACCTTTTATATCGTTCAGGGAGATCCGGGCATAAGTGCTGCCGGCCAGTGGACGAAAACGTCCGATCCCAATTTCAAAGGCAGCAGCGATCCCAACTATTTTCGAAACAAATACGGGGCACAACCGGAATTTTCGGCCAGTCCTAAATGGAATCCTTCTTCGGGCTCCCCGGTTTACTGCGCCAACTGGAAAGGCGGCACGGAGGGGCTGATGAACGTGACGGACCAGGGTTCTTTGCAGGACAACGCTGATACCTACAATCAGAGCATTTTAGCGGACGGATCAGGGGACAACCAGGTTCTTTCGGCCTACTGGCTCAAATGTATGGCCTATGTGCTGTCCAAAGGTTTTTATGACAAAAATCAGCAGTCCGTTTCTCTGGTCTGGGACGGGGATACCTCGACCTGGGGCTATTATCAGGCAGGCGATACGATCACGCTGACCTCTCAGGATCAAATGTGGGCCGCCACCCAGTGGTCGGTCTGGGCCCTGGAGATCATGGGACAGACAGGACACCCGGAGAGTTATCAGGCAGACAACCACACAACGTCGGCCGCGGTCAGCTACCGGATCGGACATGTGGGCTCTACCATGTCGGACCCGGCCGCCCAGATCACCCTGCAGGCCTTCAGCTTCCAGCTGGTCAAGGACGCCATGGTCTATGTGTCAAACCATGCCGATCTTCCCAAAGACATGGGCAAAGTTCACCTTTTATGCCCGACCGATATGACACCTCCCGCAGGCAGCGGCCACGACATTTATCAAGTCTTCCTGACCTACGACTTTGCGCCGCAGCAGGGCTATGTCTGCCTTAAGAAGTCCTCGGTCAAAAGCGATATCACGGAAGGCAACCCGGGCTACAGCCTGATCGGCACGTCCTATGCCCTTTATGATAACGAAAATCTGTCGGGACCTGTAAAGGCGACCCTGACTGTCAAGAGCGAGGATGGATCGTCGGAGGCAGCATTGCTGGATGCAGGCACGTACTGGTATAAGGAGGTCAAGGCAGGCCCCGGCTACCGGGTCAATACCTTTAATAAAGAGACGGATACCATTACGGTCACTAAAGACAATACCAAGGATAAGCCGGCCGTCATCAAAGAAGAGGATCAGCCTTTGACGGACCCGATCGGTATCCTTCTTCAGAAAGTCGATAAAGAAACAGGCGTAGAAGTGCGACGTGTTTTCTGATGAAAACAGCCGGCTGAACAGCGGTTGACAAGTCAGGACAGGGCTTGCATACAAGCCCTGAACCAGGCAGATGACCGCCCCAAAGGGCGGCAGTAAGAATCCGGGACCGCGGGCGGGCGACCGCAGACGGCTAAGTCCGGTAAAAAAGGGATAGTGAGCCTGTCGAAAAATTTCCATGGCAAAAGAAATCCCACTGCCGAATCTTACAGATGAGAAGCGATGTAAAACATCTGGACGAACTTCCGAAGGTACGGGTGCGTTTCCGGCCGAAAGGCCGTTTTCATGCGAAGGCGAGTAAGGTCTACGCTGCAAAAGTCTTTACCGTCCGGGCAGGCTCGGCGGTCCGGCATGAAGCCCACAGGAAGCATCTGGCAAGGTTCCGGCCGTAATAAGTTTTACGGCCAGGTAGTCTGCCCGGTACGCGGGAAGCGATCCTTTCTTGGAAGGAAAGGACCGTGAAAGCGGAGCTGCGAGCGAAGAAGCTCTTGTAATGAGAGCAGAGCAACAGGCTCCCGTCATAGGAAAAGGAAAGAAAATCAGATGGAAACAGAAAGAGAAAAAGAAGACTGGCAGAAGGCCAAGCAAAAATGCCGTCTGACAGACGAGGAAATCAGAAAGGCTAAAATGCTGGGCCTGACACCCGCGAAACTGCTTAGTATGATCCCGTCCCGGCAGGAATCCTGGAAGGATCCGGTGGCCTTGCGGATCCATCGTTTATGGGACCGGAAGGAAGAAAGATGAAAAAGAATCGGATACAAAACAGGAAGGCATGGACAGGGATCCTGCCGGGCCTGCTGCTGGCGGCCGTCCTTTGTCTGGCATGCGGGTGCGGGAAGGCGAAGGCGGACAATACGTCTAATGCGGATGATGATTCCGTATGCGCCGAGGAAATATCAAAAGAGGCTATTTCCCATGAAAGCTGCCGCCCTGAGATACTGGAGTCTTCGGCTGAAAAGGACACAAAAAAGCCGCGGCCGCCCAAAGAGGCGGACGGGTCTTCCCGTATTACAGAGGTTGAGTCTTCAAAAACAAGTGAGCCAGCCCGGGAGGAAAGGCAGGTGGATACAGAAGGCGAGTCCTCGCAGCAGGATCTATCTGCCCCGCCGGCCCAGGAGGCATCTTGGCCGGAAAAATCATTGCCGGCCGTATCTTCACCGGACATAGCTTCCGATCCGAAGCCGTCAGAAGTGTCCTCTGCTGCCCCGGCGCCTCACCAACATTCCTGGCAGCCCATTTATCTGACAGTCCATCATGACGCGGTGACTCAAGAGTTATGGGTGGTCGATGTTCCCGCCCATCAGGAAGAAGAGGAAGTCAAAGAGTGGCATAAACAGTGCGACGGCTGCGGGGCCATCCTGGACGGCATGAGCCAGGAAGAGGTGGATCAGCACATGATGGAGCACATGGACAAAGGAGAACCTTCCTCTTACGGAGACCGACTGGTGGACATGGGCAGACGCCTGGTCGATGTGGCGGAAGTGGGCCACACGGAGACCCGGGTGGTCAGGGAAGCCTACGACAGCATCGCCTTCGGCGGTCTTGTCTGCACAGAGTGCGGCCAAAAACGAGGTCCGGACCAGGTCCCTGACTGGAGGGACTACATGCCGGAGGGCTGGACGGAAAACTGACCGAAGTATCTTAGCATCTGATTTTCTTTCCAAACTATGACTGAACGCCGTATATGCGGTGACGTGTACGTACGGTGTGAGTTTTGAAAATCCATAATCAAAACTATGAACAGGACAGGGAAAAGGCACCCTTGCCGGTGCTGTTTATACCGTTCGATTCTATCCAAACCAGGACGGGAAGGGAGATGCCCTCCGGATCTGGAAGTTCAAGACCGACGCGGATGGGAGGATCCGTCTGTCGGATGCATTCAAAGCAGCCGGGGAAGGAGGAGATCCTTTATATATCGATCCGGTCAGCCATCTGGTCGGGATCCCTATGGGCACTATTACCGTTCAGGAGACCAAGGCTCCGGCAGGCTATAAGCTGGATCCTCAGACCTATACGGTTCATTTTACCGTCAATGATAAAGGGGAGGTACGGTCGGACCTTGCAGGGGGTACGGTCATTTCTCTGGATCAGCCGGAGGATCTGGCTCTTCAGGCGGGGGAAAGCCCCATCCGGGGAGGAGTTTCTTTCGAAAAGTATGATGCGGAAAGCAGGAGCAAGCAGCCGACCGGGGAAGCCTCTCTGGAAGGAGCCGAGATCACCGTTTACAATGCTTCGGACAAGGATGTCTATGCGGAAAATGCGGATGGAAAGCTGACGGCGGCGGGAAAGGGCCAGGCTGTTCTGACACTGACGACCGATGCGGACGGACATGCCGAGTCCGCCGCCAGAGCGCTGCCCTACGGCTCGTATACAGCCAAAGAGACCAAACCGTCTATAGGATATGTATTGAATCAGGACTGGTCGGTTTCGTTTGATATTACAAAAGACGGGCAGATGGTCCGGATCGGCGGGGCGGATGACATGGACCGGGGCTTGATGGAAGAAGTGGTCCGGACAGACCTTGTTTTTGACAAGCAGAGCAGCGACGGTTCCGGTAAAGCCTTGATCCCCTTTGCCATCGACCGTATGCAGAAGGTCGACGGCCAGTGGACCGTTGTCGAAAGTCATGTCATCGTTTCGGATGCCCAGGGACATGTCAGCACTAAGGGGTCCGACCGTTCCAGGGACAAGGCCAACAGCCTCGACCAATATGTTGGCAGGGGCGTCTTTATGCCCTCCGATAAGCTGGATCCTTCGGTCGGAGTCTGGTTCGGGTCCGATTACGGGGCCCGTGATGACCAAAGAGGGGCCTTGCTGTGCGGCACTTACCGTATCCGGGAGCTGCAGTGCGACGACAACCGCAGCTGTCATGAGGACCTCTTAGTCAGCGATCTTTTTACGGTCCAGGATACGTCGATCATCGAGCACCAGCCGCTGGTCGATCTTTCGGTGGATCTGCGGTCGGAACTGGTCGATTCGAACAGCGCAAGTCATGCACTGACCCCCAACAGTCAGGTGGATCTTACCGAAACGCTTCAGTATGCCAACCTGAAACCTAGTTCCCGCTACCGAATGGAAGCGGTGCTGATGGACGCGGCGCATAAGACCCAGGTGGGACAGGCCCAGTCTCAGGATTTTACGCCGGAAGAGGCGGGACAAGGCAGTCTGACCTTTGCTTTTTCAGTCGATACGACCTCCTATCAGGGGCGGAAACTGGCGGCAACGACCCGGCTGTTTGAGTATCTGGATGATCAGGAAGGGGAATATCAGATCCTGATCCATTCCCATAACGTTGATCTGGACGATGCTATGGAAGAGGTCGTGGTGCCGACCATGAGCACCCGGGCCATGGATATTTCGACTCAGGATAACGTAGGATCCGCGGTTCAAAAGACAGCTGTCCGGGACACGGTGGAGCTGTTCAGCCTGGTACCCGGGCAGGAGTATCTGCTGAAAGAACGTCTCGTCGACCGCCAAAGCGGACAGGAGGTGGGCACGGCCCAAATTGTTTTCAAAGCGCCTCTTTCACAAGACAAAGACAAACCTCTGGTCAACATGGAGGGAGACCAAAAGGTGGCTCTGCCGGACATCCCGCTGGATGCCTCCGGGCTGGCAGGCAAAACACTGACGGCCTTCGAGACCTTATACAAGGCGGACAAGGGGCAGGCGTCCGGAGAGCCTTTAGCCGTTCATGAAAGCAAGATCGGTTCTTATGACTACGACACGGAGGCGGATGAGGACCAGTCGGTCCACTATCCGGCGGTCCACACCAGCGCCTGCGACAGGGATAGTAAAGGACACGAAGGCCAGGCGCGAAAGGACGCGGTCATCGTCGACAAGGTCGTTTTGGACAATCTGATCCCCGGGGCCCAGTATACGATCAGCGGCACTTTGGTTTATCAGTCGGATGGGAACGGTCATAAGGCAAAAGACCACGTCCTGTTAAAGGAAGGCAGCGTGAGCCGGCTGACCTTTACGGCTCAAAAACCTCACGAAGAATACGAACTGACCTATAAGATCGATGCTTCCGGACTGGAGGGACAGACAGTGGTCGTTTTTGAAGACCTGCTGCATAACGATCAGAAAGTCGCTTCCCATGCGGACCTAAGCGACCAGGGTCAGAGCGTAAAACTGACAGGTAAACCGCCCGTTCCCAAAACGGGAGACAGGATGCACCCGGTCCTTTACGGCTGCCTTTTTACAGGAGCTCTAGCGGCCCTGGCAGCCTGTCTGGCCATGTCTGCAATAAGAAAAAGAAGCCTTAAGTAAGAGCAATTGGCCGGGCCTTCTCTTGGATGAATCTTTGCGATGCGGTATAATACGAATACTAAGGAAAAATTTACCCATCATTTATCATTCAAGAGGAGTTTTATATGAAGATCGTAGTAACCGGCTTTCAGCCTTTCGGCGGAGAAACCATGAATCCGGCTCTGGAGGCCGTAAAACGACTGCCCGATCAGCTGACGGTCGACAGCGACGGTAAAAAGCTGCAGGCGGACCTGATCAAGGTAGAGGTCCCGGTCGTCTTTTATGAGGGACCGGCTCTTGTCCTTGATACGGTCCGCAGGCAGCGGCCCGACATTGTGCTTTGTGTGGGCCAGGCGGGAGGCCGCAAAGGCATTACGCCCGAATTTGTCGGCATCAATTATATGGATGCCCGCATCGCGGACAATAAAGGAAATACCCCTCAGGACCAGCCGATCAGGGAGGATGGAGATAAGGCTTATTTCGCGACTCTTCCTGTCAAACAAATGGCAGCGGCATTAAAAGAAGACGGCATCGAAGGTTCGGTTTCTTACTCGGCAGGGACCTTTGTCTGCAATGACCTTTTATACGAACTGCTGTATACCCTGGATAAGGAGCAGATTCCCGCTATAGGCGGTTTTGTTCATGTACCTTTTGCGGATCAGCAGACAGAAGGTAAAGAAGGAGTTCCTTCCATGCCGATCGATACCATGGTAAGGGGCCTTATGGATATGCTCAAGGTCTGCATGATCCGGCGGGCAGACCGGACGGAGTCGGTAAAGGAATAAAGGGAGGGGACAGAAACGATGAAACCGTTGACGAATGTAGCAGAAAAGTATGACCATTTTTATCGTTATCAGGAGATCACGGACCTTTTGAAGGGCTATGCAGCCCGGTATCCCCAGCTGACTCGTCTGGATGAGACGGCAAAAACACCGGAGGGGCGCAGCCAGTGGCTGCTGGAGATCACTGACACCGGCAGCGGGGATTTCAGTGACAAGCCGGCTCTTTATGTGGAAGGCAACATCCATGCCGGCGAGGTGACCGGCTGTATGGCCTGCATGTATCTTCTGGACTATCTCTTTACCAATTTGGAGGATCCGGACGTAAAGCGTATCCTGAAGGAATTTACTTTATATATCATGCCCAGGGTGTCCCCGGACGGCTCCGAGCACTATCTGACCACTCCGGATTATGTACGGTCAGTCGACCGGCCTTATCCCTTTACGGATACCATGCCGGGCCTTGCCCCTCAGGATCTGGACGGGGACGGAGTGGTACGCCGCATGAGGGTCAAAAGTCCCTTCGGCATCTGGAAGATCTCGGATAAAGATCCGCGGCTTATGGTACGCCGTCAGCCGGACGATATGGACGGAGATTTTTACAATGTTTATGAGGAAGGCCTGATCAATGCCTATGACGGGCTGTCTGTCAAAAGCGCTCCGCAGAAATTCGGCAATGACTTTAACCGCAACTATCCCATCGGCTGGCAGCCGGAGCATCAGCAGCACGGGGCAGGGTCCTTTCCTCTGTCGAATCCGGAGACCCGGGGCAACGCAGAGTTTCTGCTCAGCCATCCCAATGTCTGCGCAGTGCTGGATATGCATACCATGGGCGGACAGATCCTGTATACACCGGGCTTTAAGTCCAGAAAAGACGCGATAAAGGCAGACATCGACCTTTATAAGCGGCTGGGACACATGATGCAGCAGGAGAATCATTATCCTCTGGTCAATGTTTTTGATGAATATATGCCTCAGGGTTATCCTCCGACCTACGGAGGTTTCGACGACTTTACCCACTTCACCCTGGGCCTTCCCGCCTTTACCATCGAGTGCTGGGATCTGGATAAAAGAGCCGGTCTTCCGGAAGAATTCCCGCCCAAGGCCGAACTGTCGGATCAGGAGCAGGAAAACGAGTACCTGGCCTATCTGAAGTGGATCGATCAGAAGAATGACGGTCAGGGCTACAAGCCCTGGACGCATTTTGATCATCCTCAGCTGGGTGATGTGGAGATCGGAGGGATCGACTATAAATACGTGGTCCAGAATCCGCCGGTCAAGTTCCTGGAAGAGGTGATCGAACCTCAGGCAAGGGCTATGATGCGGCTGGTCAAGAGTCTGCCCCGCGTCCGTTTCGCGGACACCAAAGCGGAGCACCTGTCCGGCGATTTCTGGCGGGTCGAGACCACGGTGGAAAACCTGGGCTTTATGGCCTCCTATGTGTTTAAAGAAGGGCTTGCCCTTAAGACCATGAAACCTGTCTGCATCAGTCTGACAGCGGACAAGGGAGATCTTCATTTTACCGACGGGAAGGCCAGGACCGATATCGGCCAGCTGGAGGGCTTCTCCGGTATTTCAGGCTACAATTCGACCTTAGGGGCCCTGTCGATGGAAAAGGATCCTCACAGCAGACGGCTGGTATGGGTCGTCGAAGGGGCTGAGGGGACCGAACTGACCCTGACGGCGACGGGCGCTCATATAGGAAAAACCAGTCAGAAAGTCGTGCTTGGGTAAACGATGGATAATTGGACGCATTCATCTCTCAGCCTGAAAGAGGGACTTAAAGACGGCCTTGCCATCGGATTGGGCTATTTCCCCGTTTCCTTTACCTTCGGGATCCTGGCTGTGGGGCAGGGTCTCAGCTGGTGGCAGGCTACCTTCCTGTCTTTGCTGAATTTGACAAGCGCCGGTCAGTTTGCCGGCCTGGACATTATGGCCCAGGGAGGGTCACTGATCGAAATGGCTCTGACTCAGCTGGTCGTCAATATCCGCTACAGCCTGATGTCGATCGTCATCGGTCAGAAGGCAGACGACACCACGGACGGGTGGCACCGTTTTCTGATTCCTTACACGATGACGGACGAAATTTTCGGCGTCGCGGCGGGCAAGGGGCAGCCGGTCGGTTTTCCTTACTGGGTGGGTCTTTCTACCCTGCCCGTGATCGGATGGACGGCCGGTACCCTGGCCGGCTCCTTATTGGGACAGGTACTTCCTCAGCGCTTGTCCGATGCTCTCGGCATCGCTTTATACGCCATGTTTATAGCTATTATCATACCGGCCGCAAAAAAATATCGTCCGGTCTGGTTCTGCATCGTTGTGGCAGTTGCTCTGGCCTGCCTGTTTCACTTTATTCCTTTTCTTTCGTCCGTTTCCAGCGGCTTTACCGTCATCATCTGCGGTGTTTCCTCCGCCGCCCTGTGTGCCTGGCTGTTCCCGGTAAAGGAAGAAGAACTATGAGCCTGGGATCTTATTTTGCCTACCTTCTTGTCATGGCCGGGGTCGCCTACTTGGTCCGGGCCATTCCTTTTTTAGCTATCCGTAAAAAGATCCAAAATCGATTTATCAATTCATTTATGTTTTACATACCTTATGCCGTACTCTCCGCTATGACCTTCCCGGCTATTTTTGAATCGACCGGGTCGACTCTCAGCGCGGCGGCAGGGACCGTTCTGGCAGTAATCCTGGCCTTATGCGGGCAGAATCTTTTGGTAGTTGCCTTAGCCAGCTGCGCGGCCGTTTTTCTGACAGGACTGATTTTTTAGCCATTAAGGAGCAAAACACACCGATGAAAATACTTCACACGGCCGACCTGCATCTGGGCAAACGGTTCAACGACGTGTCTATGCTGGACGACCAGAAGATCCTCCTGGACCAGATCATTCGTATCGCCGAGCAGGAAAAGCCCCAGGTGATCCTTCTGGCCGGCGACATTTATCAGACCTCGTCCCCCGGCTCGGATGCCATGGAGCTGTTCAACAGCTTTCTGACAGCCGTGTCCGCCCTAGGGATCCCCGTCCTGATGATCAGCGGCAATCACGACAGCCAGATCCGCATATCCTACCTGTCCCGGCTTCTGGTCAAAGCAAACGTTTACGCCTCCGATCTTTTTCACGACCGCTGTCAGACGGTGACATTCCGGGATGAAAACGGACCGGTCGTTTTTTACTTGCTGCCCTTTATGAGGCCGGTTCAGGTCCGGCAGGCTTATCCTGATCAGAACGTCGAAAACAGCCAGGAAGCCCTGAAGTGCGTGCTGGCTCATTCCCCCCTTGACCCGGCGGTCCGCAATGTCCTGGTCTGCCATCTTTTTGCCGCCAACGCCGTTATGGACGGTTCGGAAGATGATTACGGGAACGTGGGCACGGTGGACGCGGTGGATACCGGCCTTTTTAGGGACTTTGATTATGTGGCTCTGGGGCATATCCACAAGCCACAGAAATTTGAGATCAAGGAAGGCGGCCATAGCTGCCTGATCAATTACAGCGGTTCCATTGCCAAATATTCTTTCAGCGAGACTCAGGGAAAAAGCGTTTCTCTGGTTGAATTAGGGCCAAAGGGGACAGCCCCGAAACTGACAAGGATCCCGCTCACGCTTCCCCATGATGTCAAAAAAATCACCGGCCATCTGGAAGATATCCTGAAAATGGACTCGGATCCGGACCTTGCCTCGGATTATTTGTGGATCGAGCTGACCGATGATCATGTGGCAACGGATGCCCGCCAGCAGCTGGACGCGGTCTTTGACCATGTCCTGAAGATCAGTATCAACAATGCGGAGGTCCGCAGCCGTCTTGCGGAAGAAGAGACGGAGAGTCTGGAAGGCCTGACCGAGACGCAGATCTTCGACAAATTTTATGAGGAAATGAAGGGCAAAGAGCCGGATCCGGCGGAAAAAGACATCATCAGGGATGTGTTTGAGACGGTCCGTCAAAAGGAAAGGGGGTCTGAGGCATGAAACCGATCAGGCTGACTATGTGCGCCTTCGGCCCCTACCAGAGTAAAACCAGTATCGATTTTGAAAGAGTGACCGACGGAGGCACGGGGCTGTTTTTGATAACGGGTGATACCGGGGCCGGTAAAACGACTATTTTCGATGCCATCAGCTTTGCCCTGTACGGAGAGGCTTCCGGCGGCAGCGAGCGGCGCAGCAATAAATCCTTCCGGTCCGACTATGCGGATCCCGCGGCTGAAACCTATGTGGAGCTGACCTTCCGTCATCTGAACAGGGAATACACCATACGCCGCAGTCCCGAATACGACCGGCCTAAAAAACGGGGAAGCGGCACTACTAAACATGTGGCGGAGGTTACGCTGACAGGGCCCGGCATCAGTGTCCCCATCACACGGATGGACCAGGCCCTGGATAAGGTGCAGGAACTGGTGGGCCTGACCCGGGATCAATTCGCCCAGACCATGATGATCGCCCAGAATGATTTTTTGAAGATCCTCAATGCCCCCAGCGATGAAAGAAGGAATCTGTTTCAAAAGATGTTCCGGACCGTTTTCTACGCGGATATTCAAAAGGAACTGCAGACACGGGCCCAGGATGCCGAAAACACGCGGGATCAGCTGAAAAGGCAGCGGGACGGCCATATCAAAGACCTGATTTTTGAAACAGAAGAAGACCGGCAGGCATACGGGCAGGCGGTCAGCGAAGGCCGGGCCGATGATGCCGACCTTATGCTTAAGGGCTGGATCGATGCTGATGAGAATAAAAAGAATCAGATAACGGCCCGGCGGGGGGACAATGAAAAACAGCAGGAAGACCTGGCCCACAGGATATCGCAGGCAGAAGACAGCAATAAAGACCTGGCAGATCTTAAGGATGCTCAGAAGGAGCTGACAGAAAAAGAAGCCCAAAAACCTCTTCAGGAAGCCAGGAAACAAAAGATCGACCTGGCTGAAAAGGCCGGACCTGTTATAGAAGCGATCAGCCGGCGCGATAAGGAAGAGGAGCGCCTGCAGAAGGCAAAGGACGATGAAAGACGCTATTCCGAGCAGCTCCCCAGGGATCAGGCGGCCGTGGATACGGCCCGGGCAGAATTAACGAAGGCCCTAAAAGAGGCAGAAAAGATCCCGCAGAATACGGCCGCGATCGCCCGGGGACAAAAAGCGCTGGAAGTAGTCAGAAAACTGGAAACGGCGCAGGAAAAGCAGGAAAGGGCCGAACGGAAAGCTCAGGCGGCTTATGATGATTCATATAAGAAGAATGAGCAAGCCCGCCGGGACCATGACGCCTATTTCGGATCTTTAGCCGCCCAGCTGGCTTTGGAGTTAAAAGAAGGGGATCCCTGCCCGGTGTGCGGGTCGGTCCGGCATCCTCATCCTGCCCGCCTGCAGGCAAATGCGGTCAGCCGCCGTCAGATGGAAGTGAGCCAGAAAGCGGCCAAACAGGCCGATGATGATTTTGCCAAGGCAAACGCAGACGCGAAATCAGCCAAGGCCGAAGTTCAGACTCTTGTAGAGCAGCTGCCGGAGAGGGTCCGGAAAAATCATAGTACAGCGGATCAGATTCAATACGCCCTGGATAAGATCGAAAAGGAAAATACAGCCTTAGCGGATGCTCAAAAGGCCGCGCAGGACCGATACAATGAGGCCGACCGTGCTTTGAAGGGGACTCAGACGTCTAAAGAAAATGCTCAACAAACGGTTGCGCAGCAAGAAGCAGACTGTCAAAAAGAAAAGCAGGCCGTCATTCTGGTCCTTGAGCAGGCAGGATTTGCCGATGAAGGGGCTGCCAAAGCAGCTTTTCAGGATGACAACTCCCTGCGGACCCTTCGGGCAAGTGTCAGTCAGTACGATATCGATATGGCTGCACTTACCGAAAGGATCGGCAGCCTGACCAGGAGGACTCAGGGAAAGACTTATCAGGATACGGACGCTATGTCTGCCGAAAGGGAACGGCTGAAAACGGAGCACGAAAAGCTGATGGAAGAGGAAAGTCAGGCAGAATACCGGTTCAAAACCAATCGTAACCTAAAAGATCAGCTGAAACAGGATACCGACCGGCTCAAACAGGCATCCAAGCAGGCGGCTGTCCTTAAAGACCTGTATCAGGTAGCGGCCGGCCAGGTGCCCGGGCAGAGCCGCATCACGCTGGAAACCTATGTGCAGCAGCGGTATTTCAGCTCCGTCATCCTGGCGGCCAACCGCCGCCTGAATGTCCTTCGCAGGGGGGAGTTCCAGCTTCATATCAAGAAAGGAGCCGGCAGCCTGAGGAGCCAGACCGGGCTGGATCTGGAAGTGCTGGATGCCAATACCGGCCGCTGGCGGGATGTCAGCACCCTGTCGGGTGGAGAATCCTTCCTGGCGTCTCTGTCGCTGGCCCTGGGACTGTCGGATGTGATCCAGGCCCAAAGCGGGGGCATTCGTCTGGACGCCATGTTTATCGACGAAGGCTTCGGCACCCTGGATGAAGAAGCTTTGAACGACTCCATCAACCTGCTCAACAGTCTGACCGGCGGTGACCGTATGATCGGTGTTATTTCCCACCGTCAGGAGCTTGAGGAAAGGATTGACCGCAAGATCCTGGTCAAAAAGGGAGCCAAAGGCTCTTTTATCACCGTCAGTGAATAAGGAAGACGGCTATAGGGCAGGCTGAGGCGGTCTAAAGCAGGATCGGAGAAAATTTCATTCGGAAAGGAGGGGCCACGCATGCCGGAAAAGGAAAAGGCCGATCGTACTTACATCTGCATCGATCTCAAGTCTTTTTATGCCTCGGTCGAGTGTGTGGAAAGGGGACTGGACCCGCTGACCACCGACCTGGTCGTGGCGGATCTGACCCGAACGGAGAAGACCGTCTGCCTGGCTGTGTCCCCTTCTTTGAAAGCCAAGGGAGTACGCAACCGCTGCCGGGTCTTCGAGATCCCCAAAGCTTATTCTTACATTGCGGCTCCGCCCCGCATGAAAAAATACATAGAATATTCGGCCGGCATCTACGGTATCTACCTTAAATATTTCAGTAAAGACGATATCCACGTCTACTCGATCGATGAAGCCTTTATCGACGTGACCGACTATCTTCCCCTGTATCATACGACGGCGCAAATGCTGGCGGCCAAAGTCATGCATGAAGTCTGGTCGGTCTACGGGATCACCGCTACCTGCGGCATCGGTCCCAACCTGTATCTGTGCAAGATCGCTTTGGATATCACGGCCAAGCACATGTCGCCGGGCCCCCGCGGGGAGCGGATCGGTTTCCTCACGGAAGAAAGTTATCGAAAAGAGTTGTGGGACCATCAGCCGATCACAGATTTCTGGCGGGTGGGCAACGGCATTGCCCGCAGGCTGAAAGAACTGGGCATCGTTACCATGGGCCAGCTTGCCCATGCCGATCCGGAGCTGCTATATAAGGTGTTCGGGGTCGACGCGGAGCTGATGATCGACCACGCCTGGGGCCGGGAGCCCGTCACCATAGCCGATATCAAATGCTACCAGCCCAAGGGCAGTCAGATCAGCCTGGGCCAGGTGCTGGCAGAGCCTTACGATTTTGAAAAGGGACGGCTGATCGTCAAGGAAATGGCCGACCAGGTCGCCCTGGATCTGTTTTCCAAGGGACAGGTCACTCAGCACCTGTCCCTGGTCCTTGTTTACGATGATGATAAACCGCCTGATCACGGTCTGGAGCATCTGCCTTATCCGACCAGCTCCTCCCGTCTGGTCATGGATGCCTTTGTCCGCATCTACGACAGGGTGGCGGTCAGGGACCATACGGACCTGAAGCGGGTCTATATGGGGGCGGACCGGCAAAAAGAGGATGAGGCTGTCCGCCAGATGGATCTTTTTGATGATCCTGAAAAGGAAGAAGCCGACGACAAGGACCGGCGCATACAGACAGCCTTGATGAAGATCAAGGGAAAGTATGGGAAGAATGCCGTCCTGAGGGGCATGGACCTTCAGGAAGGGGCTACCCAGAGGGAGAGAAATGAGCAGATCAGCGGACATAAAGCCTGATGATATAGGCCATGCCGACCACCCGGTCCATCCTCCCATGTCTATGGAGGAAAGAGCCAAGCAGTTCATGCCCTTTGCGGCCGTCCGGGGTTATGAAGAGGCCCTACGCCAGAAGGAAAAAGAATGGGCGGATAACGCGGAAGCTCTTCTGGGCAATCCTTTGGGAGTCAACGAAACGACTGGTCCCCGGGAAGAAAGAGAAGAGGACTCGGACAGGGAGGACCGGCAGCCGTGACAGAAGCAAACAGAGGGCAGGGCCCTGAAAAAAAGCGTAAGGCAACGACAAAAATCATCCTGGAAACGGACCTGGGACCTGTCGAGGCGACGATATGGCAGAAAAAAAGGGCAACGATCACGGTCAATAACCGTCTGGAAGTGAAGCTGAAAGCTCCCGCCTTTTATTCCCGCAGAGATATGACGGCTTTCGTCAATCAAAATGCGGCCTGGATCGAAAAGGCCAGGGAGCGGTTCAGAAAAAGGCAGGAGGACAAAAGCCCCGAGCAGAAACGGGAGATCGAAGAAGTAAAGGAAGGCTTGTGGAAAGGGGAAAAAGTACCGTCCCGCAGCGAACTGAAAAAGGCGGCGGCATCTTATTTCCTGCCTTTGATCGAAAGGGAAGCCGCCGGCATGGGGGTCACCTATGATGGGGTGACCATACGTTTTCAGAAGACCTTATGGGGCAGCTGTTCTGCCAAGGGGCATATCAACCTCAATGCCATGCTGATGATGGCTCCCGAAAATGTCCGAAGGTATGTGGTGGTCCATGAACTGGCCCACCGGCTGGAAATGAACCATTCCAAGCGCTTTTGGGATCATGTCGGCAGGACTATGCCCGACTGGCCTTATGCCCGCCGCTGGCTCAAAGAGCACGGGGATGCCCTGATCCTTCTGGAAAGCAGGCTGCCGTAAAGGTGACCTGGCAGTTTGTTTTATAGGAAGAGCCCTCAGTAAACAATTTGTAAAATAGAAGTTTGTTATTGAAAAGACATTTATCCATTAGTATAATGAACTTTGCCAAACGGCAGGCAGGAGAGAAAAAGGAGGAAACATGTCGGAATCTCTGATCAATTGGTTCGGGACACATCTTGGAGGCGTGGTGTCCAAAGAATTGCTGGTACTGATCGTGTCTATGTTTCCGATCCTTGAGTGCAGAGGCGGCATGATCGCCGCCCGTCTGTGGCAGGTCCCTTATCTGAAAGCGGTCGCTGCCAGTATCATCGGGAATCTTTTGCCCATACCCTTGGTATTGCTTTTGATCACACCCTTATTCAATAAGCTTCGCAAGACCAAGTTATTCAGGCCCCTGGTCGAAAAGCTTGAAAAACGGGCTATGGGCAAGAGCGGAAAGATCCAGAAAGCCGAGTTCTGGGGACTGCTGTTATTCGTAGGCATTCCTCTCCCGGGAACGGGAGCCTGGACAGGCAGCCTGATCGCGGCTATGCTGGAGATCAACAAGAAAAAAGCTTTTCTGGCAATCGTCTGCGGAGTGATCCTTGCCATGGTCATCATGAGTGTGATCACCTACGTCATTCCCTGGGTCGTTGCCTGGATCGCGGCCAGATAAGAGGAGTCAGTACATGGGTTTTTCATACGAAAGAGAACTTCCTTCACCCGAGCATTTAAAAGAACTGCTGCCGGTAAGTCCGCAGCTGGAACAGATCCGGCTTGACCGGATCGACTACATCAAAAAGATTTTATCAGGCGATTACGAACGCCTTCTTCTGATCATCGGACCCTGCTCGGCCGATAATGAAGAGGCGGTCGTGGATTACGCGACGCGGCTGGCCCGCCTTCAGGAAAAGGTCGCGGACAAGATCTTCATCGTTCCCAGGGTATATACCAATAAACCGCGCACGACGGGAGCCGGCTACAAGGGCATGATGCATCAGCCGGATCCCAACGGCAAGCCCAATGCTTTTGAAGGAATCAAGGCCATCCGCCATATGCATATCCGTGTTATGGAAGAGACGGGCATGGCGGCCGCAGACGAGATGCTGTATCCCGAGAATTTCGCTTATCTGGACGATGTGCTGGGCTATGTAGCCGTCGGGGCCCGCTCAGTGGAGAACCAGCAGCACCGGCTGACCTGCAGCGGTGTGGACGTGCCGGTCGGCATGAAGAACGGGACCGGCGGAGACATCGATATCATGCTCAATGCCATCCGGGCCGCTCAGAGTCCTCATGACTTCATTTTCCGCCAGTGGGAAGTTTCGTCGACGGGAAATCCCTACGCCCACGCGGTCCTCAGGGGCGGTGTTGATTCCAAGGGAATGACCATTCCCAACTACCACTTTGAGGATCTGCAGTGGATCTGCTCCCGCTACGCGGAAATGAACGTCCTCAACCCTGCCGTGATCGTGGATACCAACCACAGCAATTCCGGCAAAAAATATCAGCAGCAGCCCCGCATCGTGTCGGAGGTCATGCACAGTATGGGATATGACCCGCTGCTGAAGAAAATGATCAAGGGCTTTATGGTCGAAAGTTATATAGAGCCGGGTTCGCAAAAGATCGATGATCACCTGATCTACGGAAAGTCTATTACGGATCCCTGCCTTGGCTGGAAGGATACCGAACGGATGATCCTGGAGATGGCGGATAAACTGTAATCCAAAGCTTTAAGGGGGGAAAAAAAGAAAATGACTGGTTTAATTCTGTTCCTGATCATTGTGGTCCTGATCATCTGGCTGCTGGCCGTCAACATCCGGGTCGTTCCGCAGGCTCAGGCTTATGTGGTCGAACATCTGGGACGATTCAAATGCATCTGGGGTGCCGGCCTTCATTTAAAAGCACCTTTTGTTGAAAAGATCGTGCGCAGGGTCAGCCTGAAGGAGCAGGTGCTGGATTTTCCTCCTCAGCCCGTTATCACCAAAGATAACATCGTGCTGCAGCTGGATTCGGTCGTATACTGCCGGGTCTTCGACCCCCGTCTTTACACCTACGGCGTAGAAGATGCCATGGCCGGCCTTCAGAACCTGACCGCTACCACCCTTCGTAATATAGCCGGCGAGATGGAACTGGATCAGCTGCTGACCAGCCGAGACCAGATCAACCAGAAACTGGAGACCATCCTGGACCAGGCCACCGATGCCTGGGGCATCAAGGTGACCCGTGTCGAGCTGAAAAACATTCAGCCGCCTAAAGAGATCGCCGAAGTCATGACCAAACAGATGAGAGCCGAGCGTGAGCGCCGTCAGACGGTGCTGGAAGCCCAGGCTCATCAGGAAGCCGTCGTAAGCCGGGCTGAGGGTGATAAAAAGGCCAAGATCCTGGCTGCCGAAGCGGAAAGAGATGCCCAGATCGCGCTGGCACAAGGCCGCGCCAAGTCGATCGAGCTGGTTTATCAGGCAGAGGCGGACGGCCTTAAAGCCCTTAAGGACGCTGATATCGATGAGCATGTCCTGAAGCTGAAGGGGATCGAAGCCCTGAAAGACGTGGCCGACGGACGGGCTACCAAGATCTATATGCCAAGCGATATTGCCAGCGTGGTATCGTCTCTGGGAGTGGCCGGTGAAGCCCTGGGGATCGGGGATGCGACTTCGATTGATAAGACCCCTAAACCTCAGCCCCAGCCGGCGGCCGATCCCTGTATTACGGATGAGACCAGCCAGGGCGGAAAAGAAGCTGCCGAGGCCAATGCCCAGATCGAAGAGCATCTGGACCAGATGCAGGAAGAGTTATAAAATCGAAAACCGTAACAGCGGCTTTCGATGATATATGCAATAAAAAGGACCGGGAGGATGATTCCTTCCGGTCCTTTTATCTTTTATATATTTCATTTATTTCTGCGGTGTGTAGCCCTTCATGTCCCGGGGATTGCCGAAGAAGAAGGCAGCCATCAGTCCGGGGCCGCAGTTGGCGCCGATGATGGTACCGATATAGGCATAATAAACGTCTTTAAAGCCGAATTCCTTCTGGATTCCTTCGCCGAATGCTCTGGCTTTTTCTTCGACATCGCTGTGGCAGACGTACAAAGTCTGATTAGCAGGATTTACCAGATCCGCAATGGAAGGGTCCGGATCGCTGAGCTCGGACGCGATGATCTTATGGATCCGTTTGATAGTGGGATTAAGACCGCGCACCCGTTCCTGGACGATCAAATGGCCTTCGGAATCAAGGTTCAGAATGGGGCAGATATGCAGCATGCCGCCGATGGCCGCGCTGACGCGGCTGCACCGGCCGCTGCGGCGCAGGTACTTTAATTCATCGGTCGTATACCAGGGCTGCATATTGATCTTATACCGTTCGATCCACTGGACCGTTTCTTCGGCGGTCTTGCCTTCTTTACGCAGCTGATCGGCTTTCAGACACAGGACACCGTAGCCGGTGGAGCAGAGGGTCGAATCGATGATGTACATCTTGGCATCCGGAAAGTCTTTCAGCAGTTCATCCCTGGCAAGCTCGGCATTGTGGAAGGTGCCGGATACGCGGCTGCCCAGAGAAATATGGATCAGAGGCTTATGCTGCTCAAGAAGAGGAGCAAAGAAGTCAATAAACTGTTCCGTCGTGATCTGACTGGTATGGGGGACGGCTCCTTTACGCATGGCTTCGTAAAAAGTGTGGCAGTCCCCGGGGTCCATGGTGTCGGTATAAAGTTTGCCGTCAAGCTCATACTGCATCAGGTAGGGGACGATATCATGCTCCTTCATCAAGGCAATGGGCAGATCCGCTCCCGAATCGGTCGTAACGATAAAATCAGACATATTAAAAGACCTCGTTTGATGTATTAGGTAAAGTCGCCCATTACTATAGCATCATAGCGAGGTCTGTGTCAATAAAAGAAATCGTTAGGAAATTATTAGATTTTTCCGACTTTTGGCAGCAGATGAGCCTTTTCAAGGGCAGGGCGCAGCGCCATGTACAGGGCGGTCGCGACGATGACCGAAACAACGGCATTGATACCGGTCGATGCGAAGTTGAAGGCCAGGGTCAGCTCAGCCGCAGGTTTGCCCAGGACCAGGATCTTGTAGAAGTAGCGGAGCAGAGGGTCGAAGATCAGATTGAACAGAAGTCCCGCGATCGAGCTGAGAAGGGCCCAGCGGAAGATCTGTTTTTTGTCCTGCCGTTTGGTGATCTTGCCGATTTTGTGGGCCACCAGGCCGGTGATCAGACCGATCCCGAATTTGATGATAAAGGTGATAGGAGCAGAAGTAATATAGATGGGATCAAACAGGTCTCCGATGGTCAGGCCGATAGCTCCGGCTATGCCTCCCCAGACGCCGCCCAAAAGCTGGGCGCCTAATACGACGATGGCATTGCCCAGATGGATGGATGTCTGATCGCCGCCCGGAAGAGGGATCTTGATCTGAAGAAAAGTGAAAACGACATAGGCCAGGGCGGCTGTCATAGCCGCCAGCACAAGCTTTAATAAATGTTGATTACGTCCTTTTACAGTGGTACTAGTGGTACTCATTGGTAAATCCTCCTTACTGAAGATATCCCTATCATACATCGGACTGACCTTATGAAAAGTACCAAAATGAGAATAATTTATAGTACCAGCTTCGAAGCTTATCTTGACCTTATCCGAAACGTATCCTAAGTTACATGGCGGCTTCAGGGGAAGCGGGACAGCTCGGGCAGATGTTATAAAAGCAGCAGCTTTTATTGAAAAATGTTAGGGCAGGGTTTACAATATACAGGACATTAAGAAAGCCTGCCAGGTTTATTGACCGGAGGCAGAAAGAATCCGCCGGCAGATCGTATCGGCTTGCGGAAATAGCTCTTTACTAAAGTTCTTTACATCAGAAAGGAATTTTGAAAAAATGAGCAAGATCAAAGTTGCTGTCATCGGATGCGGTACCATCGCAAACGCCGCTCATATCCCCTCTTACATGAAGATCCAGGATAAGGTGGAAATCAAGTATTTCTGCGATATCATTCCTGAAAGAGCCGAAAAGGCCGTTAAAGACTACGGCTGCGGCACAGCGATCACCGACTACCATGTTGCTTTGAATGATCCGGAAGTCCAGGCCGTTTCCGTCTGCACTCCCAACTATATGCACTGCCAGATCTCCTGCGACGCTATGCGGGCCGGCAAGGATGTCCTGTGCGAGAAACCGGCCGCCCGTACCTATCAGGAAGCTCAGATCATGCAGCAGGTTCAGCATGAGACCGGCCGCATCCTCAACATCGGTGTCGTTAACCGTTTCAACGACGGTGTCAACCGCATCAAACAGTACATCGACCAGGGCAAGCTGGGTGAGATCTATCATGTTTATGTAAGCTTCCGCGCTCACCGCTCCATCCCCGGACTGGGCGGCCCCTTCACCACCAAGGCCATCGCAGGAGGCGGCGCGCTGATCGACTGGGGCGTTCATTATCTGGATATCGTTATGTACTGCACCGGAGACCCCAAACCGGTCACCGTCAGCGGCGAGACCTTCAGCAAGCTGGGCACGGATATGAAGAACTATGTTTACACCAGCATGTGGTCTGAGATGACCAAAGACGTTGAGCACGGCACCTATGATGTCGAGGATTCCGTAGCGGGCCTGATCCGTACCGAAGGACCGGTCATCACCATCAACGGAGCCTGGGCTGAAAACATCGGACCTTCCGAGACCTATATCGACTTTATGGGCACCAAAGCCGGCATCCGTCTGCAGTACGGCGGCGGCTTCACCATTTACGGGACCGAGAACGGCGCTCTTACCGAGACCAAACCTTCTTATGTCAACACCGACATGTTCCTCAACGAGATCACGGCTTTCGTTAACGATGTTACCAGCCGCGAGCCGCTTCCTTCCCGCATTGACGTCAACATCAAGACCTCTCAGATCATGCAGGCGGTCTACGATTCCGCTGCTGCTCATAAAGAGGTTACCCTGTAAGGGAAAACAAAGCAGGATCATACAGGCGGCTGCCCTTTCGGCAGCCGCTTATTTTAAGGAGAGATCATGCGAGAAATCAGTGTTTTTGACGTGATCGGACCCAACATGATCGGTCCGTCCAGCTCCCATACCGCCGGGGCCCTGCGCATAGCGCTGATGGCGCGCCGCATCATCGAGGGCCGCATCACTAAGGTGACCTTTATCCTCTACGGATCCTTCGCCCGCACCTATCAGGGCCACGGCACCGACCGGGCCCTTTTGGGGGGCATCATGGGCTTTTCGACCGAGGATAAGCGTATCAAAGACAGCTTCCGTCTGGCTGACCAGAAGGGCATCCAGTATGAATTTGTCCCGGACACAGTCACGGCCGGAGTTTATCCCAACACGGTAGAGATCATTGCCACATCGGAAGACGGCCGTAAGGTCGATATCGTCGGCGAGTCCATCGGAGGGGGCAACGCCCGCCTTGTCCGTATCAACGGAATCAAGGTCGACATCAGCGGGCAGCTTCAGACCCTGGTCATCATGCAGAAGGATGTACCCGGTGTGATCGCCCATGTCAGCCAGTGCTGCTACGAAGCGGGAGTCAATATCGCTTTCCTGAATATGTACCGGGAAAACAAAAACGAAACGGCCTTTTCGGTCATCCAGGTAGACGGGGACGTGTCGGACAAGCTGGTAGAGGCGATCCGCCGCCAGCCCAATATCCTGCAGGTCAATCTGATCAAATTGTGAGGTGAGGACATGGTCGATTTTAAAAACGGGTCAGAGCTGATTGCTCTGACGCATGAAAAAGGAGCCCTCATCTCGGACATCATGCTGAACAGGGAATGCGACCGTTTTGATGAGGCGCCGCAGGATGTCCTGAAACGGATGGCTCATTCCTGGCAGATCATGAAAGAGGCCGTGGCCCAGGGGCAGACCGGAAGCGGGAAGTCGATGGGGGGCCTGATCGGAGGCGAGGCGGCCAGGCTGACCCAGCACCGGCTGACTCAGGGAGCCCTGACCGGCACCTTGATCAGCAAGGCTGTCAGCTATGCCATGGGCGTATTGGAAGTAAACGCCTCCATGGGACTGATCACAGCTGCACCGACAGCCGGTTCGTCCGGGGTGATCCCCGGTGTTTTCTGCGCTATGCAGGAGGAGTATCATTTTACCGATGATCAGATGATCAAGGCCCTGTTCAATGCCGGAGCGGTCGGTTATCTGGCTACCCGCAACGCAACGGTCGCCGGAGCCGAAGGAGGCTGTCAGGCTGAGATCGGCGTGGCCGCTGCCATGGCTGCCTCTTCAGCGGTCGAACTGATGGGCGGTAAACCGGAACAGTCCTTAAGCGCCGCTTCCTCGGTCCTGGCCTCTATGCTGGGCCTGGTCTGCGATCCGATCGGAGGCCTGGTCGAGGTCCCCTGTCAGAAACGCAACGGTACGGCGGCTTCGACCGCCCTGGTCTGCGCGGAGATGGCTTTATCAGGTGTTGACAGTCTGATCCCCTTCGATGAAATGCTGGAAGTCATGTTCAAGGTGGGAAGGAGCCTTCCCTATCAGCTGCGCGAGACCGCTCTGGGCGGGATCGCTGCCGCTCCGACAGCCTGCCGCCTGTGCGAGAGGGGGAAAGGCCATGGCCCTGTGGACGATCGGTGACCTGCACCTGTCTTTCGGAGTCAAAGGGCCCATCTATGTCATGGATTCTTCCTGGAAGGGGCACGAAAAAAAGATCGACAAATACTGCCGTAAGTGGATCCATGATCAGGATACCCTGGTGATCACGGGCGACCATACCTGGGGCAAAAGCCCGGAGGAAAGAAAGCCGGACTTTGAATTTATTGAAGATCTGCCTGGGCGGAAGATCCTTTTAAGGGGCAACCACGATATGTTCTGGGACGCGAAAAAAACGGATAAACTCAATCAGGCTTTTGAGGGAAAACTGTATTTTCTGCAGAACAACTTTTATTCGTACGAAGATTACGCCCTGGTAGGAACAAAGGGTTACTGTTATGAAGGGCTCGATACCATCGAGCATTATCAGAAGATCATGGACCGGGAAGAAAAGCGGCTGAGGACCTCTTTCGAACTGGCAAAAAATGCCGGCTTCCATAAATTCATCGTTTTTCTTCATTATCCGCCCACCACGATCGGAGAGCAGGAATCAGTCTTCACCCGAATGGCGGAGGAGTACGGAGCCAGCTTCGTGATCTATTCCCACAGTCACGGACAGGCCCGTTTCCACGACAGCATCCAGGGACCTTACCACGGCATCGAGTACCGGCTGGTTTCGTCTGACTTCTTGAAGTTTCGCCCGGTCAGGATCCTGGACTGAATCATTGGGCAGATCACTTTTTCTTCTTGATGCCTTCATCAAGGAATTCATTCCTACCGTGCAGAGTAAAAAAGTCCTCAATTAAAGGTTTCGTTTTTCACACTATTATAATTATTTTTCTTGACAGAAATTAATATATATGTTATCAATGCAGTGAGTCTTTATGTTAAAAATTTATTCAAGGAGAGAGAGTGGCTAAATGTTTGTTTAAACATCACTAAACTTACAACAAAAAATATTACAAGAATGACTTGTACGGTCCCATATTCTGGCTACGTATTATCTATAAGGGGTAAAATATGAATCAGAAAATGTTGTTACAAGAATATCGAACATACAATGGTAAGCCAGATTATATTTATGAAAATATGTTGATGTGCAAAGATAAAACATGGCTAGCTGTAGAGGGCAGAGTTTTACAGTATGACCAGCAATTATGTAATTCTTTGCACGATATAACATTATTTGCCATCGTTGCCAAAAATGCAAAGCTAAAAAAAATAACTCTCAATAGTTCTGCGAAGTGGATAAATAGAAGGTATTGTTTTGTCGAGGGCAATTATAATCAAAAATTAGCTACACTAAACTACTTGTTAAATAATAGTAAGCCTGTATATATTGGTACAATACACCCTTTGCTCCCGTTTTCGCAAAGGTATAATCCAAACATCGATATAACGAACTATAAGGGTGCTAATCATATCTTTTCACTGTTAGGAAAAGAGCGTGATGAATACATATATTTTGATACGTCCTCATTCAAAAGCGATAATTTTAAACCACATCCAAAAAACAAGGAGCTAGGTCTGATAAACATACAGATTCTTGACCATGTATTAAGGCGGTTATTTCAATTATCTTACACAATAGAGGATAAAGTAATTGAAAATAATGATTGGACGATAGGAAATCAAATCATCAATTATTTCTATAGGAGTTACAAATGTAATAATCCTGTGGACAAAGTTTTTAATGGGGATTCCATTTATTGTGGCCGAATAGCATGGTTGATTCTAGAAAAAAATCTTAATAACAACTCATTTAATACCCTTTCTCAAGATTCGGAATTTGATTTTATTACCAAACTGGACATACTTTGTTGGAAATTGAAAGATCTCTATACGCGTTGTTTTCTACTTGCTGTCTGGTGCGAAAAATATGGTGATCTTAGAATTTCAGAACGGTTGGTAACTCTTTCTGATCTTATAAAAAGACTGTTCATATATTTCCTTAATTCCGAAAGCTCTCGTCTAAAAAATGATGTCAACAATCAGCATTCCGTCATTATAAAAAGAATAATAGATGCAGAGGACGATCTTTATGATTTAATTTTGAAAATTTATACGGAAAGGATAAACAAGCATGTTAAGTAAAAAAGCAATAACTAGTGAAATAATAAAGATGCTGCAGAAACATTATCCTACAGAGAGGATTACAATCGATACATTACTTGAAGGTTATTATGGCGATGATAGAAGCATCTCTAATTTGAATATGTCTTCTTTGGATCTGGTTGAATTTATCTCGGACATTGAAGAATATTACAACATTATCATTGATTTTGACGCACAGTTTTATACCGTAAAAGATGTTATTGAAAATGTTTGCCATTGTATTGAACAAAAAAAGGGTAACTAATACATCTAATAAACTGATATGTAATGGCCATTGTCAAGGGGAAACCTCGCAAAACCACATTTGTTTTAACTGAGCACATCCTGAAGAAGCTCCAGACGTATCAGTCTC
>OMYN01000008.1 GCA_900315265.1 uncultured Eubacteriales bacterium
TAACGACTGGGTATGGAGACCGATCCGGCTCAAGCACACGGACATGCAGTTCTTAAGGAGATACTGGACCGGCGTCAACTGTTCCGCTCCGGTACTGGAACGGAAGAGAGGCAAGTGGTCCCTCAGGTTCACTTTCACGCAGACAGTCAAACTGTCGGAAACGCCGATCGAAGGCCAGCGGATCCTCAGTGTCGATCTGGGACTTAATACGGATGCGGTCTGCACCATCATGGAGGCGGACGGAACGATCCTCGGAAGGAAGTTCATCGACTTTCCGGGTGATAAAGACCGTCTTTCCCATGAACTGAATCGTCTGAAGAAGTTCCAGAGGATGCACGGATCCCATAATTCCAAGTCCAGGTGGAGAAGGATACGGAGCCTCAATGAGGAACTGGCCCGCAAGATCGGCCACGCCATCGCCGACTACGCGGCAGGAGCCTGCTGCGACGCTATCGTATTCGAGCATCTGGACATGAAAGGAAAGATCCGGGGCAAGTCCAAGCGCCAGAAGATCCATCTGTGGCGAAAGAACGGGATCCAGCAAGTAACTGAAACAAGAGCGCATCGGTACGGGCTGCATGTATACCATGTCTGTGCCCGGAATACGAGCCGCTTAGCTTTCGACGGATCCGGTTATCTTGTCCGAGACAAGAACAATCATGCGCTTTCCGTCTTCAAGAATGGGAAGCCGTATAACTGCGATCTATCGGCCTCCTATAACATCGGGGCCCGGTATTTCGTAAGAGAACTCCTCAAACCCTTACCGGAGACGGCAAGGTCTCAGATCCGGGCAAATGTCCCGGGTGCTGAGCATCGAACCTCCTGTACCTATCACACCCTGCTTCAGACAGCGGAAGAGCTTCGCCGTCTGGCATGATCGTATAAGGTACAGAGCAGGCAGACCATGGCTGACCTTTGTGCGGAGATGGTCTCGCAGGAGACCGTCCATCTGAGCTTAGGCCGTATCCACGGCTGTATCAGCCGAAGGGTCTAAAGCCCTTTGAAGCACGCGACTTTAGTTGTGTGAGGTTCACATACACCGATGAGACCATTTTCATTAATATAAAAATAACACATATACTTGAACATATATACTATCTGCATAAAATATGGAATAGTCTGTTGAAAAAAAGGGCATGAAATTTTAAAATTATACTAAACAGAGATTAATTTAGTAAAAACAACGAAAGAATCACTAAATGAGGGGGTCATGAAATGTGGAAGAGGAGAAATAATAATGTAAAATTGTATGAAACATTTCGCGATTTTTCAGTATCGGTTCTGAGAAAATGTTATTCGGAAATCATTCAGATCGATTGTGCGAAACATCTATTAGCTGAAATCGATCCGGAAGAAGGAAAAGAACCGGTCTTTGAAAAACAGGATCAGTTGATCCCCAAGGTTTTGGAAAAACTGAGAATTCCGGGAGAAGAAAATACAAAGATCGTATACGTTCAGATTCAAAAAGTTTTTGATGAGGAGGATCGGGAAAAACTGTCTGCTTTTCGGCTAAAAGGAGAAGACGGGATCCTTTTCGAAGGGGAAGTGATGGCTTTTACTTCCTCTTTTGTTTTTCTCTGTTTTCGAGATATAACGCTTCAGGAAAAATACAGGATCCTGGAGGAACAAAGTAAGATCGAAAACCAGGAGGTAAGGCCAAAAGTCTTTGTCAGAACTTTTGGCTACTTTGATGTTTTTGTGAATGACACGCCAGTAGCCTTCAAGAATCCTAAGGCTAAGGAGCTGCTTGCACTTTTAGTCGATCACGCGGGAGGATTTATCAACAGCGAAGAAGCAGCAGGTTTGCTGTGGGGGGAAGTACCATATGATGAAAGTGTTAAGGCTAAGTACCGGAAAACGGCTTATGAACTTAGAAAGACATTAAGGGATTTAAAAATCGACTATATTCTTTGCGAGAAGAAGGGACAACGGGGGATCGATCGTACAAGTTTTGAATGTGATTATTTTCAACTGCTGGATGGGGATAAGAAAGTAAGGGAATCCTTTGCGGATTCCTATATGAAAGAATATGACTGGGCACAGGAAACGCTGGCAGATCTATTGGTTTTAACCAAAGAAAACGATCCGAAATGATTTCTGCTGAAGTATTTTTCAGAAAACGGCAGAAAAGGACAAACAGGAACGAATGTGAACGGACGAGAACGCAGGAAATGTATTATTATCCGTATAAAATTTGATGCGGAGGCTTGAGTTCGATGAGATATTTGATCATTTCAAATGGATGCGGGGCCGGTCATGCAGTAAGAGATTTGGTCCTGGCTGATGAAATCAGAAGGAGAAGCGATGGCGCAGAAATTTATTTTGCGTCATATGCCGCAGGGCTGTCCGTATTTCATTCCATTGGAGAAACGGTTATTGACCTGAAACAAGAGGAGCGGCCTGACCCGGATGTGATAGGGAAGGTACTGAGCCGTGTAATAAAAGAGGTACACCCGGACGTGCTGATCAGCGATGAGGTGATTGCAGCGCTGGGACATGATCGCACGATCAAAACCTACTTTCTGACCAATCATTTGAATATTTATGAATACAGCTATGCCTACTGGGTTTGTGAAAGCATTCTTTTTGCAGAGCTTCCTGACAGTCTTGGATCATTGCTGCAGGATAGAAAGAAAATCAGAACAATCGGTCCCATTGTCCGGGAAAGATTCGATATACCGGATCTTACCGTAAGCGAGCCTTCTGACCAGTGCCTTCACGTATGGGTGGGTGGGTCGCAGTTAAAAGCCCTTCAACTTGAAAATATCTGGCTCTTCAAAAACCTCTTTGAACAGTTAGACAACAGAAAAATCTATGTTCATGGGATAGAATATGAAAGGTTCTTTCGTAAGGTATCGCTGCCTAATGTTTTCTGGGTAGAAAGAGACTATTCTCAAAAGCCTTATCAGCAGGGCGTACAGATTACCAGAGGGGGTATTCAAACTCTATGGGAGATGGCCTTGACCGGCGCAGCGTGTATCGCTGTGCCTTATTCGGATAAAGTAAATCCGCAGGAAATAAAATATGCAAAAGTCATGGAAAAAAGAGACCTTTGTAAATTAGTGCAATACCAGGATATTCGGGAAAAAAGACTGAAAGAAGTAGTAGAAGAAGTTGAGGCGGCAAAGTCCGTAAAGTATTCCAGGTATCTTCAGAACAGAGGGTATCAATTGGTCCTGTCCTGCAGAAATGAGTGGGAAGCATGGATGAGCGAAATAACGCAGCAGTAAAGCATATTTTCAGATGGGATTTTGCATTAGAAGTATGGAATGGAAAACTTTATGCTGCCTCACAAAGCAGCGGCCTGAGGCTTCCGATCAGTAAAGTTCAAGCGTTAGCGTTAGCTTTGTTCGATGGAACAAGGACCGATGATGAAGTCGAGAACATTTGGAGCAGAATATTTTCCGGTAAGGGTAGAAGCGCTGTTGAAACAGCATCTATCCGGTGGAACCTGCTGCTTCCGGAGAACTGTGATATGCCTCACAGCGTAAGGAAGCCGGTTACACTGGAACATTTATCGGCTATCTTGAAAAACGCGGAAGAGGATATGGGAAGGCCGATGATACCGGAGAATGTTGTTTGGAGATTTACGGATCAGTGCCGATTCTGCTGCTCCTATTGTTATGAAAAGGACTACCTTCGGAAACTGAGAAAACCACTTATTCTGAAAGAGAAAATGTCCGTTGTAGATAAGTTGTTTATGTCCGGTGTCCGACATGTTCATTTGACGGGAGGAGACCCTTTTTGTGAAGATGATCTATACCCGATCCTTACAGAACTGCTGAAACGGAATATTCGGGTCTCTGTCTTGACCAAGTCACGGATCAATGTCGATGCAATAAGAAAGATGGAGACAAATAATCTTTCTCTTGGTTTCAGCATTGATAGTGCTGATTCGGTCATTGCAGGAAAATTAACCGGTGAAAAGGATTTTTTGCAGGGGGTGCAAAAAACGATGAGACTGCTGAAATTAAACGGAATCAAATTTTTTGCTGCTTATACTCTGACGCAGATGAATTATTATGATTTTGACAAGGACATGCAATGGCTTCTGGATCAAGGCACAGATAGAGTAGAAGTTACCCGGTATCAGGAAACAGGAAGAAAGCAGTCGGACCGGGAACTTTCCATTACCGATTCCATGTGGGATGAGGTAAAAAAGAAAAATGCAAGGGGAGTGCGTTTTCTGGATGACAAACCGGCACAGTGTCATTCGGGAAGGCAGTCGATGACAATTGATGCAGATGGAACGGTGATTTTCTGTGATGTTTTTCCGGATGCAGGACGTTTTGAAAATATACGCCAGTCTTCTCTTTCAGAACTGTGGGATCAATACTCTTATAACTGCTTTTGCAGAGAAAGAGGCGGCAAATGCTATCGCTGCGAGAAAATATTTTATTAGGAACAGGCAGTGGACATGTTTTTCTGATTGACGACAGTCATGAAAAGCCAGAGCGTATCATTGGGAGAAAGCTTTCCGTACTTCTTTGTTATTTACTGACAGCACCAAGTGAAGAGGCTTGTCGGGAAGCTTTACAGCAGGCAGGGATTTGCTATTCAAAGGAAGAGATCCGAAAACTTGAGATTTACTTCATCAAGAAGTTTCCCGGTGCCTTCAGTCAGGGCAGTAATGAAGGTTCCCAAAGACACGGGGCTGTAGCAAAAATGCGGATAGAAAGCGGCAGCTGTCAAAACGATCGGCTGTCATTCTTTCGTTTGGATTATCCGGTCCATTTGATTTATGTCCCTACCTGGCGCTGCAATCGAAGTTGCCGTTATTGCGGTGTCCCGAAAACCAGGGATGGAGAAAAGATCCCGGAAGACCTGTTGATTGAAAGACTGACAGAGGCTTCGAAAAAGGGATTGCAGAAGCTGGATATTCACGGAGGGGAACCTCTGTATTACGCTTTTGAAAAAACGGAGCATTTAGTTGCAGCTATGAAGCAGGCCGAGGTGAAAACATACGTTTCGACTAAGAATCTGGTAACTGCGGAGATGGCTGAAAGGCTTAGGAAAGCAGGGCTCGATTGCATACAGCTGAGCCTTGACACGATCGATACATCGCAAGCACAGATGCTGGGGTATCCGGACGGCTATTTGGATTTTTTCAATCGTTCTTTAGAAAACATTAGAAGAGAGAACATTCCTATATCGGTGAATGTGGTCGTTTCCCAGGAAAACGAAAAAGGTTTGGAGAAACTCCTTACTTTTCTGAAGGAAAAAAATATTGAGATGATCACTCTGTCTCCCTTGAGAAAAACAGATAAGGTCGGATTACATGAGGTCAAAGAAGAAAAGAAAGAATATCTGAATCAAAAATTAAGCAAGTTCGGTATGCGGATACCTGTTTCAGAGCCGGGTCAAAGACCGATCTGTGAGGCGGGACGAAATGGATTTCTGATTCTTCCTAATGGTGAGTGCGCCTTTTGCGATTTTATTGCAGACCTCCCTGAGTTTCGTTTCGGAGACATCAAAACTAGTACGGTGGAAGAGATCTGGAATGACCCGAAGCTGCTTGAATTGACCTTTCCTTCCAAGGAACGTTTGGCAGAAAAATGCCGATCGTGTGAACAAAATGAGATTTGCCGATCCAGAGGTTTTTGTTATGTAAATCAGGATTTCAGAGGAAAGGTAAAGGAGGACAGATTTTGCCTGAAAGGATGGGGAAGATGATAGCATGGCCTTGAAAGAATGCTGGGCCATTCAAGTTGGTAAAGGCCGCTTGTTCTTAAAAAATACAAAACAAGAGCAGGTGTGGATCCCTCTGTCCAGTAAAGAAGCAGTAGGTATTTATTTGCAAAGCTGTGGTTTGAGTGCTGATGAAACAGTGGATTTTATGTTTCAAATGCATCTAATCAGAAACAAAGCTATGACTGCGCAAAACCTGGTCCATCGGTATAGTGTTTTTTTTAATAGTTCTGGAGAGAAACGACCAGTCGATTGGGGCTATGTAAAGAAATTACTGGCAGCAGCAGCAGTTTCACCGAAATACTTTGAGTATCCTTTCCCCAGAGTTATGAAAGCTATTGTAACCGATCGATGCAGTGGTTTATGCAAATATTGCTATGATGAGATATACCGGAAAGCCACAGATGTACAGGAACTGAGCATTGAAGAATGGTCAAGGATCCTTAAACAGGCAGAAGAGGTCGGAATTTATCAGATGATCCTTATTGGCGGTGAACCATTCGAGAAAAAAGGGATTATGAAGGTGATCGAGGAAGCAGCAGCGGCACACATCTATGTAGAGATCGTCAGCAAGCACTTGTTTTCACAAGAAGAGGCCCAAAAGCTTGCAGAAATTCCCAGGGAATTTTTAAAAATTATTCTTAGCGCCGATCTGGTTCCCGGCCAAGAAGATGAACTGTTATATACCTTTGAAGGGGAATCTGAAAGGATTTTGCAAAGTTATAGAGAACTGAAAGCCGCAGGGATACAGCCGGCGATTCAGACAGTTGTGACAAGCAAGAATTTAAAAAGTATTCAACGATTGGTCACATTTTATACGGATCTCGGAACAAAGGAATTTCGACTTAGTCGTTTTTGCGTGACAGAAGGAAAAGAAGATTTTTGTGTTTCCGATTCACAATGGGAGGAATTAAAGAGAAAATTGATCTCACAAAAGGACGTTGCGGTCATATGGATGTCGGAAGGAGTCGAGAAAAAGACTTCAGCTCAAGTCTGTGTGAACGGAAGTACCTGCATGGTTGTACTTCCCGATGGAGAGGTTTGTTTCTGTGACTACTTTCGCGACATACCTAATAATTACATAGGAAATCTCAAAAACAGAACTTTGCTCGATGTTTGGAATTCGGAAATAAGAAGGGAGAGGGTGAAACAGCATGTACGCTGTTATGCCGAATTGCAATTGGAAGATCCTGCAAATTCAAAGAAAGCTGCCTTTTCTGGTTCTTGAATTGTGGATACCTTATGGCGCATGGGATACGGAACCGGGAAGAAGCGGAGAAGCTCATTTAGCTGAGCACGTACTGATCGGTATCATCCGAAGAAACCTCAGTTTTTACGAACAGGTGAATTCATATGGATATACAAATTCCTATCGTATCCGTATTAGCTGGATAATGGAACCAAGCCGCTTGCAGGAGAGAATCGGGGCAATCGTTAATGACTTGAGCCGGGCAGCGCTGGATCAAAAACTATTTGATCAGGAAAAAAGTAAAGTCATTCAGGAAATAAACACGATCAAAAAAACTGATTCACTGACATTGGTGGAAGAGGTTGAACAGATCATATATCAAAAGAAGAAAGAAGAAGTCACTGCGCAGGGTGATACACGGCAATTGGAACAGATAGATTTCCCGTCTTTTCTCGAAAAGCTGAAGAAGGTAATGAATGAAGAAGGGATCGTCTTTACCTTGACAGGAGATATTGAGGATTTGAATCTTTTCCCAAATCGTCAGCCGTTAACGGAACATACCAGCCAAGTGTCTCTGTCTTTGAAACAAGGAAGGGATGAGATGTGCCTTTCACTGTCAACTCATGACGGAGATATTAAAGCCTTCCGTTGGCAAATATGGGATATAGGAAGTGCGCATGCTGCAGAAATACTCGAGACTTTTCTTGAATTTCGATCGGCAGACGAAAGGATCCGGATCCGTTCCGTCCGACACAGAAATGATATGCTCTTTATCTTTATAATTCCGAAAGATGTAAGGTCCTGGCAGGAAAAATTCAGCGGGGAGCTCTTCCAAAAAGTATACGAAATGTATTATATAGAACAACGATACCTTACGGCAGAACCTCGAAAGGAAGCAGAGAGAATAGCAGAGGATGTTTTTGAGACAACGTTTCACAAAGAAGGAAGAGAGATTTCCAGTTGGCAGATTTGGGAGCGTTTTCAGAAAATGATAAATCCGGAGGTGAAAGCATGAATCAAAAATATAGTGTTCCAACGGCTGTGGGAATAGCTGCCGGGACAATAAAAGGTATTCTTATCACATGCAATATTTATTTATTGCAGGCAATCGTGGATACGGCAGTGACAGGCAAATACTGGGATGCAATGATCCGGCTCTGCTATATGGCTGTCAGTACGGGAATCGTTCTTTTAGCGGACCTTGTTAAAAGTAAAATGATCCTGGTCCTGAATAAACGGATCGAAATCGGAGAAGGGGAATGTCTACTTAATAAAATCAGCCGTCTTCCTTATGAATTATTTGAGGACAGTGCCTTGTTCCCTAAATTCGATAGGGTCATGACGGATGGTGTGGAGCAGAAAAAAGGACTGTATCAGAGCATTTTCAATGGAGTGGAGTTTGCCGTTGAATATATCGGGATCAGTATATATGCTTGTTCTGTTAAATGGTGGTGCCTGTTAGTTATTTTCTTATTGACCATACCGGTCTGGCTGTTAACGATCGTTGGTGCTTCATCTGAAGGTAAATTTACCCAGGATAATTGGAAGTGGAATCAAAAAGCTCTTATTTTCTCTCACATCCTAAATAGCCGTGAATTTATCAAAGAAGAGAAAATATTCGGCTTTTATCCGTTGATCAGCAAAAGATGGAAAGAAAATGCCGAAAAGTACCAGCATGGAAAAATAAGAAGTTCTTTTTCTGTCAGGGTATGGATCGGTGCTGTTAATTTCCTTCAATATGCGGTCACGATCGTTCTTGCATGGCTTTTGATCCTTGATATTCGAAAAGGAAGTGTCACCATTGGTGAACTGGTAGCGACGATGGACAGCCTTTGGAGGATGATAGGTTCAGCCTTGTTTACGGTCGTAGGTTTACTGGGCGGATTTGTCGGATATAGTGAATACGCCAAACAGCGGAAATGGTTCATGAACCTCAAGGAGGAGAAAGAAAGCGGAGAGGAACTTGAGGATATCCGCAGCGTTGAATTTCAGAATGTTTGCTATGGATACCCCGCCGAAAAAGAAGAAGACCGCCGTATGGTCCTTCAGGGTGTATCGTTCCGCATCGATCAGGGAGAAAGGACTGCCCTTGTCGGAGAGAACGGCTGTGGTAAAAGCACGGTCATTAAGCTTATGACAGGGCTTTTGAAACCGGTTTCCGGGACGATTTTGATCAATGGAAGAAATGCGGAAGATTACTCGATATCTTCCAGAAGAAGAGCTTTTTCCTGTGTTTTCCAGGATTATATGAAATATGATATTTCTCTGAAGGACAATATTCAGCTGGGGGCCCTGTGGCAAAAGGAAGATCCGTCAGAAGCGCTGAGTCGTATCGACCGGGATCTTGCAGCAAATGTGGGAGGAATGGACCAGATCTTAGGAAGATCGGTGGAAGGTGCCAGAGATGTTTCGGGAGGTCAATGGCAGAAGATCGCACTTGCCAGAGGAATTTATTCAAAGGCTTCGTTTTGGGTGCTGGATGAACCGACTGCGGCGATCGATCCGATTTCGGAACGGGACGTTATTGAAACAATGTTGAAAGTAAGAGAGAACTGCACTAAGGTGTTTGTCACTCATAGGCTTGGATCGGTCCGTTTCATGGATAAAGTCATTGTTCTTAGAAACGGTAAAGTAGAAAACATCGGAACACACGAAACATTGAGAAAGGAGGATCCATACTATGAAAAGCTTTACAGCACTCAGGAAAAATGGTACCGTTCGTAATTTACGGCGCGGATGGGATTATATCTGCTATGTCTTCAAAAAATCACCGTTTATTTGCTCTGCAGATTTTTGCATGCATCTTATGGTGGTTGGTATTTGTCCGGTAGTTACTGCGACACTTTGGGGAAAATGTATCGATTCCCTTTCTACGGACCAAAGCAAATTGGGGATCCTTTTACTTATCCTTCTTTTTATAGGAGGACTAAGCAGCGGGTTTTTGTTCTGGGGTGAAATCATCGATAACTTTTATCGATGCAAAGTGTCTCTGCTGATGCAGGAAAGGATACATGAGAAAGCTAGAAGATTATCTGCCCAAGTCTATGAAAACAGCCTCGTCCGGGATATGGCGGAAAGAGCGAATAAAGTTTTCTATTATGGCCCGGCGATCAGTTTTTCGTTTTCAGGAATCATGATCCTTTCAGGTTTTGTCAGCAGTTTGCTCTCTATTATCGTATTGGCACGATACCATTACATTTATGCCTTGCTGATGCTTGGAATGCTGGCGACCGATTTAATGAAGATGTCTCTTAGCAAAAAAAGAGCTAAGGTCATAGATGGACAAACAGAAAGCAGACGATCGGCTGAGATCCTTCGGACCTATGTGTGGAAACACGAGGCTGCTAAAGAGACCAAGATGCACCTGGCCGGCAGTTTTTTCATTGACCGATGGAAAGGTCTGACAGAAAAGATCATGACGGTAGAGTATACTTGTTTTCAAAAGATCAATCGGCAAAGTACGCTGCTTAGTCTGATATCGGGGGTACTGCTGATTGTGGGGATCGGTATCAGTATTCGTTTCCTGATCGAAGGAGAACTGACGATCGGTAGGTTTGGAACGGCGATCATCCTTTTTAGACAGTCTGAAAAATATGCGCAAACGTTTGCCGATGCACTGAGCTCTCTTAGTGGAGATCTGGAACACATTAAAGCCGGGTATGAATTTCTGGAACTTGAGGAAGCAGACGTGGACGGAACTGGGCCATCGTCTGATCCGATGAAAAAGGTACAGCTAAAACACGTTTCATTCCGTTATCCCGGTGTCGAAGCTGCTGAAGCTTTGAAAGACATTGATTTGACTTTGGAAAAAGGAAAGCTATATGCTGTGGTAGGAGAAAACGGAGCAGGAAAGTCGACCTTGGGCAAGATCATCCTTGGTTTATATAAGCCGACAGAAGGCAGTATTTCCGTTGATGGAAAGGATATAGTTGCAATGTCCGAAGCGGAGCGCTTTTACAGGCGTTCGGCCGTTTTTCAGGATTATAATATATATCCTTTAACGGTCAGCCAAAATATTACCTTGAGTGAAAAACCTGCAGAGTCCGTCCCTGCCTTTGTAAAGCCGGATGACCTTCTCGGCAAAGAAATCGGAGGGAAAGAACTGTCAGGCGGGCAGAAGCAGCAGATCGCGATCGCGCGGGGCAGAAATAAGAGCTCCGACCTGATCATTCTGGATGAGCCGACCAGTGCTATGGATTCCTTCACCGAAGACAAGGTTTTTCGATCCTTCCTGGATCTGTCGAAGGATAAAATATCCGTAGTTGTGACTCATCGGCTGGGTATTGCGACTCAGGCGGACCAAATCATAGTTTTGAAAGACGGAAAGGTAGAGGCTGTTGGATCCCATGACAGGCTTTTGAAAGATTGTCCTTACTATCGATTATTGTGGGACGCCGGAAAAAGTCTGTATGAGATAAATACGGACAAATTACAAGAAGGGAGGAATTCGTATGCCTGATGAAAAAGACGAACTGAATATCAAGGAACTTCAGACCCTCGTCAGTGAATTGGGCCTTGAAGACGAGTTCGACAGCATCGAAGCAGAATACTGCGCAAGCTGCTGTGTCGTTCTTGGCGGCGGCGGGACAGGCTGCTGATGTCCGGACAGGGCTGCTCTTATTGAGCGGCCCTTTTTATATGCCAAACAGAAGTAAACTGCAGTAAGAATCAGTTGAGAAAGTAATATAACTGTGCTAAAATAGTACCTTGTATTATGCCAAAAATTTATTAACACAGAAAAGAGCAGCGCTTTGCACTTGTTCTGTAAGGAGATAGAGAAATGAAATTAGGAATCGTAGGACTGCCTAACGTAGGCAAGAGTACTTTGTTTAACTGTCTGACCAAAGCCGGAGCCGCACAGGCAGCCAACTATCCTTTCTGCACCATCGAGCCCAACATTGGCATCTCGGCTGTTCCGGATCCTCGTCTGGATGTGCTGACAAAGATGTACGATTCTAAAAAGACCACTCCCGCTATCATCGAATTCGTCGATATCGCAGGCTTGGTAAAAGGCGCCAGCAAAGGCGAAGGTCTGGGCAACCAGTTTCTGTCTCATATCCGTGAATGCGATGCCATTATTCATGTAGTACGCTGCTTTGAAAATGACGATATCATCCATGTGGACGGCAGTATCGATGCTATGAGGGATATCGATACCATCAACATGGAGCTGATGCTGGCCGATCTGGATGTCCTGGAGCGCCGCAGGGCTAAGGTCGCAAAGGCAGCTAAACTGGATAAGACCGCTCAGCCGGAACTGGACCTGATCGAAAAATTGATGAAGGGCCTGGAGAAAGGCACCCGTGTTAAAAACATTCCGCTGACTGATGATGAAAAGACTCTGGCGGATACCTTTGAGCTGCTTAGCGCAAAACCTGTTATCTATGCGGCCAACGTAGACGAAGATGATCTGTCCAATGACGGCGTTGATAACGAGCAGGTGCAGAAGGTCCGCGCATATGCCAAAGAACAGGGCGAAGAAGTCTTCGTTGTCTGCGCGAATATCGAGGAAGAGATCGCGGCACTGGAACCGGATGAAAAGAAAGAATATCTGGAAGAACTGGGAGTCAAATCCTCCGGCCTTGACCGTCTGATCGCGGCTAGCTATCATCTGCTGGGTCTGATCAGCTTTTTGACCTGCGGGCCGGATGAGAGCCGGGCCTGGACTATTAAAAAAGGTACACTGGCTCCTCAGGCTGCCGGTAAGATCCATACCGATTTTGAACGCGGTTTCATTCGCGCAGAGGTCGTTTCTTTTGACGATCTAAACCGCCTGGGTTCTATGAACGCTGCCCGTGAAAAGGGTCTGGTCCGTTCAGAGGGCAAGGATTATGTGATGAAAGACGGAGATGTGGTTCTGTTCCGTTTCAATGTCTGATACAGCAGCCGGGCATTTACAGCCAGACCAAATGAAAATAGTAAATCAAGCCAGGTAAGTAGAAAGGTTTTGTAAGTGGAACAGAATTATAGAGTTTCGGAAAGCGATCGCCAGGCTATCGAAAAAAGGCGCACCTTCGCGATCATTTCCCACCCGGATGCCGGTAAAACGACGCTGACGGAAAAGCTGCTCTTATACGGAGGAGCTATCGTAGAAGCCGGTATGGTGAAAGGCAAAAAGAACATGCGCCATGCGGTTTCGGACTGGATGGAGATCGAAAAGCAGCGCGGTATTTCGGTCACCTCTTCGGTCATGCAGTTCAAATATAACGGCTACTGTATTAATATCCTGGATACTCCCGGACATCAGGATTTCTCTGAGGATACCTACCGTACCCTGATGGCAGCGGATTCAGCCGTCATGGTCATCGACGGTTCTAAAGGGGTTGAGGCCCAGACCCGCAAATTGTTCAAGGTCTGCCGTATGCGCGGCATCCCGATTTTTACCTTCATCAACAAGATGGACCGTGAGGCCAGGGACAGTTTCGATCTGATGGCAGACATTGAAGACAACCTTGGTATTGAAACCTGTCCGATCAACTGGCCGATCGGAAGCGGCAAGAGTTTTCAGGGAGTATACGACCGGCTCAACCGGAAGATGCTGAAGTTTATGTCCGATGGCTCCGACATAGGCAGCGCTGTCAGCGGTGCCCATGAGATCGATCAGATCAGCATCGAACTGGACGATCCCAAGCTTGGGGACATTATCGGACAAGGGCCTCTTGATCAGCTGAAAGAGGAGATCGACCTGTTGGACGGAGCGGGACATGAGCTGGATATGGACATGGTCCGCAAGGGAGAACTGTCGCCGGTCTTCTTCGGATCGGCCCTGACTAACTTTGGTGTCGAGCCCTTTCTGAAAGAGTTTTTGAATATGACGACCTCCCCCCTGCCCAGGCAGGCCCAGGAAGAAGTGGTCGATCCTTTCGATAGCCGTATGACCGGCTTCGTTTTCAAGATCCAGGCCAACATGAACAAGGCCCACCGTGACCGGGCTGCCTTCATCCGCATCTGTTCAGGTGTCTATGAAAAGGGCATGCAGGTCTACCATACCCAGGAAGGCAAGACCATCCGTCTGTCCCAGCCTACCCAGCTGATGGCCCAGGACCGGTCGATCGTGGATAAAGCGTGGGCAGGCGATATCATCAGTGTATTCGATCCGGGGATCTTTTCCATCGGAGATACCATCTGTGATCCATCCCATGTCATTCATTATGAGGGTATCCCCACCTTTGCTCCGGAGCATTTCTGCCGGCTGCGTCCTGAAGATTCTCTGAAAAGAAAGCAGTTCATCAAAGGTACATCTGAAATCGCCCAGGAGGGTGCCATCCAGGTCTTCAAAGAGCCTGAGGGCGGTATGGAAGAGGTAATTATCGGTGTCGTGGGTACTCTTCAGTTTGATGTTATGCAATTCAGACTGAAAACGGAGTATAATGTCGATGTGCGGATGGAGATGCTTCCCTATGAGCATATCCGCTGGATGACCAGCAGTGATATGGATCCTAAGGAGCTGACCCTTACCAGTGATACCAAAGTGGTGATGGATATGAAGGATCATTACCTTCTTCTGTTTGCCAGCGATTGGAATATCGACTGGGCCCTGAAGCACAATCCAGGCCTTGAACTGGCCGAATTCAGCCGCGGCTGATAAAAAGAGAGGAATTTATCATGAGCAGTGAAGACCACAAAGTAACATTCCCCCTGCCGGAACCGGAAAACTTTATCGAACGTGAGATCAACGCTGATCTGGAGGCGCATATCAACGACCGTGTCCAGACCCGTTTCCCGCCGGAGCCCAACGGCTATATGCACATCGGACATATCAAGGCTATCTGTGTAGATTTCGGGACAGCTGAGAAGTACGGGGGCATCTGCAACCTCCGCTTCGACGACACGAATCCCAGCAAGGAAAACACGGAGTATGTGGACAGTATCATGGATGATATCCGCTGGATGGGATTCAAGTGGAACCATGTATATTACGCGTCCGAGTATTACGATAAACTGTATGAATTTGCCATCCTGCTGATCAAAAAGGGCCTGGCTTATGTCGATGACCTGACCCAGGAACAGATGCACGAGTACCGGGGCACCCTGACCGAGCCCGGTAAAAACAGCCCTTACCGTGACCGCACGGTGGAGGAGAACCTGGACCTGTTCCAGCGTATGAAGAACGGTGAGTTCAAAGAGGGAGAAAAGGTCCTGCGTGCCAAGATCGATATGGCTTCTCCCAACATGAACATGCGCGACCCGGCTATGTACCGTATTTCCTATACACCTCATCACCGCACGGGTACCAAGTGGTGTATTTATCCCATGTACGATTTTGCCCATCCTCTGTCAGACGCATTGGAAGGAGTCACTTATTCTCTGTGCAGTTTTGAGTTTGAGGATCACCGCCCCTTGTACAACTGGTTCGTTCAGCAGGTTGGATGTTTTAAGGAGCCGCCCCGTCAGATCGAGTTTTCTCGTATGGAGATCACCAATGTTGTGACCTCCAAGCGTAAGCTGCGTGCCTTGGTCGAAGATCATATCGTCAGCGGCTGGGACGATCCCCGCATGCCTACTCTGGCTGGCCTTCGCAAACGCGGCTATACGCCGGCTTCCATCAAGAAGTTCATCGCCGATACCGGTGTTGCCAAATCCAGAGGAGCGACCATCGACTACCGTTTCCTGGAATATTGCATCCGCGATGATCTGAAACTGAGCCAGAAGCGTATCATGGCCGTGCTGGATCCTTTAAAGGTCGTTGTAGACAACTATCCGGAGGGTCAGGTCGAATATTTCGAGGTAGCCAATAACCCCGAAAACGAGGCTCTGGGCAGCCGCAAGGTTCCTTTCTCCAAAGAGCTTTACATCGAACGGGATGATTTTATGGAAGTTCCGGTCAGCAAGTTCAAGAGAATGGCTCCCGGCCGTGAGGTACGCCTGATGGGCGCTTATATAGTTAAATGCGAATCCGTCGATAAGGACGAAAACGGCAATATCACCTGCGTTCATGTCACCTATGATCCCGAGAGCCGGGGAGGAAATCCGGCGGACGGCCGCAAGATCAAAGGTACTATCCATTATGTAGCAGCAGGCACAGCCAAGCAGGCTGTCGTTCGTATATACGACCAGCTCTTTGTGATGGACGAGGCCTCCGGTGACTATGTCGCCAACCCCGATTCTGTTACCATCATGGATAAGGCAGTCGTTGAACCTTCTATCTGTGATGAACCTTTGGGGACCCGTTTCCAGTTCGTCCGCAGCGGCTACTATATCACCGATCCGGACGACTCCAAAGACGGCAAGCTGGTCATCAACCAGATCGTACCGCTGAAGAGTTCCTACAAACCGGAATAAAAATTGTAAGGTCACTAAGTAAAGTTAAAAAGTACAGGTAAAAGCATAACGGCGGACAAGGTCCTGATTTTTGAGGATCCTGTCCGCCGTTTTTTCTGGCTTTTTTCATGACTTGATTCAATAAACTTCGATCGGCAGTATGCACGGTTCTGCCCGGCTCGAGGTGATGTTCAGGGTCAGCTGATCGGTCTGGCACGGTTTGTCGAGCATGCAGATCTTTTTATGTCCGATCGTGGTGCCGTTGTAAATAACGTTGACACGGACATCATCGCCGCGCTGGCGCAGCTGGAAATTTTCGACCCGCTGCCCCTTGCTGATGTCCTCTTTGATGACAACACTGTTGATGGTGACCGGCTTATCCCAGGTAAGGATGATATCCTCCTGGGTATCACTGAAAGTGCGCCGGGTGATCACCGCGTCTCCGGCTATATCGTTGGCGAAAGTAGAGCGGATCTTATCGCCCAGTTCCTTCAGACGGGCAACATCCCTTTCGTCGAAGCGTCCGTTGGGCATAGGAGGGATATTCAGGTTGAAGCAGCTGTTGCCGCCCACCGATGCCAGATAAGTCTTGAAAAGTCGGTCCAGAGAATGAGGTTCCTCGTTGGGGTGATAGAACCAGCCGGGACGGATGGACATGTTGGTTTCGGCAGGGCAGAAGACCAGCCCCTTGGAATAAATGATATTCTGCAGAGAGCCGATGTCCGGATCCGGGTTGTACATATAGGAAAGTCTGCCCTCGAAAGGCCCTGCCTGGGTCTGCACTTCGCTCCACTTGCACAGTTCCGAAGGGACGACGGCCCATTCCGCGTGGCGGGTCACGCCGGCTTCATTGCCGACCCAGCGGGTATCCGGCCCGTAATCATTGAAGATAACAGCATTGGGCTGCAGGCGGCGGATCAGCTCGATATAGCGGGGGAAGTCATATTCCTGCTTGATCCCGTTGGGGGCTTCGCCGCAGGCATTATCGAACCATACACAGAACAGATCTCCGTAACCGGTCAGCAGTTCTTCCAGCTGATTGCAGAAATAATCATTATAGGCGGGTGTGCCGTAATACTTACTGTTACGGTCCCATGGAGACAGATAAACACCGAATTTCAGACCGTGGCGGCGGCAGGCATCCGAAACTTCTTTGACCACATCCACCTTGCAGGGGCTGTTTTTCACACAGTGTTCGGTATATTTGGAAGGCCACAGGCAGAAACCGTCATGATGTTTGGCGGTCAGGATCAATCCCTTCATTCCCGCGGAAAGCAGCGCATCGCACCATTGATCCGGGTCCAGATCGACGGGATCAAAAATGGCTTCGTCTTCATTGCCGAGGCCCCATTCCCGGTTGGTATACTGATTGACCGTGAAATGGACAAAGGCATAAAATTCGGTGTCGAACCATTCCAGCTGGCGCCTGGACGGCTTGACATCCGCTGCCTGACGGATAAATCTACGAAATCCCATGTTTTTCAAGTCCTTTCTGTATTTTTCGCCGGTTTGACCGGCGACGCTACACTGATTGTATGGAAAAGGAAACTTTTTGTCAAATCAAGAAGAGTTTCATAATAGGCAGATTCGTTGACAAGATCAGCAGGCGGGGGTATCATAACTTTGACTGTATACTTATGAACCGGCGTCAGAGGCCGGAGGAAAGGAATCCTATGGCGGATATTACTTCTTTAGGCGAACTTTTGGTGGATATGACCCCTTTAAGTCCCATTTCCTACCAATATAATCCGGGCGGCGGCCCTGCCAATATGATCTGCATGGTCCGTAAACTGTCGGTGCCGGCTGCCTTTATCGGGCAGGTCGGAAACGATGCCTTTGGTAAAAAACTGCAGGCAAAGCTTGTGTCCGAGAAGGTCGATACGGAAGCGCTTTCGCTTAGCGATCAGTATCCCACCACGCTGGCTTTCGTTCACTGGGCGGAGCATGGAGAAAGAAGTTTCAGCTTTTACCGTCACGGCAGCGCGGACACCAAGATCGAAGTGACCGATATCGCCAAAGAAAAGATCCGGGCCAGCAAGATCTTCTTTTTAAGTTCGGTGCTGATGAGTGAAGGGACTTCCCGCGATACCAGTTTTGAACTGATGAAATTTGCGAAGGATCAGGGCATCACTATCGCTTTTGACCCCAATGTCCGCCTGAATCTGTGGAGCAGTCAGGAAGAATGCGTTTCTTATATCCGAAAAGCCCTGGTTTACCCGGATATCGTTAAAGTATCCGAAGAAGAGCTGGCCATGATCACGGATAAAGAAACGGTCGATGAGGGCATCAAGGTTATGTACCGGGCATATCCTCAGATCAAGGTACTTCTGGTCACCCTGGGAAGCAAAGGAGCAGTCGCTGCCCTGCCGGACGGGAGCAGCCGTCACTTTGAAGGATATCAGGTAGAGGCTGTCGATACGACCGGGGCCGGCGATGCCTTTACAGGGGCTTTTCTGGCCGAAGTTGTGCTTCATGATACCGATATCAACTCAGTTACGCTGGATCAGCTCGAACCGCTGATCAAAGTTGCCAACGCAGCCGGTGCTTTAACTACGACCGGCAAGGGAGGCATCGACGCACAGCCTTCTGCAAAGCAGATCGAAGAGCTTATAAAAGGTTAAGCGACGGGCTCCAAGGTTGAATTAGGCATAAAAGAAGCGTATAATTGACCTTGTTCTAAAGTTATCAATAGTTCGATTCAATAAGGAGGACTTATATTATGTTAGTATCCGCAACCGAAATGCTGAAAAAGGCCAAAGCAGGCCATTACGCAGTCGGTCAGTTCAACATTAACAACCTTGAGTGGACTAAAGAGATCCTGAAAGCCGCTCAGGACAACAATTCTCCTGTTATCCTTGGCGTTTCCGAAGGCGCCGGCAAATATATGACCGGTTTCTCTACGGTTGCCGCTATGGTAGCAGCTATGGACAAGTCTCTGGGCATTACCGTTCCGGTAGCCCTGCATCTGGATCATGGTACTTATGAAGGCGCCAAGACCTGCATCGAGGTCGGTTTCACCTCCGTAATGTTCGATGGTTCCCATTACGACATCGAAGAGAACGTTGCCAAAAGTAAGGAGATCATTGCCCTGGCCCATGCAAAGGGACTGTCCTGCGAGTGCGAGGTAGGTTCTATCGGCGGTACCGAAGACGGTGTTACCGGTATGGGCGAGATCGCAGATCCTCAGGAGTGCAAACGTGTTGCGGATCTGGGTGTTGATATGCTGGCAGCAGGTATCGGCAATATCCACGGCATTTATCCGGCTAACTGGAAAGGCCTTGATTTCAACGCTCTGGACCGTATCCAGCAGTTGACCGGAGATATGCCTCTGGTACTTCACGGCGGCACCGGTATCCCGGATGATATGATCGCCAAAGCCATCAGCCTGGGTGTTTCCAAGATCAACGTCAACACCGAGTGCCAGCTGGTATTTGCAGCTGCTACCCGCAAATATATCGAAGAGGGCAAAGATCAGATCGGCAAGGGCTACGATCCTCGTAAGCTTCTTGCTCCCGGAGCACAGGCTATCTACGACAAAGTTGTCGAGAAGATGAAACTGTTCGGTTCCATTGATAAAGCCTGATCCTCATCGGTAAATAAAACATACATAAAATAAAGAAGCCCGCATCTTATCGACCCGGCACAAGAGCCGGGGGTAAGATGCGGGCTTACCGTTTATTATTAGGTTTTTATTAAATGGTACCAATGCCGGAGAAAGGCGATGTTTAGGATCTATCATCCTCGGGATCCGATTTATCATCCTTGAACATTTCTTCTAATGTATGCCAGCCCAGGACGGCGCATTTGACACGGGAGGGCATATGGGCGACATCTTCCAGAGAGGCTGCTTCTTCCAGTTGGTCTTTTTCCTCGTCGGTGACGGAAGCCGGGTCTTTGATCATGCGGATAAAGATGTCCGCTAATTTGAGTGCTTCCTCTTTTGACCGCCCGATGACCAGGTCCATCATCATGTCCGCCGAAGCCTGGGAAACGGCGCATCCGTCTCCGGTGTAGCCGCCGTCAACGATGGTTCCTTTGTCATCGACTTTGAGCTGAATGACCACATCATCGCCGCAGCTGGGATTGACGCCTTCCAGGGTCAGGTTGGCTCCGTCGATCAGCTGTTTGTGATAGGGGTGCAGATTATGCTCGGTCAGGATCTCACTGTAAAAGGTACGATTATTCGCCATATCCCATTTGGCTCCTTATTGTTTCAAGTACGTTCAGGAAACGGTCCACTTCTTCGATGGTGTTATAAAACATCAAAGAAGCGCGGCTGGAAGAGGGGATGCCTAAAAACTTATGAAGAGGCTGAGCGCAGTGGTGGCCGGCCCGAATGCAGATATTGCTGTCGGAGAAGATGGCAGATACATCATGCGGATGGACACCGTCGATCTTGAAAGCGACGATACCCTGATGCTCCCTGGGATCCTGAGAACCCAGCATGGTAACATGAGGTACGCTCTTGACTCCTTCTGCCAGATGAAGAGACAGCCGGCCTTCCTGCTTTTCGATCCAGTCCCAGCCCAGTTTTTCATAATAGTCGCAGGCTGCGGCCAGAGCCAGGGCACCGCCCGTATTAACGGTCCCGGCTTCAAATTTATGGGGAAGAGGAGAGTAAACGACCCGGTCAAAGGTGACCATGTCGATCATCTCGCCGCCTTCCATAAAGGGAGGCATTTGTTCCAACAGGTCCTTTTTGCCATATAAAACGCCTATGCCCATGGGAGCCAGCATTTTATGGCCGGAAAAGGACAGAAAGTCACAGTCCAGATCCTGAACATCCACTTTCATGTGAGGAACGGACTGAGCTCCGTCAGCTACCAGAAGGGTGCCGTTTTCGTGGCAGATCCTGGCAAACGTTTTGATATCGTTGACACGGCCGAAGACATTGGAAACCTGGGTCACAGCCACGATCTTGGTTTTCTCGTTCAGGATATTCTTAAGAGACTCCGGATCGTAATAGCCTTCCGGATCACATTCCCAATAGACGATTTCAGCGCCTAAACGCCGGGCAGCCGCTCTCCAGGGCAGCATATTGCTGTGATGCTCGGTAACGCCTACGACGATCTGATCACCGGGTTTGATGACCATGTTGGTCAGGCTGTAAGCCAGAAGATTGAGGCTTTCGGAGGCGTTGCGGGTGAAGATAATGTCTTCCGAAGTGGGAGCGTTGATGAAGCGGGCCACTGTAGAGCGGGCATTTTCATAAGCTTCCGTTGCTTTTTCGCTCAGATCATATAGGCCGCGGAAGGGGCTGGCGTTGCCGGCAAAGTAATACTGTTCCTCCGCATCGATGGCTGCTTTAAGTCGCTGGCTGGTAGCGGAGCTGTCCAGATAGGTAAGCTCCGGATGTAAGCCGAAAAAGGGAAAATCCCTGCGGACATCTTCAACAGTTATCGGATTCATCATTCTTCGGTCCTTTCTATGTAGTCCTTGATCTCGCCCTTGACAGCCGGATCGGGGATCTGGCTGATGACCGAAAGAAGATGGGATTTAGCCAGCATCTCGTAGACCTCCTGCTCGGACAGGCCCCTGGATTCCAGGTAGAAGAGGGTCGCATTGTCGATCTTACCGATCGAAGCGCCGTGAGCACCTTCTACATCTTCCTCGTGGCACAGGATGACCGGCAGCGACTTATTGACGACTCCGTCATCGATCAGCAGTACGTTTTCGCGCTCCGCCCCTTTGGAAGCGGACGAGCCTTTCAGAAAATCAATAGTCCCTCGGAAATTTTTAACGGCCTTGTCCCGAAGCACTCCGTTGAGCACGATATTGCTGTTGGTACGGCGTCCGGTCTGGGGGATATAGTAATTCATATCCAGCAGGTGGTCGCCAAGGACCTGGTAGCCGTTTTTGATGTCCAGGCGGCTCTTATACCCGGCAAGTTCTACCTGGACCCCGATAATATTCTGTTTGCCGCTGATGACGACCTGGATCAGGGTAAGCAGGGCCCGGTCGCCTACCTGTCCCTTTACATCATTGATCACACGGAATTGGTCGTTCTCGCGGTGGATCTGCACCAAGGTCAGGTGAGAACCGGCTTTCAGATCTACCTGAGTCTGGATCAGGGCAGTGCCTTCTTTTTCCTGCGGGGTGACATAGTCCATGACGGCTGTCATCTCGGCATTTTCAGCCAGGACCAGGCCGACCTGTCCTGCCTGGGTCTTCTCATTTGTCGTCAGATCATAGGTCAGTCGGACGCGCTGGCTCTGACCGGAGGTCGTAAAGACGGAAGGAGTCAGTGCAGCCTCTTTAAGAAGGTCATTAAACTGGGGACCGCAGCCTCCGACAGTTTCTATATCGAAGCCGTCCGGGGAAAGGGTGACCTTATCGGACATTTCGGGCTTAAAGACGGCCGGGGACAGGTCTGTGTCCACCGTCAATTTGATGTCATTGAGTCTCAGCCAGTACCAGGTCTTGCGGTGGATCTGGTTGAGGGTCAAAGCGATTTCATTACTCATATCTATCCTCCTCAGCCGATACTTCCGACCATTTCAAGACGGATCAGGTTGTTCATTTCGACCGCGTATTCCAGCGGCAGTTCTTTGGAAACATTATCGGCAAAACCACTGACGATCAGGGCGCGGGCGTTTTCTTCGCTCATACCGCGGCTCATCAGATAAAAGACGGCTTCGTCGCTTATGCGGCCGATCTTGGCCTCATGCCCGACATCCGCGTCATTGGTGCGGACATCCATGGTAGGAATGGTATCGGATGTGGATTCGGAGTCCAGCATCAGGGATTCGCAGTTAGCCGAAGATTTGGAGCCTTTGGCCTGAGGTTTGATGACGACGCCGCTGCGGTAGGTGTTTTTGCCCCCGCTCTTGCTGATGGATTTGGCGTTGATAACGGAGGTGGTATGAGGAGCGTTGTGGACGACCTTGACGCCGGTATCCAGATCCTGTCCGGCTCCGGCAAAGGTAATGCCCGTATACTCCATGTGAGCCCCTTCACCGTTCAGGATGGCCATGGGGTAGAGGTAGGAAGTATGGGAACCGAAGGAACCGGTGACCCATTCCATGGTGCCTCCCTTACTGACGATGGCTCGTTTGGTGTTGAGGTTATACATGTTTTTGGACCAGTTCTCGATGGTGGAATAGCGCAGTTTCGCATTGTCGCCTACGAACAACTCGACGCAGCCGGCATGAAGGTTGGCTATATTATATTTGGGAGCAGAGCAGCCCTCGATAAAATGAAGGTAGGCATCGTGATCGACAATGATCAGGGTATGCTCGAACTGGCCGGCTCCCGGTGCGTTGAGACGGAAATATGACTGCAGCGGGATCTCGACCGATACGTGCGGCGGCACATACACAAAGGAACCGCCTGACCACACGGCCCCGTGCAGAGCGGCAAATTTATGGTCGGTCGGAGGGACAAGTTTCATAAAATGAGTGCGGATCATATCCCCGTAGGGACCGTGCAGAGCGCTTTCGATATCCGTGTAAATGACGCCCTGTTCTGCGACTTCCTTTTTGATATTATGGTAGACCAGCTCGGAGTCGTATTGGGCTCCGACACCTGCCAGAGACTCCCTCTCCGCCTGTGGGATGCCCAGTCGTTCAAAGGTATTTTTGATATCGTCCGGGACCTCGGACCATTTCGCACTCATCTTTGTTTTAGGACGGACATAGGTGACGATATTGTTCATGTCCAGTCCGCTGATGGAAGGTCCCCAGTCGGGCATTTTCATCTTGTTGAAAATCTCCAGAGAACGCAGGCGGAACTCGTGCATCCATTCCGGGTCATTCTTTTCTTTGGAGATCTGGTCGACGATATCAGGGGTCAGACCGGCGTCGACCTTATAAAAGTTTTCGTCGTTTTCTTCATCTTTGTAATCGTACATGGTACGATTGATGTCTTCGACGTAGGTTTTCTCTTTTTCTTGACTCATCGGTTATTCCTTATCCTCAGCGGCCATGGACGTATATTTTTCAAAACCGTTTTCGTTGATGTCATCGATCAGGGACGCATCGCCTTCGGTCACAAGACGGCCGTTGATGATGACATGTACCTTATAGACATGAAGGGCTTCCAGGATACGGGTGGAGTGGGTGATGATGATCAGCGAGCGGCCTCCCTCTTTCATGTAAGCTTCGACCCCCTGGCTGACGGTGCGGACGGCGTCAACGTCCAGACCGGAGTCGGTCTCATCCAGGATGGCAAGCTTGGGTTCCAGAGTAAGGAGCTGAAGGATCTCGGCTTTCTTTTTCTCACCGCCGGAAAAGCCTACATTCAGGTCACGGTCCAGGTAGGACTCGTCCATCTGAAGAAGGTCCGTGTTTTCTTTCAGCTGTTTGCGGAAATTCCACAGGCGGACGCGGGTGCCGGTGATCTCCTCTTTGGCGGACCGGATGAAGTTGGACAGGGTGATGCCGGGTACTTCGATGGGAGTCTGGAAGGATAAAAACAGACCCATTTTTGCCCGCTTATTAGTGGGCTCGCCGGTGATGTCCTGACCGTCGAAAAGAATGGAGCCATCGGTCACTTTATAGGCCGGATTGCCCATGATGGCATTGCCCATGGTAGATTTGCCCGCGCCGTTGGGGCCCATCAGAACATGGACCTCTCCCGGATCGATGGTAAGTGAAATACCGTGGAGCAGCTCCGTCTCGTCTTCGGTCGTTGAAACGTGCAGATTTTGTATCTGTAATAAGGGCTGAGACATAACGTAAAAACCTCCAATGATCTATAAGTCTTTAGGAAAGAGGGAAGATCCGTATCCGGATCGATTTATGATCGGATCAACCCACTAAATTTAAGGGTTTAACGATGAAAGTATATACTAAACCTGAATAAATTGCAACCGAAAAACCCACAAAATTACCGGGATTTAGGACCCAGGATCGGAAAGATGCGAGTCTTCGAATTCTTCCAGTTCTCCGTCGGAATGGCGGGACTTCCAGCGCATGAAAAGGATAAAGTCGTTGACCCTGGCCCGGTCTTCCAGGTCCATCGTTTTCATATAGCAGTAGCGGGACGGGCAGGCCGACGCCTGGCGGACCGGATTGTCGAATAAATAATCCAAAGAGACCTGGAAAGCACGGGCTATCGAGATCAGTGTTTCCTCATCCTTAGGGAAGCGTTCCCCGGATTCGTAGTAACCCAGTACCCTGGCCGAGATTCCTAATTTTTCAGCCAGCTGCTGCTGCGAAAGTCCCGCGTCCTTGCGGAGCTGTTTCAATCTGTCTGCAAATGCCATCAGGCTTTGCCTCCTTTACGCGATTTTTTACTGTTTGACCGTTTTTTGCGTACCGAAAAACCGAAGGATCCCAAAGATCTTCCCAACGTAAGATACTGACCGTGTGAGTAGCTGATAAGGTCAGCTTTGGCAAGGTCGAGACGGCCCTTTTCATCTATCAGGCGGTCATCAACCCATACGGCGGTCACTTTGGCCAGGAACATATCATGGCTGCCCAGGCGCAGGACCTGTGTGACCTTGCACTCGATGTTGACCGGGCACTCCTGGATCAGGGGAGCTTTGATCGTAGAGGAAGCAATAGGAGTCAGTCCCTGGGTTTCAAACTTGTTTTCATCCCGGCCGGATATAACTCCGCAGTGGTCAAGCTGCCTGGCCAGAGAAGCAGTTGGCAGATTGAGGGCAAATTCCATGTGTTTTTCAATGATATCATGAGAATAGCGGGAAGGCCGGATCGAGACATAGGTCATAGCCGGGTCGGAGCAGACCGTACCGGTCCAGGCGGCTGTCATCAGGCAAAAATCGGAAGGATCCCCGGACGACAAGTCGCCGCCTGTTACAAAAACGGCCGGAAGGGGGTACAGCATATTGCCGGGCTTGAACGGCAGCTTGGACATGGTTTCTCCTTAGGTTTATATATTTCCAAATTCATGATATTATAACAAAAATACAGACCATTTTGTAGGAAGGAAGTCTTAAAATTTTAAAGGACAGGGCTTGCATTCACTCAGAAGGATATGGTATAATCCCATAGTACGTTTGGTCGGAAATCAAACGCGCAAATTTTCCATAGAAAGAGGTGAATCCCACATGAAGGAAGGAATCCATCCTAAATATTATCAGGCAAAAGTTAAATGCCATTGCGGTAATGAATTCACGGTTGGTTCTACCGTTCCGGAGATCACAGTTGAAATCTGCTCCAAATGCCATCCGTTCTATACCGGACAGCAGAAGGCGGTTACCGCTCGCGGTCGTATCGAGAAATTCAATCGTAAGTATAATCTCGGCGGCAATAACTAAAGATACAGGAAACCATAACCGGCTGGGGCGATGCTCTGGCCGGTTATTCTTTTAATACAAATTAAATCATATAGGCACAGGCCTTCGAAAAGGAGACTTTGCATGAAATATACAGCACATGAGGGGGTAAAGATGCCCAGCATCGGCGGCCAGGCCGTCATGGAAGGGGTCATGATGAATGGCAGCCATCATTATTCCCTGGCGGTCCGCAAACAGGACGGATCCATCGTATCCCACATCTTTCCCCACGAGTCGGTCACCGAAAAAAATAAATTCTACAATCTGCCAATCATCCGGGGCATCATTCGTTTCGGCGAATCGTTAAGTATCGGTACCAAGACCTTAAACCTGTCCGCCGATTATTATCTGGAAGAGCCGGATCAGCAGCCGCTGAGTCAGCAGGAAAAAGCAAAGCAGAAAAAGAAGGAGGCGGCCGAGACGGCAGTGACCATGGTCCTGGCTTTTGTCCTGGCCCTGGGCCTGTTTGTGGCGCTTCCCATCTATATTTCCCGCCTGCTCAGCCTATATGTTTTTCATAATCATTATCTGCTGGGCGTTATGGAAGGGGTCATCCGCATGATCCTCTTTTTGGCTTATTTATTGTCCATTTCCAAGATCAAAGATGTCCACCGCCTTTTCAAATATCACGGAGCGGAACATAAAAGCATCAACTGCTTTGAAGCGGGCCTGGATATGACGGTGGAAAACGTTAAAAAAATGAGCCGCTACAACCGCCGCTGCGGCACCAGTTTTTTGTTCATTATCATGTTTGTCAGCATTCTGATCTTCTCGTTGATCCAGATCACACAGCCTCTGGCCCGTTTCCTGATCCATCTGGCCATGATCCCGGTCATCGCCGGTGTCTCTTATGAAATACTGAAACTGTCCGCCCGCTCCGATAACAAGTTTCTGAAGGCCCTGACTCAGCCCGGCATCTGGATCCAGCACATCACTACCCAGGAACCGGATGACGAACAGATCGAAGTCGGCATCGAATCGGTCCGCAAATTATTTGAAACGGAGCATCCCGAATACCTATGACATTAAGAGAAGCGCTGCGAAAAGGCAGAAATAAACTGATGCCCCTGGGAGCGGAGGATGACGCCGAGCTGTTATTTCTGGCGGCTTTCGGCCTTGACCGGACCCGGTATCTGATCTGTGAGAACGATCCTGCCGATCCGGAAGCGCTGGCTGTTTATAAAGGATATCTGGAGCGGCGCCTTCGTTATGAGCCGGCGGCCTATATCCTGGGCCGCTGGGAATTTATGGGTTTCCCGCTCAGAGTCGATCCTACCGTTCTGATCCCCCGCCTGGACACCGAGATCCTTGCCGGGACGGCCGTTGAGGAGGCTTCCGCGCACATCCTAAGGCAGGCTCCGGCTTCTTTTAGCATGCTGGATCTGTGTACCGGCAGCGGGTGCCTGGCGATCGCGGTCCTTTCCATGGTGGCTGATCAATGTCCCGGCGCCTGCCTTGTCATGGATGCCTGCGACCTTTCCGAAAAGGCGCTGAAGACAGCCCGGACCAATGCAAAGGTCAATAAAAAAGATATCAACTTTTATCAGGGAGATTTGTTTGAGGCTGTCCCAAACAAGACCTATGATCTGATCGTGTCCAACCCTCCTTATATCGAAAGTGATGTCATTGATGGACTGGATCCCCAGGTAAAAGATTATGAGCCTCGCCTGGCCCTGGATGGGGGAAAGGACGGGTTGGATATATACCGCCGCATCATCGCGGAGGCAGCCGATCATTTGAAACCGGACGGATCGTTATTGATGGAGATCGGAGACGAGCAGGGGCAGACAGTACCGGATCTTGCCCGAAAGGAAAGCAGCCTTGCCTTTGTCAAGGTCGTAAAGGATCTGGAAAAAAGAGACAGGGTGTGCGTATTCAGAAAGGAACCCAATGTTTGAGAACTTGAAACAGCTTCCTTTGCAGTTAGAAGAGCTGGACCAGAGGATCAACGACCCGGATACGATAAAAAATCAGCAGCTGTGGCAGCAGCTGATCCAGCAGCGGGCGTCACTGGCTCCTATCGTGGACGATTATCAACATTATCTTTCGGCCCAAAAAGACCTGGAAGAGGCCAAGGCGCTGCTGGAAAGCGAAGATGATGAGGAGATGCGCCTTCTGGCCAAAGAAGAGATCGGCGACAAGGAAAGAGCCATTCAGACTTTACAGGATCGGCTGCTCAGGCGGATGCTCCCCAAAGATCCCCGTGATGACCGCAACGTCTTTGTAGAGATCCGGCAGGGGGCCGGAGGAGACGAGGCCTCTTTGTTCGCGGCGGACGTTTTCCGCATGTACGCCCGCTATGCCGAGCGTATGGGGTGGACGCTGAAAGTCCTGAGTTGTAACGAAAACGGACTGGGCGGCTATAAAGAGATCATTTTCGGCATCGAGGGAAAAGAAGTCTATTCCCGCATGAAGTACGAAAGCGGCGTCCATCTGGTCAAGAGGGTCCCTGTTACCGAATCCAATGGCAAGCTGCAGACTTCGACCATTACGGTGGCGGTCCTGCCGGAAACCAGCGAAGCGGAAGTCCAGATCAAACCGGAAGATCTTCGGATCGATGTCTACCGGTCGACCGGACACGGAGGGCAGTCGGTCAATACTACCGATTCGGCCGTTCGTGTTACCCACCTGCCTACCGGTATGGTCGTCACCTGCCAGGATGAAAAAAGCCAGCTGAAAAACCGGGATCAGGCCATCCGGGTCCTTAGGGCCAGGCTGCTGGAGATGGAGAGGCAGAAAAGGCATCAGACGGTTGCCGACGACCGTAAAAATCAGATCGGCAGCGGTCAGAGGAGCGAAAAGATCCGTACCTATCATTTTCCTCAGAACCGCATCACCGATCACCGCATCGGTTTTACCACTCACCGGGTAAGCGAGGTCATGGACGGAGACCTGACCGAACTGCACCAAAGGCTGATGGAAGAGGATCAAAGCCGCCGTTTAAAAGAATCACAACAGACAGGCATGGCCTGAGCGATCGATAAGCTCGGCCGGGTGCCTGTCTTTTTATATGCAATGATTACATGAAAATTTTCAGGCATTTTGGAATAATATACAAAAAACTATTTAATTTTCTGAAAAATGTGGTAATATCAAACAAGAAGCTTTGATTGAAGACAAACCAAAGCAAAATAAAAATACTACCAAGGAGGTCAGTCAGATGGAAGTTTATTCAGCGGAGAACATCCGAAATATTGTGCTGTTGGGTCATGGCGGAGTAGGCAAAACGACGATTGCCGAGCGCATGGCCCTGATTTCAAAAGCAACGACTCGTATGGGGAGCATCGCCGAGAAGAATACTATCAGTGACTATGACCCCGAAGAGACCAAAAGAGGCTTTTCGATCAATACGTCTCTGATCCCGATCGAGTGGAGCAGCAGCTTTATCAAACATAAGATCAATATCCTTGATACCCCCGGTTTCTTTGATTTCGCAGGCGAGCAGGAAGAAGCCATCCGGGCCGCCGGCGGAGCTGTCATCGTGGTTTCGGCAAAAAGCGGCGTACAGGTAGGTACGGAGATCGCCTGGGACAAATGTGAAAAGGCTCGTCTTCCCCGTTTGATCTTTGTCAACCAGATGGATGATCCCGAAGCGGATCTGACCCGTGTCCTTCAGCAGCTGCAGGATAAATTCGGCAAGACTATCGCTCCTTTCCAGGTTCCTTTCAAGGAAAACGGAGAATTTTCCGGATTTGTTAATATCCCCAAGATGGAAGGCCGCCGTTTCGTTGGCAACCGTGTAGAGGACTGCCCGGTCCCTGAAGGCCTTGATACCCAGATTCATCCCATCCGTCAAATGATCCTGGAGGCCGTTGCCTCAACCAGCGATGATCTGATGGAGAAATTCTTCAATGACGAAGAATTCACTCAGGAAGAGATCATGACGGCCTTGCGCACCGGTATCAACGAGCGTGAGATCGTTCCGGTCCTGTGTGGGTCCGCGATAAACGGTATGGGTATCGGTGTCCTGATGAGTTCCATCTGCAGTTATCTTCCCAACCCGGTCATGGCTTATCCGACTCATGCGGCGGTGGATACCAACGGAAATACCGTTACCGTACCCTGCCAGCCTGCGGGTGCTTTTACCGGTACCGTCTTCAAAACGACCGTTGACCCCTTCCTTGGTAAAATCAGTTATATTAAAGTTATGTCCGGCACCCTTCGCCCCAACGATACGATCATCAACGTGCAGAAACAGGCAGAAAACCGTGTCAGCCGTGTGTATGTCATGCGCGGTAAAGAGCAGATCGAAGTGCCCGAGCTTCGAGCGGGCGATATCGGTGCGCTGACCAAGCTGGCCGTTACACAGACCGGCGACAGCCTGACTTCCAAAGACTTCCAGGTGACCTATCCCGGCGTACCTTTTGCCAAGTCTCTGATGTGCATGGCCATCAGCCCCAAGACCAAGGGCGATGATGCCCGCATGAACGGCGCCCTTACCCGCATCATGGAAGAAGATCCCACGATCCGTGTGGTCAACGATGCGGAAATGAAACAGGAGTTGATCTACGGTACCGGAGAACAGCATCTGGATGTTACCGTCAACAAGCTTAAGAACCTGTTCAAAGTCGATGTCGTCCTTTCCAAACCCAAAGTATCCTACCGTGAGACGATCCGCGGCAAAGCAGAAGTACGTGACAAGTATAAGAAACAGTCCGGCGGCCACGGTCAGTACGGTGACGTGCAGATCATCTTCGAGCCCTCGGGCGACCTGTCCAAGCCCTACGAATTTGAAGAACAGATCTTCGGCGGTTCTGTACCCAAGAACTACTTCCCTGCTGTTGAAAAGGGTATCGCTGAGAGTGTCCAGGAAGGTGTCCTTGCCGGTTATCCTATGGTGGGTGTCAAAGCCATCCTGACAGACGGATCCTATCATCCGGTCGATTCTTCCGAAATGGCCTTCAAGACGGCTACTTCCATGGCCTTCAAAGATGGTATCCCCAAGGCTAAACCGGTCATCCTGGAGCCGATCATGAACGTTACGGTCACTGTTCCCGAAGAGTACCTGGGAGACATCATGGGCGATCTGAACAAGCGGCGCGGCCGTGTCATGGGTATGGATCATGACGAAAGCGGAAAACAGGTCATCCAGGCAGAGGTTCCCATGTCCGAGATGTTTACCTATACGGCCGATCTTCGTTCCATGACCCAGGGCAGAGGTACCTTTGATATGGAATTTGCCCGCTATGAAGAAACGCTTCCGGATGTTCAGAGGAAGATCATCGAAGAAGCTGAGAAAGAAAAAGCCGCTAAAGCGGAATAAACTCAAATATTCATAAAACTTACTGAATATTATTAGGATACGGTCGGCCTTCTTGGTAAGGCCGGCCTATTCTTTTGATTGAAATTCTATCTGCCTTTCTGTATAATAGTCTAAGTCTTTTTGACCCCGGCAGTATGGGGACAGCCGCCGGACGGTGAGTGTAACTGCAGGGGATAAAGCAGGTCTAAAAAGCCTGAACGTGTTTTTATTACGAACGTTATCATTTGATGATTTCGAGGTAGCAGATTGAGTAAAAATAAAAAGACCCAGAACAAGGGTAAAGGGTCCGGTAAAGATTATTACGATTACGAAGAAACCAATACAAGGGAAACCGATGTAAAAGACAGAGCGGCCAAACCAAGACCCGAAAAGTATGAACTGGAAGAGGAAGAGAACTTCGACCGCCGTGCATACGCAAAAAAGAGTGCCCAGCGGTCTTCCGAACGCCGCAGCAAAGAGCAGGAAGAAAAGTCGTCCCGCAATATTTCCGGTATGATACTGGTCATTCTGCAGGGGCTTGTTTCGGTCGTATTCGGAGTGCTCCTGGGCATTTTGAATATTCTTAACACCAGTTATATGGCCGTTATCATTATCGTACTGGCCCTTCTGTTCCTTTTCACTTTGATCACGCAGTTCTATCGTAACGGCCGCCCGGTCGGGAAAGTTTTTGCGGTGCTGATCTCGGTCGTTCTGATCATCGGCAGCCTGTATCTATGGAAGACCTATTCCACGGTCTCAAAAGTTTCCGCAGGCTCGCAGATCACTACCAAAGAGACAAAAATGTCCTTTATTGTCATGAAGGATTCACCGCTGACCGGACAGGAAGATCTGTCCGGAAAACAGATCGGCATCATGAAGACACAGGACCGTCAGACGACAGATCAGGCCCTGGACAATCTTAAAGGAAAAGTGGCTGAAGCTCCGGTCACCATGGAATTCACCAGCCAGGAGAACTTGATCAATGCCCTCTATGACGGAAGAGTCGACTGTATCCTGATGAATGAAGCGCTTAGGTCTATCGTCGTAGAGGATATCAAACCGAATTTCAACGAGGAGACAAGGCTCCTGGACACTTTTACCGTTGAGGAAAAAGTAGAGACTAGTACTAAAAAGAATATCTCCGTCGATGAAGATCCATTTACCGTCTATTTATCAGGCAACGATCAGTGGGGCGAAGTGACCATCGACAGCGGCCGGTCCGATGTCAATATCATCGCGACCGTCAATCCAAAGACCAAGACCATCCTGCTGACCACGACCCCTCGGGATTACTATGTTCCCTTGTATTTCAGCGATACCGAAGGAGGCGGGGACGAGTACCTGGATAAGCTTACTCATTCCGGCGTATACGGTATGGACTGCTCCATGAGCACCCTTGAAAAACTCTACGGTATCGATCTGGATTATTATGTCCGCATCAACTTCTCCGGCTTCCAGAACATCATAGACGCTTTGGGCGGGATCGATATCGATTCGCCCTATACCTTTACTACGTCGGATGGTTCTCATACCTATCAGAAGGGCATGAACCACTTGGACGGCTACAGAGCGCTTTTGTTCTGCCGTGAGCGTTATGCTTTTTCCAATGGTGACCTGCAGCGCGGTCAGAACCAGATGCTGATGATCAAGGCCATGGTCAAGAAGATCATGTCCCCGGCCATCCTGGCCAACTTTATGAACCTGATGGATCAGATGAGCAACTGTTTTATTACCGATATCCCCATGTCTTCCATCACCGATCTGGTCAAATATCAGCTGTCCACCAATACAGACTGGACGATCATCACCGACAGTGTTACCGGTTACGGAGCCAGCCGCATCTCTTATGCCATGGGTTCCTACGTATCTGTTATCGTTCCGGATTACGATGACGTGGATCAGGCCAAAGAGCTGATCCGGAAATGCCTGAAAGGTGAAAAGATCACCCAGCCCAAAGAGAACAGTGATATCGAAGTCTACCAGAATAACGGAGGCAATGACAGCGGGCAGGCGCCGCAATACGAATACAACAGCGGCACCAGCACGGTTATCGAGGATCCCGGATCTTCCGTAGAGGAAAGCAGTCAGGAAATCGTCACACCGATCGTAGATCCGGGCCAAAGCATCGATCCGGGTTCAGAGGAAAGCAGCGGCGAATCGAGTGAGGAAAGCAGTAACATCAGTGACCCGTCGCAAAGCGATCCCAATTCTTCCGGAAGCGGCGAAAGCAGCTCCGAAAGCTCCGGCCAAAACAGCTCGGGCGGTGAAAACTCTTCGGGCAGCGAAAGCAGCGGTGGTTCTGAAAGCCAGGATAACAGCTCAGAAGGAGGAGATGGAAATACCACCGATAACACGACGGATAACTAGGTGAACGGCCAGGTGAATCCGGATGCGACAGGCAACTGAACGCCATCATGTACAGTAAAATAGCAAAGTATGTAAAAAGGGCCTTCCCATCGGAAGGTCCTTTTTACATGAAGCCCTTTTACGAAAGGTCCTTTTCATTTTTTCGGAGGCAGGAATTGGCTGTTCAATTTGAGTACAGCCCTGGGGACTGCGTCTTTACTGTTTTTCCAGGGCTGATCCCGGTACTGGTAGTCGAATTTCTTTTCGAACCATTCCAGATCGCTTTCGATCCGGGTCAGGCTCTGGTCCATCTGATCACGGAGCATAGTCCTGAAAGAGGTCAGCTGATCCTTGGCCAGGTATTGGGGAGCCTTTTCCCACAAGAGGAGAAAATGGTCCACGCAGTATCCTTTTCCCATTTCAACAGACTTTCTAAAATCGCCATCCTTCTTATAAAGCTGGAAGAAGGTGTCGATGTAACGGTCGAAGGTAGTATCGATACGGTTGCAGATGTAGCAGCTTTTCTTGTATGAAGCTCTGAAAGCGGCAACGTCGGATCCCTCGTCCTTGTTTTTTCGACCGAAGATACCCTTAGAGGATGAAGAGGAGGCATCTTTTGTCAGGCCCATTAGTTTCTGATGTTGGTGTTTCATGCCGGATTCCAGCATCAGACACAGACCAAGGACATTGCCCTCGTTATAAAGACGGCTCATATGTTGAGGGCAGAACCCCAGGTCATTGGTCTGGCCCCGGACATCTTCTTCCATGTAGGAAGGGGAAAGGACAAAAGCGACCGCGGCGTCCTCCAGATCTTTATGCATGCGGCATAAGGGGCACTCGCAGTCGGAAGAAAAGGCATCCTTGACAGGAATCGTGTATATCTGTTCTTTCATAATTTATTTTCCTTTCTGACGGATTTTTTTATCTGACTTTTGAGGCAATGGCTTTTGCCAGGATACCGGCCAGGATATCCGAGCCCTTGTCGGACGGATGCAGACCGTCGTAGGTCATATTGGCAGCCTCCTCGGGATACGGATAATCATCTTTGCCCGGATCATAGGGGACATTCAGATACCTGGGATAGGGTAGATCCGTTTCCTTGCCGCCTACTCTTTTTCTTTGAAAGTGCACGGCATTTTCCGGGGTGAACCCGCTCAGACCGTGCAGATCGACCGGATATACCTTATCTCCGTGTACACAGGTATAAATGGCCCGGGCTACATCTTTCAGCTCCTGGCCTCCTGCCGCCTCGTAGCTTCCGTGATCGACGTGGCCATGATCCAATATGTAAATAAACTCACTGCGTTCGACGGGATTAAGGACAAAGATAGGGCAGGGGGAGACTTCCCGGATATGGCGGATGATCGTGGCCAGATTGCCAACGATCGTCCCCTGCCTTTCCTGATCAAAGTCACTCTGCGAACCTGCCGGATAGATGGCACGGAACCAGTCGTTCGTCCCCAGAAGGATCGTATAAAAATCGGCCGGCTCAAACCGCATATTCAGAAAGTCCTGGGTAATTGCCCCATTGATACCGTGGTTGATGACCGAGATCTCCCCGAGAAGAGGAGTAAGTTTTTCAACGGTCCTTGTGATATACCCTTTATGAAGCCGGTAACCGGTCTCATCCAGGTGATCGTTCAGATATGTGAACGAATCACCGATCGCACACCATACTTTCATCTGCTTTTCTCCTGAATTTCAGGGATCATTTAGTGTCTTCGAATCCCGGCGCTTTTACAGCCTGTCTGATAGGTTCTGACCGATATTATTATTAAAAGAAGGAGCTTTGTCAACTGCAGGGCCTTTACCGCCGTAAACAAAAGGCGGCAGCCCTTGCAATGAACGCTTTTTAAGCATATAATAATTTTGTATGTTTTGCTTATAATTCTTTCATAAGAAAGGGGAACCATATTTTATGAGCGCATTTCTTGATAGCATCAAAGCAAAAGCTAAAGCTGACAAAAAAACCATCGTACTTCCCGAATCAATGGACAGACGTACCTTCGAGGCTGCTGCCGTTGTTTTGAAAGAAGACCTGGCTGATCTGATCATCCTGGGAAATCCTGAAGACATCGCCAAAAACAGCGAAGGCCTTGACGTTTCCAAAGCCCAGTTCATCGATCCCAAAACCAGCGATAAACTGGACGGATTCGTTGATCTTCTGGTAGAACTTCGTAAGAAAAAAGGTCTGACTCCCGAAGATGCCCGCAAGCTGCTGACCACCGACAACATGTATTTCGCCTGCATGATGGTAAAGACCGGTATGGCTGACGGTGTCGTTTCCGGAGCCTGCCATTCTACCGCCAATACCCTTCGTCCCGCTCTGCAAATCATCAAGACGGCTCCCGGCACTAAAATGGTTTCCGGTTTCTTCGTTATGGTCGTTCCGGACTGCGAGTACGGTGAGAAAGGTACCTTCGTCTTCAGTGACTGCGGCCTGAACCAGAACCCGGATGCGGAAGGCCTTGCCGCTATTGCCGCTTCCTCCGCTCAGTCCTTCAAGATGCTGGTCGGTGCAGAGCCCAAGGTTGCTATGATGAGCTATTCTACCTATGGTTCCGCTAAAGACCCCGAAGGTCATGACGATATCGCCCGTGTCCGCAAAGCGGCTCAGATCGCAAAAGAGCAGAACCCCGGCCTTCTGGTAGACGGTGAGATGCAGGCGGATGCCGCTATGGTTCCCAGCGTCGGCGCTTCCAAAGCACCCGGAAGCTCGGTAGCCGGTCAGGCAAACGTCCTGATTTTCCCTGATCTCGGTGCAGGCAACATCGGCTACAAACTGGTACAGCGTCTGGCTAAAGCGGAAGCTTACGGTCCTATGCTGCAGGGTATCGCCGCTCCGGTCAATGACCTGTCCCGCGGATGCTCCGCTGCGGATATTGTCGGTGTAATCGCTATCACCGCTGTTCAGGCACAGAATAAATAATCGTTAGGAGTTAGCAGAATGTCTAAAGTACTTGTTATTAACTGCGGAAGTTCTTCTTTAAAATATCAGCTGATCGATATGGACAACGAACAGCTGCTGGCAAAAGGCCTGTGCGAACGTATCGGCATCGAAGGTTCGCTGCTGACTCATAAACCGGTCGGCAAGGAGCCTTATGTGGACGATTCTCCGCTGCCCGATCACAAAGTAGCGGTCACCAACGTTCTGAAAGCACTGGTCGATCCTGAGCACGGTGTTATCAAGAGTGTCGACGAGATCGCTGCGATCGGCCACCGCGTCCTGCACGGCGGCACCAAATACAGCGAGTCCATCATCGTTAATGACGATGTCAAAAAGGTGATCCGTGAGTGCTTCGATCTGGGTCCTCTTCACAACCCGGCTAACCTGATCGGTATCGAGGCGGCTGAGGCTGCCATGCCCGGAAAACCGAATGTAGCGGTATTTGATACGGCTTTCGGTATGGCAATGCCCGAAAAGGCATACATGTACGCCATCCCTCATGAGTATTACGAAAAATACGGCATCCGCCGCTATGGTTTCCACGGAACCAGCCATATGTTCGTTTCTCACGAAGCTTTGAAGTTCCTTGATCTGGATCCTGAAAAAGGCCGTGTGATCGTATGTCACCTGGGCAACGGTTCTTCCGTTTCCGCTTCTGTCGGAGGCAAATGTGTGGATACCAGTATGGGCCTGACCCCGCTGGAAGGCCTGATCATGGGAACCCGTTCCGGTGATGTCGATCCCGCTGTCCTGCAGTTTATCATGAACCATGAGCATATCGACATCAATGAGATGCTGAATATCCTCAATAAAAAGTCCGGCTATCTTGGTATGACCGACGGCCTGTCTTCCGATAACCGCGATGTTGCCAAAGCTGCCAAAGAAGGCAATCATCTGGCTCAGGTCGCTATTTCCGCCTGCCGCTATCGTGTCGCCAAGTATATTGGTGCATACACCGCGGCAATGAACGGCACTGACGCGATCGTCTTCACCGGCGGTATCGGTGAGAACGATGTCGAGTTCCGCAAAGAAGTATGCGATTATCTTGACTATCTGGGTATCACGATCGATGACGAGAAGAATAGCAAACGCGGAGAGCGTCTGGTTATTTCTACTCCGGATTCCAAGATCAAGGTAGCTGTCATTCCTACCAACGAAGAGCTGGCGATCGCCCGTGAGACCAAGAGGCTGACCCACTGCTGATTTCGTAAAATTTTTGTTGACAAAGCAAAGAAATCAGCGTATAATTTTCAAAGTGTGAAAGGGGAAAGGTATGTTTTCGTATCCTGTACGAGATCTGCTGGCAGATCCCAGCCTGCAGATACCGGTCGAAGCGACCTGGACGATAAGTTCGGTCAAAAGCGGCCCTGAAACGTATAAATGCCTTTCGCCGTGGGTGATCAAAGGGATCCTTAAAGGGATTTCCGATCGTGTCGTTGAGTTCAACGGTACAGTCGATACGTCCATTCAGATGCGGTGTGCCCGTTGTCTGAGACCCGTTGTGCAGCCTCTTCACATAGAGATCCGCCAGAGGTTCGTCAAAGGACCGCAGGATAAGGATCTTATGGTATTATCGGATGAAGATGATTTTGACATCCTTCCCATCGTAAATGACCGGGTCGATCTTGATGATACCATCCATTATGAAGTACAGCTCGGCGTACCAATGCGGGTCCTCTGCAAAGAGGACTGCAAAGGACTTTGCCCGATCTGCGGCAAGGACTTGAATGAAGGACCCTGCAACTGCAAGGAAGATGATTCGGATCCGCGTTGGGATGCGCTGAAGAATCTGTTTTCAGATTGATCACGTCCTTTTCATAAAAAAGGATGTGGACTTTATAACTGACAGGAGGTGTAATCATGGGTGCAATTGGACCAAAGCACAGAACATCCAGAGCTCGTCGCGATAAGAGAAGAGCACAGTGGAAGCTGTCCGTTCCGAGTTTAGCAAAATGCAGCAAATGCGGCGCATTAATTATGCCTCATCGCGTTTGCCCCAACTGCGGGACCTATAACAAGAGACAGGTCATCAAAGTTGAAAACGACTGATTTTTGACGAAACGAAATACGAGCGGTGCCATATGGCACCGCTTATTTCATATCCTGTACTTTCCCGTTCTTACGACGAAAGGAAACTGCTTTGTTTGACTTTACTATTGCTCTGCAGGCAAACAGTAAAACACCTTTGTATGAACAGCTGTACCAGGCGATCGCGGATCAGATCCGTAAAGGCAACCTGAAATATCCAGACCTTCTTCCCAGTAAAAGGGCTTTGGAAGAAATGATGAAAGTCAGCCACAGTACGATCGAAACGGCCTATTCTCTGCTGTCGGCGGAAGGCTATATCGAATCGATCCCCCGTGTCGGATATAGGGTCAACCGCCGTATCCCTATGCCTTTCACTGTGCTTTCGATGGCAAAACCAGGCATGGACAGAATAAGGTCTGTATCCGGCAGCAAGACGCAGGAACCCAAAGAAGAAAATGCGGACCGGTATCTCTCCTTTTCGACGGGAGATGTGGATACCAGCCTTTTCCCCTACAGTTCCTGGGCCAGGATCTATAAAGAGGTCGTTTATCAGAATCCGGATCTTTTGCAAAGGGGAGAGGCGGTCGGAGACCTGCATCTGAGAAAGACGCTGGCGGCATTTCTGAATCAGTACCGGGGAGTCGTCTGCGGACCGCAGCAGATCATCGTAGGATCCGGAGCAGAGTATCTGCTGGGCCTGTTGATCCAGCTGTTTGATGAGGATATTACCATAGGGCTGGAGGACCCCGGCTATCCTGCCGTACGGCGCATCCTGACCAATTACGGACGATTCTATCTATCCCTTGATATGGATCAGAAGGGACTTAAAGAGGAACAGCTGTATCAGAAAAAGATAGACCTTGTCTATGTAACACCTTCTCATCAATTCCCTATGGGGACGACCATGCCGGCCGAGCGGCGCAGCCGTATCCTGAGTTGGGCTGAAAAATGCGGGGGCTATATCATCGAAGATGATTACGACAGTGAGTTCCGCTACCGTTCGCGGCCTTTAAAAGCCCTTCAGGGGCTGGATAAAGCAGGCAGGGTCATTTATATGGGTACCTTCAGCCGCAGCCTTGCTCCGTCCATAAGGGTCGCCTTTATGGTCCTGCCGCAGGAATTGATGAAGCGGTATCAGCAGAAGTTCGGTAAGCAGTCCTGCACGGTTTCTCGTTTTGAGCAGCAGGTGCTGGCCGAGTTCATCGACAGGGGTCTGTATGTAAGGCACCTGAGACGCTGCACCAATTTGTATAAAAAGAAAGAGGCCCGCCTGATCGAAGATCTGACTGCCATTAAGGGCAGTTTCGTCTCCGGTCAGGGGGCCGGCCTTCATTTCCTGCTTCACCTGCCGTCGGTCAGCCGGGAAGGGCTGATCCGGGCGGCGCAAACCTATCGCCTGCAGCTTCATTTTCTGGATGAATACGCGGAAAAGGCACAAATGCCGTATCCGATCTTAGTTATCGGATTCGGAGGGCTTTCTTTTGAACAGATGAGTCAAAATGCTCAGGCCCTTACCAAAGCGGTGGAAACGGCGCAAGAGGGTCAGACATTAAGATCCCAGTAACCGTCCAGAGTAGCGAAATAATCCTCGATGGTCTCCGGCCGGCGGATCTGGAGGACAGAACCATTCTCCCGCAGTAAAAGTTCCGATGACCACAGGCGGCCGTTATAGTTGTATCCCATAGAAAAACCATGGGCGCCGGTATCATGGATGACAAGATAGTCGCCAATGTCGATCTTGGGCAGTGGCCGGTCGACCGCAAATTTATCGTTGTTCTCGCATAGGGCGCCTGTCACGTCGTAGACGTGGTCTAAAGGCTCCTTTTCTTTACCCAGCACGGTGATGTGGTGGTAGGCTCCGTACATGGCCGGCCGCATCAGGTTGGAGGCGCAGGCGTCGACTCCGATATAGTCTTTATAAGTCTTTTTTTCATGCAGGACTTTGGTGACCAGATGCCCGTTGGGACCCAGCATGAAACGGCCGCATTCAGTATAAATGGAGACATTTCCCAGGCCGTTAGGCACCAGGATCTGATCATAGGCTCTATGGACGCCTTCTCCGATAACGGCAATGTCATTGGCCTTCTGATCGGGACGATAGGGGATGCCGACGCCTCCGGACAGGTTGATGAATGACATGCTGATACCGGTCAGCTGCTTGATCTTTACTACCAGCCTGAAAAGGATCCCGGCCAGTACCGGATAATACTCATTGGATACTGTGTTGCTGGCCAGAAAAGCATGGATGCCGAATTCCTCGGCCCCCATAGCTTTTAGACGCCGGTAGGCTTCAATGATCTGGTCTTCGGTCATACCGTACTTGGCATCGCCGGGATTATCCATGATAGCGTTGGAAATGGCAAATTTCCCGCCCGGGTTAAAGCGGCAGCTGATCCTTTTGGGAATGGTGCCGGTCACCCGCTTCAGATCGTCGATCAGGCTGATGTCATCAAGGTTGATGGTAGCGCCTAACACATAAGCTTTCAGAAACTCCTGATCCGGTGTGTCGTTGGAAGAGAACATGATCTCGGTGCCGGTGATGCCGACCCGCTCCGACATGATCAGTTCGGCCATGGAAGAGCAGTCGGTCCCGCAGCCTTCTTCGTGCAGGATGCGCAGAATGGTGGGATTTGGAGTTGCCTTGACGGCAAAGTATTCCTTAAAACCGGGATTCCAAGCGAAAGCCTTGCGAAAATCCCGAGCTGTTTTACGGATGCCCTTCTCGTCGTAAATATGAAAAGGAGTGGGGTAGGTCTGTACGATTTTTTCGACTTGGTCTTTGGTAACGAAAGGTGTTTTCATAATTTCTTTCTCACAGCATTTCTTTTTTATCTTACTTAAAAACCGTCGGAGATTGCCGCTTTGCCGGGATCTCCGACGGTCTTTGTGTATGGATCTTGTATTTCTTCAGCGTATGCCCTTGTCGTAGGGAATACCTTCAGCCTTAGGTGCTTTGGAGTTCTTGGAAGTAAACATCAGTACCAGCAGGGAGATGATGTAAGGCAGCATGTTATAAACGGTACCGGAAATGTGAAGGCTTGCCAGCCAGTCAAAACCGGTATAGACATTGGACAAGGCCCTGAAGAAACCGTACAGCAGGGCTGCCAGGGCGATCTTGATAGGATGCCAGTCGCCGAAGATCATAACGGCAAGAGCCAGGAAACCGAAGCCGGCTACACCGGTCTCGAACTTCCACTCGGAGACGCTGGCGGTGATATAGACGATACCGCCGATGCCGCCCAAAAGTCCGGAGATCAGGACGCCCGACCAACGCATCTTGTACACGTCGATACCAACGGAAGCAGCTGCCTGAGGATGTTCGCCGCAGGCCCTGAGGCGAAGGCCGAAGCTTGTCTTATAAAGAAGGACGTAGGCGGCGATCAGAGCGATCAGAGCGATCAGCATGAACCAGTTGAAATTGAAGGCGCCGATGGAAACAGTAAAGGCTTTTTTGGCATCGACATAGTTGATAGTAGCGGAAACGTTATCCGGGTCAGAAGCCATATTGATGGCCTTTACGATAACGGTGGCAGCTGCTGTTGCCAGAATGTTCATGGCCGTACCGATCAGGGTCTGGTCTGCCTTGAAGTTGATGCAGGCGACGGCCAGAAGCAGCGAATAGATGACGCCTGACAGACCGGCTGTCAAAGTAGTTACCAGAATGGTGACGGCGGCCGGAGCAGTGGAAAGAGCGTTCATAACCAAGGCTCCTCCCAGGGCGCCCATAACCATGATGCCTTCAAGCCCCAGGTTGATAACACCGGAATGCTCGGAGAAGCAGCCGCCCAAAGCGACCAGGATCAGCACCGATGCGAAAATCAAAGTATATTGGATCAGCAGGATCATTTGTCAGCACCTCCTTTTTCCGGCTCTTTCTCTTCGTCTTTTTGTTTGAGCAGGGCTTTTTCACTGCGGGCAGCGCTGCGTTTTGCCATAACCTGCTTGAAGAAGAGAACGAATCCGCACAGATAAATGATGATCGAAGAGATCAGGTCAGATATCTGGGAAGGATAAATAGCTTTATCCAGGTAAGAACCTCCGCTGGTGATGTGCTGAATAAAGTAGGAGGCAAAGATCGTGCCGATCGGGTTCAGGCCTCCCAGGAAGGTAGCGGCGATACCGTTGAAACCCATCTGCGGGACCGAAGACTGAGTTACCGACCACTGCTCGAAACCGGTCAGATACAAAAGGGCAGCACCCATACCGGCCAGGACTCCTCCGATGACCAGGGTGACGATGATATTACGATTGCCGTTCATGCCGGCATATTTGGCAGCGTCACGGTTGTAACCGGTCGCCTTCAGCTCGTAGCCGAAGGTCGTCTTTTCCAGGATCACCCAAACTAGGATGGCAATGATGATGGAAAGCGGAACGGCAATGGTCACATAACGGTTATTGGTAAACAGGGAAGGAAGCCCTGCCGTGGGAAGCAAGGCACTGGGATTGACGGATTTGATCGTCTTCGTATAAGGACTTGTTTCTTCTTTGACGGTCTTCAGCAGGATATTGACCAGATAAAGGCCGATCCAATTGAGCATGATGCCGGAAATGACTTCGTTTACATTGAAGTAAGCCTTTAGGACACCTACGATCAGGCCCCAGATCGCTCCGGCCAGCATGGCCATCAAAAGGCACAGGTACCAGGGAAGGCCCAGACCCAGTGCTCCGTACAGGCAGGCGCCTGCCCCGACAACATACTGCCCGGCTGCCCCGATGTTGAACAGGCCGACCTTATAGCAGAAGTTGATGGACAGCGCGCACATGAGAAGGGGAGCCGTCTTGACCAGTGTGTTGCCGAAGTATTTCAAAGCGGCCGGTCCCGAAGGATAGTTAAAGAAGTTTTTGATGATGGTCAGGATCGCCTGAAAGGCTCCCTTGGAATCAATAAAAAGAAGAACGATAAATCCGATCAGAAGTCCCGCCAGGATGCAGATCAGAGAAGCGGCAACCGACCTAAGTCCGTTGACCAGTTTTTCATTTGAACCTTTACTTTTCCGGCTCATGCCTTTACCTCCTGCCGGCGGGCACCGGCCATATAAAGACCCAATTCTTCCGGATCGGTCTTTTTCGGATCGAACTGGCCGACGATCTGACCTTCATACATGACCAGGATCCGGTCGGAAACGTTCATGACCTCTTCTAGTTCCAGTGAGACAAGCAGAACGGCGGTTCCTTTATCCCGCTCTGCGATCAGCTCTTTATGAATAAATTCTATGGCGCCGACGTCCAGACCGCGGGTAGGCTGTACAGCTACCAGTAATTTATGATCTTTGTCCAATTCCCTTGCCAGGATGGCCTTCTGCTGGTTGCCGCCCGACATGGACCGGGTGATGGTGGCAGCACCCTGTCCGGAACGAACGTCGAATTTGTCGATCAGCTGATTTGCATAACTGCGGATAGCAGCCCGGCGCAAAAATCCCCCTTTGGTGAATTCCTTCTGCCAGTAGCGCTCCAGCACCATGTTGTAGTCCAGAGGATAATCCAGGACCAGACCGTGTTTCTGACGGTCTTCGGGGATATGGCTCAGGTATTGTGACCTCTGTCGGATCGAGGCGTGGGTGATATCCTGGCCGCACAGGGTGACTGTACCGGAAGAGACCGGTTCAAGACCCGTAAGGCCATAGACCAGTTCGGTCTGTCCGTTGCCGTCGATACCGGCAATGCAGACGATCTCGCCGGCCCGGACATGGAAAGAAACTCCTTTAACGGCATCGATCTTATGATGTCTGGACGGAACGGTCATATTCTCAACGGATAGGACAGTATCACCGGGCGTTGCATCTTTTTTCTGGGCGACCAGCTGTACGTCGCGGCCGACCATCATGCGGGACAGTTCCTGCTCGTTGGTATCTTTTACATTTACGGTACCGATGCATTTGCCCCGGCGCAGAACGGTGCAGCGGTCAGCGATCTCCATGATCTCGTTCAGTTTATGGGAAATGAAGAGGATGGATTTGCCTTCTTTAGCCAGGTTCTTCATGATCTGCATCAGTTCTTCGATTTCCTGAGGCGTCAGGACGGCGGTAGGCTCGTCGAAAATGAGGACGTCGTTATCCCGGTAAAGCATTTTCAGGATCTCGGTACGCTGCTGCATACCGACCGTGATATCCGAAATGACCGCGTCCGGATCGACTTTCAGACCGTACTGCTCGGAAAGAGCCAGCACCTTTTTGCGTGCCTCATCCTTCTGCAGGATCCCGTGACGGGTCGTTTCCACGCCCAGGATGATGTTTTCAAGGACAGTAAAGCACTGCACCAGTTTGAAATGCTGATGCACCATACCGATACCGAGATCGTTGGCATCGTTAGGGCTGTTAATGGATACTTTTCTGCCATTTCGGTAGATCTCGCCTTCTTCGGGCTGATACATACCGAACAGGACACTCATCAAAGTGGATTTTCCGGCGCCGTTTTCTCCAAGAAGGGCATGGATCTCGCCCTGCTTCAACTGGAGCGTAACGTCATCGTTGGCGATAATACCGGGGAAACGTTTGGTAATATGGCGCATCTCGACCGCATACTGGCTTGCGGGGGAAGCGGCCTTGTCCGCTGCGTTGCTTCCCATATGTCATCGCCCCCTTTCTTCATTTTTCTTATAAAGGCGTTAAAGAGCCCGGCTGCCGGTAGAGCATGATCCGGAACGCAGGCCGAAATACTTTCTTTATTATATACTTTTATAAGGAGTTAGAAAATGCTTTGTTACAGAAAAAAGACATAAAAAAGAAGGCCGGCATCACAAATACCGGTCTTCTTTTTCAGAAATTCATTTTGATTATTTGAGGTTACCCTGGAAGTTAACAGTGACATTTTCGGCAGCAGGTTCATCTGCGGAAGTGTCGTTGCTGACGGTGATGGTACCGTCAAAGATCTTGCCGACCAGTGCTTCATAATCTTCTTTGGTGAAGGAATCCGTCCAAACGGTGGAATCCTCGGGAAGACCTACATAGTTCTCGGACATGTCGGTCCCGGAAACAAGACCCAGCGTCTGGACCTGTCCTTTGTAGTCATCCCACTTGCCGTCTTTAACAGCGGCCAGCAGGGTGTTAACCGTTGCAGCCAGACCCTTCATAGCGGAGGTGATGGTCATGCCGTCGCCGTAGGTTCCGTCGATGATGGCTTTCTGGTCAACATCGACACCGATGACCTTGCCATTGACCTTGGCAGCTGCTTCAGCAGCAGAAGAGTAGATACCGCCGCCGCAGGCAAATACGACTTCGGTACCGCCGTTATACCAGGTAGCCATGGCTGCAGTGATATCATTGTCGCCGTAGAACTGGTTGCCGTAAGCGTAGTTGATCTCAACGCCGCTGACGGACAGGTCTTTGGCAGCAGCATCAGCACCTTGAACGAAGCCGTAGCCGTAGCGCTGTACAGCGGGAACAGCCATGCCGCCCAGGAAGCCGAGTTTGGTGTAACCGGAAGCCACTGCATAGTAGCCGGCCATATAACCGGGCAGCTCTTCCTGGTATACCGCGCAGTAAACATTGTCACGGGAATAGCCGTCTTCACCGGAAGACTTATCCAGATCATACTGCGAAACATCCAGTGCGATGAATTTTACATCCGGATAGGTATCAGCAGTTTCGGTGATGGTCTCTGCAAAGGCGTAGCCGGGCATAACCACGACGTTATAGCCGTCGGAAACGGCTTTATCGACCATCGCTACACGCTCGGGGGTAGAGTTGCCTTCGGGTTTGTAGTAGGTGAAATCAAAACCATTGGACTCTGCAAAAGCCTTGCAGGCTTCATAGGTGGTCTGGTTGAAGGACTGGTCAGTGATATCGCCGTAGTCTGTGATCATTGCGATCTTGATGTCGGAATCACCGGCAGCAGCGGACGTGGAAGATTCACCGGCAGCCGTTGAAGACTCAGCAGCGGTAGAAGTCTCAGCGGTAGAACTTTCAGTAGAACTCTCTTCCTTTGAAGAAGAGCAGCCTGCCAGGCTGAAGACAGCCAGTGCCAGAGCCAGAGTCAGAGCAAGAATTCTTTTCATGTTCCCTCCTAGAATAATGACAGAAAAGTATGCATTTTGTAACATGCATTGCTCTTATTATAGCCTATCTTTACGACTTGGCAAGAACAAGAATTGCTATACAAACTAAGCAATTGTTTAAAACAGCCGTGGACTTTCTGTGATATAATGGCGGAAAATCAACTGAAACAGCGGCAAGGAGGATCCTTTCATGGACGGTATTATGGTGATCGGCATCGCAGGCGGCACCGGAAGCGGCAAAACGACCATTACCAATAAGATCAAACAGGCTTTCGGAAGTGATGTGACGGTCATCTATCACGATAATTACTACAAGGCTCATCACGACCTTTCTCTGGAAGAAAGGTCCAAGTTGAATTACGACCATCCCGATGCTTATGATACGGATCTTCTGATCCGGGATCTTAGTGGCCTGAAAGCCGGTAAAACGGTCAATTCGCCCGTATATGATTTTACCATCCATGACCGTACTCCCAACATCCTGGTCATCAAACCGGCCCGTGTGATCATTGTCGAAGGGATCCTGATTTTTGTCAATCCTGCGCTCCGGAGTTTGATGGACATCAAACTCTTTGTCGATACCGATGCCGATGTCCGTATCCTCCGCAGGATCCGCCGCGATGTAAAGGAAAGGGGAAGGTCGCTGGACAGCGTGATCGACCAGTACATCACGACCGTAAAACCTATGCACGAGGCTTTTGTCGAGCCTTCCAAACGTTACGCGGATCTGATCATACCGGACGGAGGACAGAACGAAGTCGCCATGGAAATGGTACTGGGCAGAGTCAAGGCCCATCTGGAAACAAGCCCTGTAAAATAAGAGAGGAGCCGCTTAAATGGCAAAATTATACTTCAAATACGGAGCGATGGGTTCGTCCAAGTCTGCCCAGGCTCTGATCACCAAATTCAATTATGAAGAAAAGCATATGACCGTCTGGCTGATCAAGCCTTCCACCGATACCCGTGACGGAGCGGATATGATCAAGAGCCGCATCGGTCTTTATGCTCACGCTCAGATCATTACGCCGGACCAGGATATCATCGCCGAATACCATAAGGCCGGAAGAGCAGACGTGATCATTTCCGATGAATGTCAGTTTTTTACCCCTCAGCAGGTCGATCAGCTGCGTCAGCTGGTGGATGAGGACAATATCCCGGTCCTGTGCTTCGGCCTCAGGACTGATTTCACCACGCATTTCTTCCCGGGGTCCATGCGGCTGATGGAACTGGCGGATTCGATCACCGAGATCAAAACCATCTGTTCCTGCGGCAACAAGGCTACGGTCAACGCCCGGCTGGACGAAAACGGAAATATCATCACGACCGGTGCTCAGGTCCTTTTGGGAGGCAATGATCGTTATGAAGCTATGTGCCATAAATGCTGGATGAAGAAGATCCGGGAGCAGAAAGCCAGGATGACTGAAACCAAATAAAAAACCTCCCTGAACGGTCTCATTTGGTACCGTTTCGGGGAGGCGTTTTCTATTCCGGAAATATCAGGGCAGCATATTGCCGGCTGAAATGTAAAGCTCGTACCATTCTTTGCGAGTCAGGGCCAGATCGGAACCGTCCGCTACGTCTTTCATGCGGGAGGGTTTGGTCGAACCGGCAATGACCTGAATGTTGGCCGGATGACGGGTGATCCAGGCAGTCGCTATAGCTGTGTTGGATACCTGGTACTTGGCAGCCAGTTCGTCCATCTTTTCGTTCAGCTTCTGATATTTGGGATCGCCGAAGATCAGCCCTTCGAAATAGCCGTACTGGAAGGGAGACCAGGCCTGGATAGTAATGCCGTTCAGGCGGGCATATTCCAGAAAACCGATGCTGCGTTCCGTGCTCTGATCGATGCGCATGTTGGAGGCAAGGCCGGAATCCACCAAAGGAGTATGGCCCAGACCGAACTGCAGCTGGTTGACGGCCAGCTTGAAGGGAACATAGGACTGCAGCAGTTCTACCTGAGCTGAGTTCTGGTTGGAAACACCGAACGCCCTTACTTTACCGCTGCGGTGAAGTTCGGTGAAAGCATCGGCCACATCCTCAGGCTCCATCAGAGAGTCGGGACGGTGAAGGAGCAGAACGTCAAGGTAGTCGGTGTTCAAGCGCTTCAGAGAAGCGTCGACACTTTCAAGGATGTGCTCTTTGGAAAAATCGAACCAGCCTCCGCGAATGCCGCATTTGGTCTGAATGATCATCTGATCACGCAGAGAGGAGTGAAGGTCGACGGCCCGGCCGAATTTTTCTTCGCATTTGCCGCCGCCGTAGATGTCGGCATGGTCGAAATAGTTGATGCCCAGGTCCATATTAGTGCGGATCAAGGTTTCCAGATCCTTGTTATCCATATTGCTGATACGCATACAGCCCATGACAATGTTGGAAGCATTGGGGCTGACGGTATCGATGGGAATATACTTCATGATTAAACCTCCTTGCAGGGAATGGCTTTATTATAATCAAAAATAAGGACAGAGCAAGAAAAAAGGAGAGCATGATGTCATTCCTTTTGGAAGCGGAAGCTGAGAAAAGGGAAAACCATACAAAAAATTTTTGAATTTCCGGTTGACATCATTCTTAACATTTGATATTATACATATCGCTGACCGCGAAAGTGAGATGTAAGGCGAGCGGAAAGTATATGGCCCTGTGGTCAAGCGGCTAAGACGCCGCCCTCTCACGGCGGAAACAAGAGTTCGATTCTCTTCGGGGTCATTCATGGGCCTTTAGCTCAGTTGGTTAGAGCTCCCGGCTCATAACCGGTTGGTCCCGGGTTCGAGTCCCTGAAGGCCCATCGTTTTCCTGTTTTTCAGGAACAAACAATTTTATGGCGGAGTAGCTCAGTTGGCTAGAGCACGCGGTTCATACCCGCGGTGTCAAGAGTTCGAATCTCCTCTCCGCTACTTATGCGCGAATGGCTCAGAGGTAGAGCATCGCCTTGCCAAGGCGAGGGTCGCGAGTTCGAATCTCGTTTCGCGCTCTGTTTAAAAGCCCTTAGAAACCGTATGGCTGCGGTTATCTAAGGGCTTTTTACTGTTGAAAACCATAATTTATATTCATTCCGACTGTCGGAAGTTTTTACTGGCAGATATATTAATTTTTATTTATTGAACTCAAAGACATATTTTTCGAAGGCATTGATGACTTTGGTGGAACCGTAGGTTTCCTCGCGTTTGATCCGGTAATCGTAGTTCATGTGATTATGGCCGTGTACCATATAAGCCGGGTGATAACGGTCCATCAGATCGTTGAATGCTTTAAAACCACGGTGGGCCAGATCCTCGCCGTCTCCTATACCGACGGCCGGCGCGTGAGTCAGCAGGATATCGAAGCCTTTATGAAAGAGGATAGAGAAGGCCATGGAAGAGACCCGTTTTTTCATCTGGTTTTCTGTATACTGAAAAGGACCGTCGTTATATTTCATGGAACCGCCGAAACCTAAGATACGCACTCCGTTGACTGTGATCAGGCGGTCGTCAGCCTCAAGGCATCCTTCCGGAGGCTTGGTCAGATACTGTTTATCATGGTTTCCGGGAACGTATACGACCGGGGCTTTGCACATGGTTGCCAGAAAGGTAAGATATTCGGATTTCAGATCGCCGCAGCAAAGGATCAGATCGATATCCTTAACGTAGTTCTTGTCAAAATAGTCCCACAGGAACTTGGATTCCTGGTCTGCAACTGCAAGGATCTTCATGGAGGCTCCCTTTCTTTTCAATATAAGCAAAGTCCGTTAATACGGGCATTATAGCATTTTCGGTCAAGGGCAGGCAAATTGTTTGTAAAGGCAAGTCTGTGCTTAATTTTTAACAAGTTGTTCATTGAAAACAGATCCCGGGCAACCTATAATAGGTTAGAATTAGATAATTGCCGTATTGTCTGAAATTGTAGGAGCATGTTTGCTATGAAAAAAGCTGCGTTACCTTTTACCACGATCTCGGTCGTTGGGCTGGGCCTGATGGGGACTTCCCTGATCGAAGCCTGCGAAGACGCCGGGACGGTTACTGCTTACGGGATGGGCCGCAATCCGGTATCCATTCAAAAAGGGATCCGGGATAAAGTACTTGCTGACGGTGCAGTGCTGGGGCAGGAAGACGATCATGCAAGGAAGCTTCTTGCCGGAAGCGATCTGATCGTACTGGCCATGTATCCGTCCGGCCTGCTTCCCTTTATTGAGACTTACCGTGACAGCTTTTCCAAGGGAACGATCGTGATCGATATCTGCGGCCTTAAAGGGGCTTTTGTGGATAAAGCCCAGGCCCTGATGCCGGAGGGAGTCGAATATATCGGTACCCATCCCATGGCGGGACGGGAAACCAGCGGATACGACGCGGCCAACAGCGAATTGTTTCTGGGCACCAGCTTTCTGATCGCACCGACGGACAAGAATACGGAAGAAAATATCGACAGGATCATCCGGCTGGCAAAAGCGATCGGCTGCGCCCGCATCCGCAAAGTCAGCCCTGAAGAACACGATGTCATCATAGCTTATACCAGCCACATGCCGCATGTGCTGGCCTCATCCCTGATCAATTGCTGGAACGGGACAGAGGACATTGCTTCCTTTACCGGCGGTTCCTTCAGGGACGCGACAAGGGTCGCGCAGATCAACAGCCGTTTGTGGACCCAGCTTTTTCTGGATAACAAGGGGCCGCTGATGAAGGAGCTGGACGATTTTCAAAAGGAGCTGGACACCTTTAAAAAGGCCCTGGCAGAAGACGATGCGGAAGCCATGAATGCTTTTCTGGACCGGTCCTGCCAGCGTAAAACTGCCTGGAACGAAAGACGGGACCGTTATCATGAGTGAAAAGTATATAGGACCCGGCAGGGTAGGGGGCAGTATCGTCATACCGGCTTCCAAGAGCCTTTGCCACAGGGCTATCCTGATGGCCTCACTGGCACAGGGACGGTCCCTTATCGATAATGTTTATTTTTCCAAGGACGTAGAGGCGACTTTGCAGGTGGCCCGCATACTGGGAACTAAGGTTCAGGCAGACGGAAGCCGGGTCCTGATCGACGGCTGCGGGATCCATGCGGGAAGCAGTCAAAGAGCTGCCAGTGGACCGACCCTGATCGACTGTTCCGAATCCGGTTCGACCCTTCGTTTTGTTGTGCCGATCCTGTCGATCGCGGGCATACCGGCAACCTTTACCGGCCGCGGCAAACTTCCCGAGCGCCCCATGGATGTTTACTACCGATTATTCGATCAGCAGGGTATAGCCTATCAGACGAGAAACGGGAAACTGCCTCTTACGGTGACCGGCCGTCTTTCGGGCGGTCAGATCTGTATCGACGGCAGTGTCAGCTCCCAATTTGTTACCGGCCTTTTGATGGCGCTTCCTCTGGCAAAGGAAGATTCCGTGCTGACGATCAGCGGGACCTTTGCCTCTCGTCCATATGTTGACCTGACACTGGGTATGTCCCGGCGCTTCGGCATCCGGATCGATGAAAAAGACGACCATACCTTTGTAATCAAAGGAAATCAGACCTACCGGGCGGCCAATCTTTCTGTCGAAGCAGATGCTTCCCAGGCTGCCTTCATGGCAGCGGCAGGGTTGATCGCTGCCGGTGATCAGGGCCTTATGATCGAGGGACTTGACCCTGAGACCAGGCAGGGAGACCTTGCCTTTTTGAAATTTGCCGCCTCCATGGGAGGACACATCGAGTGGACAGAGAAAGGCTTGAAGGTCAAAAGGTCGGATCTTAGAGGGGATCACGTATTCGACTGCGAAAACTGCCCGGATATCGTGCCTATCTTAGCCGTACTGGCTGCCTACGATCACGGAACAGTTACCATTACCCATGCCGAACGGCTGAGGATCAAAGAATCCGACCGCCTGCAGGCGATGACGGAAGAAATGACAAAAGCAGGAGCTGCCATTGAGCAGACGCCGGATGGATTGATCATTAAAGGAGGACGCCCCCTTCAGGGTGGAACGGTCCAGGCCTGGAATGATCACCGCATTGCCATGAGTATGGCGGTCGCTGCGCTGGGGAGCCGGGAGGGTATCACCATCCGGGGAGCCGAGTGCATCAGTAAATCATGGCCTACCTTTTTTGAGGATCTGGCAGCGGTCACACAATAATATTTGAGGAAATTATGAGTAATACCTACGGACAGAGTATCAGACTTTCGATTTTCGGAGAATCGCACGGCAAGGCGATCGGCATGGTGCTGGACGGTGTCGAGCCGGGCGTTTCCATCGACATGGATCAGCTGGAATTCCAGATGAAAAGGCGGGCGCCGGGCGGAGCTCTGGCGACTTCCCGCAAAGAAGCCGATCAGGTAGAGTTCGTTTCAGGCATTTTGAACGGAAAGACCTGCGCCAGCCCTATCTGCGGGATCATTGCCAACACCAACACTCATTCTCAGGATTATGCCAATCTGGCAGCCTGGATGAGGCCTTCCCACGCCGATTATCCCGCATATATGAAATATCACGGTTTTAATGACATCCGGGGAGGCGGCCATTTTTCTGGACGCCTGACAACGCCTTTGGTAGCCGCCGGTGAGATCTGCAACCGTGCCTTATGCAATCACATGCCTCTGCAGGCAGGAAGCCACATCGTCAAACTGGGAGAATATGAGGAACCATTATGGTCGGATATCCTGCCGGACGTGCTGGCATCTCATGAGAAATTGGCCATCCCCTGCCAGGATCCGGATCGGGTTGCTTCGATCATTGAAAAAGCCCGTATGGATATGGACAGCGTGGGCGGCATCGTGGAAACAGCTTTATGGGGCGTTCCCGTCGGCCTGGGCGATCCCTTCTTTGACTCGATGGAAAGCCGCCTGTCCCATATCCTGTTCTCGGTACCGGCGGTCAAAGGGGTCATGTTCGGCGCCGGCGACGGATTTGCCTCGATGAAAGGTTCCGAAGCAAACGATCCTTATTACTTTGACAACGAAGCCCTGGTCAAGACGAGGACCAATCATAACGGCGGGATCTTAGGCGGTATTACGACGGGAATGCCCATCGTTTTCCGCACCATCATCAAACCGACTGCTTCGATTGGTAAAAAGCAGATGTCCGTCAACCTTCAGACAGGGCAGGAGGAAGAGGGGCAGATCAAGGGACGGCACGATCCCTGTATCGTTTTACGGGCGGTCCCGGTACTGGAAGCTGCGGCCAAGATTGCGGTCTACGACGCGTTCAGGGAGGGTAAATTTTAATGAGAGATCTGTCAGAAGTCCGCAAGGATATCAACAAAGTCGACGATCAGATGAGCCGCCTGTTCGCGGAGCGCATGGATCTTGCCAAAGAAGTCGGCGAATATAAAAAAGCTCATGATCTTCCGGTCTTCGTTCCCGAACGGGAAGCCGAGATCCTGGAGAAAAAAAGGCAGGCCTTCCCCAACCGCGACGAGGAATTTTTAAAAGCACTGACGGAATTTTACCAGACCCTGATGGACCTTTCCAAAGAGGAACAGAAGCGCATCATCGGAAAGCCTCTGCCTATTGGCTTTTACGGAGTGGAAGGTTCCTTTACCCAGGAAGCCTTTTTCCAAATGTTCGGCCGTATGACCCAGGGCATTTCCTACCAGACCTTCCGGTCCATGTTTGAAGCGGTCCGGGACGGCTCCCTTCGCTACGCCGTTGTGCCTTTGGAAAATTCCCTTACCGGTATCATCGATGATGTCTACGACCTTATGGGTGAGTTCAATTTTTACATCATCAGGGAATGCTCGGTACGCATCCGTCAGAATCTGCTGGGCCCGGAAGGCAGTCAGATCTCGGATATCCGGCAGGTATATTCACATCCCCAAGGTTTTGCCCAGTCTTCGGACTTTTTGAGCGCCTATCCGGACTGGCAGCTGATCCCCTACTATAACACCTCCCGCAGCGCCAAGCTGGTAGCGGATTCCAAGGACAAGAGCAAGGCCTGCATCGCGTCGGGAGAATGTGCCCGCCTGTACGGTTTGAAAGTCCTGTCACCGGACATTATGGATAATGCCGAGAATTTTACCCGCTTTGCCGCGATCAGCCCTAATATGGAGAGCAGTCAGGATGCGGACGCTATCAGCCTGTATTTTACACTGACCCATAAACCGGGCAGTCTGTACGGGGTGCTGGAGGAATTTTCCAAGCATGATCTGAATATCTTTCGTATCGATTCGAGGCCTATCAAGGGCAAGGTGTGGGAGTATGCCTTTTTCGTAGATGTCGAGGGAAATCTGCAGGATCCGGATGTGGTCGAGGCTCTTAAAGGAGTCCGGTCCCACTGCCTGTCCTGGCACGTCCTTGGCAATTATAAGAAGCCATGACAGATGTGACCATTTACACTGACGGAGCCTGCCGGGGAAATCCCGGCCCTGGCGGTTACGGCTGCCTACTATTGTATACGGACCCTAACGGGCAGGAACATAAGAAAGAAATCAGCGCCGGCTACCGGCTGACGACTAACAATCGTATGGAGATCATGGCCGTTATAGCCGGACTGGAACTATTGAAGGTGCCCTGCCGGGTAGAGCTGTATTCCGATTCCCAGTATGTCGTCAACGCCGTTGAAAAAGGATGGGCGGCCAAATGGCAGCGTTTCGGCTGGTATAAAGACAGCAAACATAAAGAAAAAGCAAAAAACGAGGACCTTTGGAAAAGGCTGCTGCCTCTTCTTGAAATGCATCAGGTGACCTTTCACTGGGTCAAAGGGCATGCGGACAACGATTATAACAACCGCTGCGATGCCCTGGCGGTAGCCGCCGCTCAGGATAAGCAGCATCTATTGGAAGATCATCATTATCAAGCGGGGTGATAAAGATGGAAATACAGGATTGGCGTACTTTTTTAGTCCCATATAACCAGGCGGTAGCGGAGCTTCTGGTAAAATTCCGCAATATCCAGTATGAATACAAGAACCTGGGGACTTATTCGCCGGTCGAACAGGTGACCGGACGGGTTAAGACCATCAGCAGTATCCTGCAGAAGATGGCCAAAAATAACATTGCTTTTGAAGATCTGGAAGAAAGAATGTCCGATATCGCCGGTATCCGTATCATCTGCCAGTTCGTGGAAGACATCGATATCGTGGTAAAGCTGATCCGTGAACGTAAAGATATGGAGATCACGGAAGAGACCAACTATATTTCTCATAAAAAAGCCAGCGGCTACCGCAGCTATCACATTATCATCAATTATCCGGTCTATACGGCTCTGGGCACCAAAAACGTAAGGGCTGAGATCCAGATCCGGACCCTGGGCATGAATTTCTGGTCCATCATCGAACATTCTCTTTCTTACAAATACCGCGGCCAGCTCCCGCCGGGAGTTTCGGAAAGGCTGACCAACGCTGCGGAAGCCGCTTTTAATATGGATCAGGAAATGTCAGCGATCCGCAGTGAGATCCTGAATGCCCAGGGCACCTTCGAACACCAGGCAAAAGTGGTAAGCGATGCCATGAATAATATTCAATCCATTTATCAGCAGAGTGAAAAGATCGCCATGAGAGAGGCGCAGGAAACACTGCTTGAACTGGTAAAGGAAAATAAAATGGATGAGATCCGTGATTTCAGCCACCAGCTGGATGCGATCGCGGCCCACCACAAGATACAGAATCTGAGTAATCAGGATTAAATAATCAAAACGGGGCTCAAGTAAAACGGAGGCAGCAAGATGAGATGTCCTTATTGCGGAGCGGAAGACACAAGGGTCGTTGATTCACGGTCGCTTGACGACGGGATCGCGATCCGCAGGCGCCGGGAGTGTGAAAAATGCGGAAAGCGCTTTACAACAAAAGAAATCGTGGAGTCCGTGCCCATCGTCGTCATCAAAAAGGATGGCAGCCGTCAGGAATTCGACCGTAAAAAACTGATCGAGAGGATCCTCAGAGCCTGTCAGAAGCGAAAGGTTTCGATGGAATCGATCGAACAGCTGGCGGACCATATCGAAAATGAGGCCATGAAAAAGCCGCGCCGGGAGATCTCGACCCGTGAGATCGGAGACCTGGTCCTTCAGGGCCTGTGGTCGATCGATCAGGTGGCATATGTGCGTTTCGCGTCGGTCTACCGCGATTTCGAAAGCCTGGACTCTTTCATGGATGCCATCAAAAACCTGAAAGATACCGAGCCGGACAAGGAAGGAAAAGATCCGCAGAAAGAAACGGAATAAGGCTAAAACAAGAGGGGGCATCAAAGTGGCTGGAACGTTTTCACCTTCGATCCGTCAGAAAAACATCATCCGGCACCGCGACGGCAATCTGCTGGTTTCGGCAGCCGCCGGTTCGGGTAAAACAGCCGTATTGGTGGAGCGAGTCGCCGCTTTACTGACCAGTCCCAAAGACCCGGTCTCGATCGATCAGCTGCTGATCGTGACCTTTTCCAATGAAGCGGCCCGCCAGATGAAAGAGCGGATCAGCAGCCGTCTGGAGGAATTGGCGGACGAAGCCCAGGGCCCTCTTAAGGACCGGCTGCTGGATCAGATCCGCCTGATCCCCATGGCCTCGATCTGTACCAATAACGCCTTCTCGCTGTCCTTATTGAAGGATTATGTAACCCGTATCGAAATGGTCGATCCGGGCTTTCGGGTAGCGGACGAGGCAGAAATACAGCTTTTGAACAGTGACTGCTTGAAAACGGTCATGGAACGTTTCTATACCGATAGTTTAGCGGATCCGGATAAGCCTGCCAGTAAGGATTTCTTTGCTTTTGTCGCCTCCTATGGGTCCAATTATGATGATTCCGGGGCCCAGGAAATGCTGCTGGATATCTACAGCTTTATGATGAACGATCCCGATCCGGTCGGCTGGCTGAACCGGTCGGTCGATCAGCAGGATCCGGATACCTGGAAAGAAAGGGATCCTTGGCAGGAAGATGCCCGGAAAGCTCTTCTTTCTTCTATCACTGACTATATGGACCAGATCCGTCTCAGGCAGTCCATCTACCAAAGATATGCCGGCAATAAAACAGCCGATAAGATAACTGCGGAATGCCGGGACCTTCTGACGGAACTGGAAACGCTGCAGAAGCAGGGACAGATCTCACAGATGGCTGTGAAAATAGAAGACACAGAACTAAGCCGCAATCTGAAGACCATTCTGTCGGAAGAAGACAAAGCTTTGCTGGACACGATACAGCCCGGCAATATTAAAGTAGATATAAGGAAAGAGTATAACTACGTATATTCGACAGGAAACCGTGAACGCATGCGGTCCTTTACGGCTCCTGCCATGAGAGGCATGCGGATGGTCCTGTTAGCTTTTCTCGATGAAGTCGTTCATGAAAAGCAGCAGCGTAACATTCTGGAATTTCATGATTTCGAACAATATGCTCTGAAGATCCTGTCTGACCCCAAGGGGCCGGACGGCGACAGCGATGTAGCCAGGAACCTTCAAAACCGGTACCGCTATATTTTTATCGACGAATATCAGGACAGCAACGAGATCCAGGAACAGACTATTTACCATATAGCCAGAAAGGTCAAGGGACGGCCTGTCGATGTCTTTATGGTAGGAGACGTCAAGCAAAGCATCTATCAGTTCCGCCATGCCGATCCTACTTTATTTGCGGATAAATATAACCATTATGGGATCGATCCCATTGAAAAAAGGCTGAGGACGGAAAAAACCGATAAGTACCACCTGGAAGGTCTTATGAAAACGGGCAGGCAGGACGTACGGAATAGTCTTCGCAATGACCGTAAGATCCTGCTGTCGGTCAACTACCGCAGCCAGCAGCCTGTTCTGGACGCAGTCAACTATATCTTCCAGTCGGTCATGATCAAAGAAGTCGGAGATATTGCCTACGGGCCCAAGGAAAGGCTCAATCCCAGGCCGGGCCTGGATCCATCTTCCTGTAAAGGGAAAAGCGGCCCCTCCTGTGGACTTACGGTCATTGAAAATTGTCAGACCACAGCTGACGGCATCCGGCAGGAAGGGGAATTTATCGGAAAGACTATAGGCAGATTAGTCAAGAAGGACGGTTATCAATATCACGATATCGTGGTCCTGGTCAGGACTGCCGAGACGGGACGGATCATCGCGGACGCGCTGGGGCAGCTTTCGATCCCCTGTTATGCGGAGTCCAAAGAAAACTTTTATTCAGCACTGGAGATCAGGACTATGATCAACCTGCTCAGGGTCATTGATAACCCCCGCCAGGACATTCCATTGCTGGGTGTGCTTTTGTCGCCGATCGGAGGGATGACCGATCAGGATCTGGCCCTGATGCGCCTTTGTGCTGCCAAGGATCCGGAACATAAGGAAATTCTGCTGGATTCGCTCAAAAAGGCGGCGGAAGAAGTAAAAGAGACGGACCATATGGATCCGGAAGAGGCCGCTATGTGCCGAAAAGCCGCTGATTTCCTGACAAGGCTGGAAAGATGGCGGACGCTGTCAAGGCGTCTTATCGTGCATGATCTGATCTGGCAGCTTTATCAGGAGACCGGTTATTATCTGTATGCTTCGGCCATGCAGGGGGGCAGCCGCCGGCGTATGAATCTGGATCTTTTATTGAATAAGGCCATCGATTTTGAAAGGGGTAGTTTCAGCGGCCTTTACCAATTCCTTCGTTTTATCGAGAAAATGGAGGAGAGACAGGTCATCGAGAACGAAGCCCGTCTGTACAGCGAAAGTGAAAATATAGTCCGCATCATGACCATCCACAAAAGCAAGGGTCTGGAATTCCCGGTCGTTTTTCTTGCCGGCCTGAACAAGTCTTTCAATAAGCGCGATATCGTTAAAAATTATGTCGTCGATGATAAGCTGGGGATCGGGGCTAAGGCGGTAGATTACGAACAAAAGGCCGTTTATTCATCTCCCTCTTTTGATATCGTTTCGGAGCATAAGAAGCAGTCTCAGATGGCGGAAGAGGTGCGTATCCTTTACGTTGCCATGACCAGGGCCGTTGAAAAGCTTTATCTGATGGCCTCGGATAAAAACGAGTGCGCGATCGATATGACTTCGGCCGGGGAAAAAGATAAGGATCCGCATTTTCGTTTAAACCCCGATGAACTGATGGCCTGCAAGAGTTATTACGATATGATCTCAAAGGTCATCAACGGAAAGGGAGGAAAGGTCTTCGATCTGTCGGTCATCCAGGCTGAGGCAGGACAGGAACAGGGCTTGATGACTGTACCGGACCAGGACCCTGACCGGCCGGACTCGATCGCGGTTTCGCAGGGACTGTCTGATACGGGAATGTCCGATACGGATGAAGAAGAAGGGGTGACCATCGACCGGTCCGATCCTGCCGTCATCGACCGCCTTCTCAGGTGGAAATACGATCTGTGGAAAAATCGCATCCCGCAGGTGCTGTCCGTTTCCGAAATCAAAGAGGAAAGGATGGAAGAGGTAAAGGAAGAGGTCCAAGATGGCACCGAACCTATAGCCGCTTCACTGTCCTTTGCGGATGGGACCGATCAGGAAAGCGTTGAATCAAAGCGAGGGGAAGGCGCCCGCCGGGGTACTGCCTTTCACCAGATCCTGGCTTTGGCGGATCTGAAGATGCTGGGGCAAAAAGGCGGTATCCAAAAGGAGATAGACCGTCTGGTCGGGGAAAAGAAGATCCTTAAAGAAGATGCGGATCTGGTGGATCCCCGCTGGATCGAAACCTTTACCAACTCCCAGCTTTACGGGCGGATCCTGGCATCAGACGCATATTTCAGAGAGAAACCTTTCGTGATGAGCCTTAGCATGAAAGAGCTCAGCGGGCTGACCGACCGCTATCCGGTCAAGGATCCGGACGCTGCCGAAAAAGTGGTGGTGCAGGGCATCGTAGATCTGTATTTTATCGAGCAGGGACATATCGTCCTGGTCGATTATAAGACAGATAAATGGCTGGATAAGGTCCGCATCGGCGGCTACGGCCGCCAGCTGGCTCTGTATGCGGATGCCCTGTCCCGTGTTTACGGAAAGCCGGTAACCGAAAAGTGGCTTTATGCCGCCCGAAAAGGAGACCTGATTTCATGCTGACACCGCAGCAAAGGCTGGCTGTCGAACATGTCTACGGCCCCATGATGGTAACCGCTGGACCCGGTTCCGGCAAGACCAGGGTGCTGACCGAAAGGGTCAGGCGCCTGATGGCGGTCACCGATCCTTGTCGGATAGCGGTTTTTACTTTTGCCAGAAAAGCTGCCCGGGAAATGCAAGACCGCTTTTTAAGCATGACCGATGAGAAGAATGCTGATATGGTCCGGTTCGGTACCTTCCATTCCATATTTTTTGGGTGGCTGAAGGAGTGGGGCTGCCTTAAGGCAGATGTTCATATCGTCGAAGAAAGCGAACGGCTGGAATTTTTATATGACAGAGGCTGGGATCCTGACAGGATCTTGGCCTTTTTTGATGATAAGGGGGACGGTTCTTTAGAGGAAATCACCGCTTTGATGCCGGAGGAATATGCATCTTGGAAACGAGCTCGGAATGCCATTGATTTTACCGATATCCTGACCATGACCGACCGGGTCATGGAAGACCATTGTCTATATAAGGATATCGATTTCTTCCTGATCGATGAATTTCAGGATATCGATCCTCTGCAGTACCGGATCGTCCGTCACATGGTCTGTCCGCCGGGCGGAGAAGGAAAGGCCAACCTTTTTGTGGTCGGTGACGAGGACCAGTCCATCTATGCCTTCAGAGGGTCAGACCCGGGAATTTTTCTTCATTTTCAGGAGGATTTCCCGGGCTGCCGCCGGGTCGATCTGGATACGAATTTCCGCTGCGCCTCTTTGATAACCGGCTACAGTCAGAAACTGATCCGTCATAACGAGCACCGATTTGATAAGACCATCAAACCGGCTCCGGGAGCGCCGGATGGTTCGGTTACGGTCCTGGCTTACTTTGACGAAAAGGAGGAAGCCCGTTCTTTATGCAGACGCCTGTCCAGGCAAAGATGGTTTAGACCTGGAAAAAATACAGCCGTCTTATGCAGGACCAGGGCGGAGTGCCGGCGAATGATGGAATATCTGCAGCAGGAAGGATGTCCTTATCAAAGTCCCTTGGTCGCGGCAGAAGAAGAAGATCCTTCTGCTGACAATACCGCAGGGCCTTCTGACCAGGGCAGGAAACGGGAGGTAATCCTGGTCAGGCGGGATATGGAAGATCTGATCCGGTTTGCTAAAAATCCGTGTGATAAAAACTGCCTGGAAAACGCTCTGCCTTTACTGAAAGTGCTGGCCGACAATCCCGAATGGAGGCGCTGTCCGGAGGGGGAGGATCTGCTGGGCTATCTTCTTAAGCAGCCGACGGTTTCCCTGAAAGACGCCATGGAAATCAGCGAATTAAAAGACACATTGGAGGTTGTAAGAAGGCAGAAAGACGGGGATTTTCTGAAGAACTGCCGCCTGATCTGGCTCCATACCGATTACCTTTCCCAGGCGTCCAAAAGGCTCAAGCGAAAAGGGCTCGGCTGGCCCCAGCTGATCCGACAAATGCTAAGATTATATGATCAGGGGAAGGACCCTGTCGCCGTCCTCACCATGCACGGAGCCAAGGGACTGGAATTTGACCGGGTCATCCTGCCCGGGCTTGCGGAAGGAAAGTGCCCCCGTAAGGAAGCGATCGAAAAGGCTGAGCGGGGCGGCCAAGAAGAGTCAGCCATGGAAGAGGAGCGGCGTTTGTTTTATGTGGCCGTGACAAGAGCTAAGAAAAAGCTGGTGCTGTCTTATTACCGGGGCATGGGAAGGGGAGCGTCGCGTTTTCTGAAAGAGATGGGGCTTGACGTGAGGAATTAAGTTTCTGTTAAATTTGTCCTCTCACTTTCGTTGACGGATACAGAAGGCGATGCTATAATTCTGTATTACATCATACTATGATATGGAGGTAGATGATGTGAAAAGACTGAGGAAATGGATTCTGGGTGCAGCGCTTGCCGGTATGATGGCAGTCATCGCAATGCCATTCAGTGCGGCTGCTTCCGACCAGGTTCCCCCGGTTGACGCGCAGAGTTCGGATGAGGTATCCGAAGAGGGCAGCGGGCCGGGCATCGATCCGGGTCAGGAAACCGAAAGCACTCAAGAGTCCGGGCCTGATGTAAACAGCAGTTTGACAGAGTCAGAATCCGAAAGCTACCAAGAGGCCGATCCTTCCCAAAACAGCAGTTTGAAGGAGGAAGACCTCAGCGAAAGCAGTTCTGCGGAAGAAAGCGCGGACAGCGATTCTTCTGAAAATGCAGAGACTGCAGAGGATTCTGATGTATCGCTGACACTGTTCAGCAACCAGGACCCGCAACTTTTCAGCACCATGGCAGTCAGTCTTGCTGCTGTCTCTGACCAGAGCGCACAGACCGATCATCACGGACTGAGGAGCAACATCGAGTTTAAGAAATTTGAGATCAACTACAACAAGTATTCGGTCAACTCGGTGGAGTATATCGTTATTCATGACACCGGCAATTCGGCTGCAGGCGCAGATGCGATGGCGCATTACAACTATTTCGCCGGCGGAGACAGGGACGCTTCAGCCCATTATTTTGTCGATGATCATGAGGTCGTCCAGATCATCGATGACAGCGAAGCATCCTGGCACAGCGGCGTTCCGTATAAGACTTATGCGACGCCTATTTCCAACACAAACTCGATCGGTATCGAGTTGTGTATCAATTCTGACGGCAACTATAATGAAATGGTCAAGAACGGGGTCGACCTGGCAGCTTATCTGCTTTGGAAATACGACCTTCCCATCGATCATCTGGTCCGTCATTATGACTGCAATGGTAAGACCTGCCCCCTTACCATGTCGGGCAGCAACTGGGCAGTCTGGAACGAATTCAAAGCAGCGGTAAAGGCAAAACTTGCGACCTACAGCGGTTCCAATTCCGGTTCGGATACCGAAGTCGGCACCGATCAGACCTGGCATTACAACGCTATCATCGGTGACAGCAAAATGAGCGCCGATACGATGGCACAGGCTGCACTAATGAATAACTCAGGCCTTTCCGAGTCGACCGCTTACGAACTTGCCAATGATTATCTGGAACTCGGCAAGATCTATCACATCCGCGGCGACATCGCATTCTTCCAGGCAGCGTTGGAGACCGGATGGTTTGCCAGCGATGTATTCAGAGGCTACAAGAATTTCTGCGGCCTGTTCAACTCGACGGGATCCGATTACGAACAGTATTCGACCTACGAGGAGGGCATTGAAGCTCATTTGCAGCATCTGTACTGGTATGCGACCGGAAATTCTCTGCCGGAAGGCCGGAAATCTCTGGATCCCAGAGGTTTTGAATCGATTGCCGGAATTGCCTCGACCTGGGAAGAATTAGGCGGGAAATGGGCCGTGCCCGGTTACGACCCCAACCGTTACAGTTCCTTAGCTGAGGCAAGGAGCGCTCACGCTTCCTACGGTGACATCCTGATTTCTTTGTATGCGGCTTACGGCGGCATCGGTGTCGAGACCAGTACTCAGACCGGTTCTTTCTCGTCTTCCAACTATTGGGACGATCCGGTCTACACAGGCGGTTCTGCCGGCACGCGTGCTCATTTGTCACTGGGCAGGAGCGGCAGCGATGTAAAGGAACTTCAGGGTTATTTGAAGACGATCGGTTATTCCTATGTTTCCGTAAACGGCACTTTTGATGCCAATACGGATAAAGCTGTCAGGGATTTCCAGAAGCGCTACGGGCTGGATGCAGACGGCTATGTCGGAGAATATACCTGGCAGAACCTGATCAATGCCTATGTCAGTGCGGTCCTTCATCAGGGTGGTCTGGATATACCGGATTACAAATCGACTCTGACAGGCGGGAAAGAAGAAAGTTCGGCGGCGGATGCCAAGATTTCTGTCACCGGCCGTTCGGAGGTAAGATACGGCAGCGGCGGCAGCGATGTTTATGCTCTGCAGCGTCTTCTGAAAAAACTTGGCTATACACTGGGATCGGACGGACAGTTCGGTTCGATCACAGAAAAGGCCGTCAAGGACTTCCAGACTAAACATGGGCTGGAGTCTGACGGTATATGCGGAGACGCAACATGGGCTGCACTGGGAAAAGCACAGGACGCTCTTGCCGGCGGCGGCAGCTCTTCCGGCAACAATACAGGAAGCGGGACCAATGGCGGATCTGGTTCCAATACAGGATCCAATACCGGATCCAATACCGGTTCCGGCACCAATACTCAGCCGACCACGCCTTCACAACCGTCTCAGCCTTCTCAACCCTCACAGCCGGCTGTTTCGGTCAGCGGACGCAAGGTCCTTTATTACGGCTTGGTAAACGATGACGTGAAAGCTCTTCAGCAGATCCTGAACAAACTTGGTAACAAGCTGGATGTAGACGGTGTCTTCGGAGACGGAACTCAGAATGCTGTCCTCAGCTTCCAGAAACAGCACAAGCTGGATGTTGACGGGGTCGTGGGACAGGCAACCTGGGCGGCTCTGGGCAGTGCCCAGACTTCCGGATCTTCGTCTTCCGGCGGATCTTCCGGAAATACCACCGGCACGAAGCCTTCTACTCCTTCAGGATCCGGTACTTCAAGTTCCAATACTTCCAATTCCAGCACTTCTAATTCCAATACTTCAAAGGGCACTTCTATTTCGGTTTCCAACCGCCTTCCGGTATATTACGGAGTGGTAAGCGGCGATGTAAAAGCGCTGCAGCAGATCCTTAATACCTTAGGCTATAAATTGGACACCGATGGTATTTTCGGTGACGGTACTCTCAGCGCCGTACGTGATTATCAATCCAAGCACAGTCTGACAGTCGACGGTATCGTCGGCAATGCGACATGGAGTTCTCTCGGCAAGGCCCAGGGCACTGCTTCGGGATCGGGCACAAGCTCATCTAGCAGTACCAAGGCAAGTTCTTCTGCCGGCTCCAACGCAAATCGCAGTTCTGTTTCGTTCGGATCAACGGGATCCGATGTGACAGCCCTGCAGACAGCCTTGAACCGTTACGGTTACGGACTTGATGTGGATGGTATCTTCGGAAACGCTACTTACCAGGCACTGATCAAATTCCAAAAGTCCAAGGGACTTGAAACAGATGGTATCTGCGGAAAGCTTACCTGGGCAAAACTGTAAAAGTATGACCCGTTACGTATTATGAAACGTCCGGCCGGTCTTGATCCGGCCGGACGTTTTTATGTAAATGATCCCCTGGGATTCTTTATTAACAGCCATGTCTATGGTATAATGCAATAACAGGCCTTGTGAAAAAAGTTTGCGCCTGTACAAGGATGTTTCAGTCAGAACCCCAGAAAGAGAAAACGGGAATATGAAAGATAAATCAATTATACGTTATCATAAAGTTTTGCGGACCGCTAAAGCGGCTGCCCTTATCTTAACGGCGGCCCTTCTGGCAGCGGGCTGCAAAGAAGCAGATCCTATACCTGAGACTCGTTACGCCGGGAAAAAAGTGGAAAGCATTACGGCTGTCGTCAGCCAGGCTTCAGATCTGGAATTTCAGGGAACCTATCAGGATAAGATACTGCCGGGCATTACCTGTCTCGGAATGGATCTGGAAGGTATGACAGAGCAGGAGGCTGCCGATGCGATCAAAAGCCAGACGGCTTCCATGATCGATAATAAAAGCCTTACCATCACCTATCTGGACAAATCCGTCCAGTATTCGGCCGCTGATCTGGGCTATCAGATCGATGCGGATAAGATGGCATCGATCGCTTATTCCTATGGCCACAGCGATGCCTTTCCCATCAATGCACAAAAGACACAGGATCTATGTGCTCAGGGTCAGGACGTGGGCCTTGAAGCCAGTGTCGACGAAGATACCCTGAAGGCAGTCGTCAGTCAGCTTGCTTCTTCCATCGATCAGGATCCTCAGGACTCCAAACCGAGTTTTGCCGACGGTAAATTCTCTTTCACAGATGATGTGACGGGTTACAAGGTCAACCAGGACGTCGCAGAGGCCCGTATCGAACAGGCTTTGCTAAGCGATGACCAGTCGGACACGGACAAGGATCAAACGGTCGAACTGCCTATCACAACGATCGAACCCGAGGTCACCAAGGCCAGCATGGATACGACCTATCAGGTCATCGGCGAGTATACGACTTACTACGACGCGTCGGTTACCTCCCGTGAACAGAACCTGAAGACGGCTAGCTCCAAGATCAACGGTACGATACTGATGCCCGGCGATGAATTCAACTACAATCAGACGGTTTCACCGGTCACGGTCGAAAACGGATATGCGACCGCCAACATTATTGCCAACGGCGAATATGTGCTGGGGATCGGAGGCGGCCTGTGCCAGGGGTCGACGACCATTTACAATGCCGTGATCCGTGCGGAACTTGAGGTCACCGAGCGGTGGGAGCATGCTTATCCGGCTCATTATGTGCCGATCGGTCTTGACGCCATGGTTTATACCGAGGGGGCTTACAATTTCCGTTTTGTCAATGACAGCGGTTATCCCATTTACATGGAGATGGAATGCGGAGGAGGCAGTCTGACCGTGCGCCTTTACGGCCACGAGATCCATGACGCGTCCCGTACGGTTTCATGGGACAGCGAGGTCGTCGAAACGGTGCCCAAACCGGCCGACAAGTTGGTAGAAGATCCTACTTTGAAGGAAGGGCAGAAAGTCCTGTTTGAAAGCGGAGAAGAAGGAGAGATCGTGGATACCTATAAGACCGTGACCGATAACGGCCAGACTACCCGCGAGTTCTTTACCAGGAGCAACTACGAGTCTTCGCCCGATATTTACCATGTCGGGCCTAATACGACTTCTAAGCCCGCTGAGGACGAGTCTTCGGACGATTCATCCGGAACGAATACAGAGGACAGTAATAACAGCGGTACACAACAATATTAAGTTATAAATACTGAAACGAGGGAGCATTCATGTTACGAGAAGAACTGTTGGAAGTATTGGAAAAGAACGGGCGGGTCAGTGTGGACGATCTGTCTGTCATGCTGGGCGTCAGCAAAGAAGAGATCATCCATGAAATGGATCAGATGGAAAAAGAAAATGTCATTGCCGGCTATCATACCCTGATCAACTGGGATAAGACCAATCAGGAAAGGGTCACCGCCATGATCGAGGTCAAAGTTGTCCCTCAAAGGGACGAAGGCTTTGACGCCATTGCCAGCCGTATTTACGGATTCGATGAAGTCTCCAGCGTTTTCTTAATGTCCGGTCCCTTCGATCTGATGGTCATCGTGGAAGGAAAAACGATGCAGCAGGTCTCGCTTTTCGTACGCGAAAGGCTGGCAGTTCTTGATAACGTAACCAGTACGGCCACTTACTTCATCCTGAAACGGTATAAAGATTACGGCATCCTGATGGACAGCCCCAAAAAAGATGAAAGGATGACGATTTGGCTGTGAGAGACTTTATAAATCCCGTCGTCCGGCAGATGAAACCTTCCGGCATCCGTAAATTTTTCGATATTGCCGCTGAAATGGACAACGTGATCTCCCTGGGTGTGGGCGAACCGGATTTTGATACTCCCTGGAGTATTCGGGAAACCGCGATCTACACTTTGGAACAGGGGCGCACCCATTACACGGCGAATGCCGGACTGAAAGAACTCCGGCAGGAACTGGCTTCCTATGCCTTCCGCAAGTATCAGCTGATCTACGATCCCCTGCACGAGATCCTGGTCACGGTCGGCGGTTCCGAAGCGATCGACCTTAGCCTTAAAGCTATGCTGGAGGCCGGCGACGAGGTATTGATCCCGGAACCTTCCTACGTATCCTACATCCCTTGTACCCAAATGGCCGGAGGCACTCCGGTCATGGTACCGCTGCGGGAAGAAAACCAATTTAAATTGATGGCGGACGACCTGGAAAAGAAGGTCACCCCCCGTTCTAAGATCCTGATCATGCCTTTCCCCAACAACCCGACCGGATCGATCATGACAAAAGAAGATCTTGAGCCTATTGCTGATTTTGTCAAAGCTCACGACCTTTTCGTGATCAGCGATGAGATATATGCGGAGCTGACTTACGGTGATCATCCCCATGTGTCGATCGGTTCGCTGGACGGCATGAAAGAAAGGACCCTGGTCATCAACGGCTTTTCAAAGACTTTTGCCATGACCGGCTGGCGCCTGGGCTACGCTATGGGGCCGGACTGGCTGATCCATGAAATGACTAAGATCCATCAGTTTTCGATCATGTGCGCTCCTACCAACAGCCAGTATGCCGCCATCAATGCACTCAGGGACTGCGACGAACAGGTAGCAAAAATGAGGCGGGAATATAACCGCCGGCGCAGGTTCCTGATGCAGCGGCTGAGCGAGATGGGTATGGACTGTTTTGAACCTTTCGGAGCTTTTTATGTCTTTCCGTCAATCAAAAAATACGGCCTTTCTTCCGAAGAATTCTGCCGCCGTCTTTTGTTCGACCAAAGGGTAGCGGTCGTTCCGGGAGATGCCTTTGGGCCGGACGGAGAGGGGCACGTCCGTATTTCCTATGCCTACAGCATCGACGCGCTGAAAAAGGCTCTGGAAAGGATCCAGGCATTTATTGAAAAGGAATTATAAATATGGAAACAAAGTATCTGACTAAGCTCGAATTCGATAAGATACGGTCGCAGCTGGCCGCCTATGCTTACTCAGATCTGGCGAAACAGACGGCGCTTTCCCTGGAGCCGTCTGCTTCTATTTTTGAAATCGACCGGTGGTTGGACGAGACAGGCGAAGCCTTCCGGTATCTGACAGTAAAAGGAGCACCTTCTTTCAACGGCCTTACGGATATCAGGGATTCCGTTTCCAGGAGCAGTAAAGGCGCCGCGCTGACCATGCATGAGTTTCTGGTCATTGCCGCCTATCTGGATGTTATTTCCCGCTTGAAAGATTATGGGGAACGGGAAGGCGAGCTGACCGGTGATTTTCCCAACCTGGATCCTATGTTTCAGGGCCTGATGCCTCAGATGCGCCTTGAAAAAGAAATCTACCGCTGTATCCTGGATGATGACGATATGGCGGACGACGCCTCGCAGGAGCTGCACCGGATCCGACGGCAGATCTTTATCAACGAAAGCCAGATCCAAAGTCAGCTGCAGAACATGATCCATTCGGAAGCTTTGAAGAGCTCTCTTCAAGATGCGATCGTGACCGTCCGGCAGGGGCGCTACTGCCTTCCGGTCCGGTCCGAATTCAGAGGGAATATCCGGGGCATGGTGCACGACCAGTCTTCCAGCGGATCGACTCTGTTTATCGAACCGGCAGCGGTCGTAGAACGCAATAATGAGATCGCAAAGCTGAGAGTCGACGAGCAGATGGAAATAGCCCGCATCCTGCGAAGCCTTGGCAAAATGGTCAACGGAGCTGCGGAGGAGATCCTGGCAAGTTTCAAGATCCTTACCGACCTGGACTTTATTTTCGCCAAAGCCAAGCTGGCAGCTCAGGAAAACGCGGTAAGGCCGATGGTCAGCGAAGAAAGAAAAATCGAGATCAACGGCGCCAGACATCCATTGCTGGATCCCCATAAGGTGGTTCCCATCGACCTTCGCCTGGGGGATGGCTTTACTTCTTTGATTATCACCGGTCCCAACACCGGCGGTAAAACCGTTTCCTTAAAGACGCTGGGCCTTCTTCAGGTCATGGGGCAGTCCGGGCTTTTTATCCCTTCTAAAGAAAATCCCCGCCTGACCGTTCTGGATCAGGTATTTGCGGATATCGGCGATGAGCAGAGCATCGAACAGAGTTTGAGTACCTTTTCGTCCCACATGGTCACCATCGTAGACATTTTAGGAAAGATGACGGAAAGGTCCCTGGTCCTTTTTGATGAACTTGGCGCCGGGACCGATCCGACCGAAGGAGCGGCACTGGCTCAGTCCATCCTGGAGAATCTGCATCAGCGGAAGATCCTGACCGCGGCAACCACTCATTACAGTGAACTGAAAGTTTACGCGATCTCGACAGAGGGAGTCGAAAACGCCTGCTGCGAATTCGACGTAAAGACTCTGATGCCGACTTACCGCCTTCTGATCGGTATGCCGGGCAAGAGCAATGCCTTTGCCATATCCCGCCGCCTGGGGCTCCCGGAGTCCATTATCCATGATGCGTCGGAACTTTTGGAGACCAATGACGTAAAGTTCGAAGATATGATCAGCGACCTGGAAGCCAGACGCATAGAGGTCGAAAAAGAGCAGGCCGAGATCGATCGTCTCAAACGGGAAATGGCCCGGCTGAGAAGTGAAGCGGCCGAAGAAAAGAAGCGGACGGAAGAAGAGAAGGATTCCATCATCCTGAAGGCTAAGAAAGAAGCTAAAGAATATCTGCGCAAAGCCAAGCTGGATGCCGACCAGACCATCAACCGGGTCAATAAGCTGGCAAAAAGCGGCGGAGTCGATATGGCGGCACTTGAGAAAGAGCGTGCCCGCCTGAGAGAAAAGGCGCAGAAGATCACCATCGAGCAGGAGGACGGGCAGAGGACCGACCTTATCGAAGCAAGGCCGGAAGATCTGATCCCCGGCACTCATATCATGCTGAAAGGCTTCGATCAGGAGTACAGCGTCCTTAGCAAGCCCGATGCCAGAGGACGGCTCCAGGTTCAGGCCGGCATCATCAAGATGCAGGTAAAGATGGATGATATTGTCGGCATCGTCCCTGAAGTCAAACAAAAAGAATTCAAACCGAAAAAAGCTCCGGAGAAACAAAGCTCCCTGGGCACGTCCCAGACCATCCATCTGGAGGTCGACCTTCGCGGCATGATGACAGATGAGGGGGTCGCGGTCCTGGATAAATATCTGGATGATGCCTACCTATCCGGTGTGGATGAAGTGCGTGTCATTCACGGCAAAGGGACCGGAGCCATGAGGACCGCCGTGCAGAGTTATCTGAGGCATTCTCCTCACGTTAAATCTTTCCGGCTGGGAGTATACGGAGAAGGCGATTCCGGCGTTACCATCGTAACGATGAAACGACGGTAAGATACCGATTGCGGAAAACACTCTAAAGGGAGAAATGGATCATGAATACCAAGCAGAGGATACTGATCGCGGATGATGACAGTAACATCGCGGAGCTGATTTCCTTGTATTTGACCAAAGAAGGTTATGAGACTCAGATCGCTTCGGACGGCAAAGAAGCATTAAAGATGGTCGGATCCTTTTCACCGGACCTGATCATCCTTGATATCATGATGCCGGAAATGGACGGCTACGAAGTATGCCGTGAAGTCCGTAAAAACAGTATGACGCCTATCATCATGCTGACGGCCAAGGGAGAAACCTTCGATAAAGTCCTGGGCCTGGAGCTGGGAGCGGATGACTATATGGTCAAACCTTTTGATACAAAAGAGCTGGTAGCCAGGGTCAAAGCTGTCCTGCGCCGTCAGGGGACCACCGAGAACAACTCACGCAAGGTTTCCTATGATCAGCTGACCATCAATATGTCCAATTACTCGGTTTCCTACATGGACCGCAATATAGAAATGCCTCCAAAAGAACTGGAATTGCTGTTCTATCTGGCGACACATCCCAACCAGGTCTTTACCCGCGAACAGCTCTTGAACCAGATCTGGGGCTATGAATATTACGGAGACACCCGCACGGTGGATGTTCATATCAAACGGATCCGCGAAAAATTAGGCAGTGACGAGGACCATCCTAACTGGAGCATCAAAACGGTCTGGGGAGTAGGCTATAAATTTGAATCCAAATAAAAAACAAAAGACGAAGGGAATAAAAAAGCCGGTCTTTTTATCGATCAAGACTAAATTTTTCGGCGTCTACTGCCTGCTGCTGGCTGCGATCGTGATCGTCGTTGCCATGCTTCTTCCAATGATCTTCAATATGTATTTTATATCGGAAAAATCCAATGAGCTTTCCAAGGTCCGTTCGATCGTTTCCGACATTGTGAAGGAATCCGATTTTCAGCAGGATCCGGTGACCACCAAGCTGCTGGAAAATACAGCCCAGGCTGCGGACATTGTCATCTGGATCTGTATCGAACAGTCCGACGGCAGTATCGGTATTTATGTGTTCGGAAAGACTGCCAACAGTATCTCTCCTGTTGATTTTAATAATTTTACACAGGCGGAAAAAGAACGGGTCATCCATGTGTTGGACGGAGAGCAGACCGGCAAATTGATAAGTGCCTTTCCAAGTGCCTTTAAGGGAAGGACCTTGTCCACGGGCTATCGCCAGGAATATCTGGTTGCCAGTGACATGGCGTTCGGATCGCTGACCATGACCATAAAATCCTATAAACAGGGAGCCGTTTTTCTGAACGTATCCATGGGTGATATCGACCTTATGTCCAATACCCTGCAGAAGGTCGTTTTCGGAATACTGGTGCTGATTACGTTGACCGCTGTTTTGATGCTTTGGATCATGGGAAGCAACGTGCTTACCCCTGTAAAGCAGATGACTCAGGCTGCGCAAGCCATTTCAAAAGGCGACTTTTCACAGGAAGTGGAAGTTCGCAGCAACGACGAGATCGGTCAGCTGGAACAGGCTTTTAATACCATGGCCAAGGAACTGCAGTCGGTGGATACCCTGCAGAGCGACTTTATCGCGAACATTTCGCACGATTTCCGCTCGCCTCTGACATCGATCAAAGGTTATGTGGAAGCCATGCTGGATGGTACCATCCCTCAGGAGCTGTTTCCCAAATATTTGAAAGTTGTCCTGGATGAAGCCAACCGGCTGACCAAGATGACCAACAATGTCCTTGATCTGACCAAGATGGAGAACGGTCAGATCGAGATGCATATCCGCCCCTTTGATATCAACGAGTCGATCGTGTCGATCGCTTTGACCTTTGAACAAAGGGTCAATGAGAAGAAGATCAAGATGAACTTTCAGTTCCTTCAGGAAAAGCTTTATGTCAGTGCCGATCCTGATTTGATCGAGAGGGTCATCTATAACCTGCTGGATAACGCGTTGAAATTTACAGATGAGGGGGACAGCATCACTGTCGAGACCTCGATCGTAGGCAGGAAAGCCTATATCACCGTTTCCGATACAGGAAGCGGGATCGATGAAAATGCCCTGCCGCATATCTTCGAACGGTTCAATAAAGGGGACAAATCCCGAGGGAAAAACAAGATGGGAACGGGGCTTGGCCTGGCGATCGTTAAGCAGATCATGCTCCAGCATCATGAAGATATCACGGTCTACAGTAAGGTAGGGGAGGGAACGAAATTTACCTTCACCCTGCCTTTGGCTCCCAAATCGGCGGTAACCAGCGCGGCTGCATCAGCTGTGTCTGCACAGGCAGCTTCTGCGGCCGTAGCTTCGGAAGAATCGCTGGAAGCGGAAAGCAAACCGGACGATCCGGCAGAAAAGAATTGAGGTGTACAGATGAATAAGATCGCTGACTTTGCTGATGGACAGCATATAGTTGATTGTTATCTTGTCCGCGACAAGCTTGAACTGGTCACAAAAGCAGGCAAGGACTATATGAAACTGATACTGGAAGACAGCAGCCGCACCATAAACGGGATGGTCTGGGATCTGGAAAGTGCCCTGATCGGCAGCTTCCGCAAGGGAGACGTCGTCAAGGTAGATGCCTTTGTACAGACCTATCAGGGGGCTTTGCAGCTGAATATCGTACGTATCCGTCAGGCCAAAGCCGGTGAGTATAAACTGGAGGATCTGTTCAAGGTAAGTAAAAAAGATCCGGAAGACCTGTATCAGCAGGCCCTTGCCATGATCGATCAGATCCGGGACCCCGGCCTCAAACAGCTTGTCGAGTATTTCTATAAACTGAATCCAAACACGATCAAAAAACTTAAACAGCATCCGGCTGCCAAAAGCATCCATCATGATTATGTGGGAGGCCTTTTAGAGCATTCGGTGACCGTTGCGGAGTATGCCGTCTCTTTTCAGGAGGCATATCCTCAAATGGATAAGGACCTGCTGATAGCAGGAGGCTTGCTTCATGATATCGGAAAGCTGTCGGAGCTGGCACCTATCCCTCTGAACGATTATACCGACAGCGGCCGCCTTCTGGGACATATCACCATCGGCTATCAGATGGTGCATGAAGCTGGCGCTCGCATAGGCCTTCTGTCTCAAAAGAAGCTCCTGCAGCTTGAACACATGATCCTGTCCCATCATGGAGAAAGGGAATTCGGGTCTCCGGTCGTTCCGGAAACGATGGAAGCTATGGCTCTTCATATGGCCGATTTATGCGATTCTCATCTGAAGCAGATGGAAGAGCAGATCGAAACAGATCGTACAGAGGGCAGCTGGACGGCCTATAACCGTGTGCTGGACCGCTATATCTATAAACCGGAGGAGTCGGATGAGCGCTAAAGGGAAGGTCCCTGTTTCGAAAAATCAGGAATTTGAGCTGGTCATCGACGCCGTCAACGACCAGGGGGACGGCCTGGGACGGTATCAGGGATTTGCAATCATGGTACCGGGTCTTCTGGCAGGCGAAAAGGCTTTGGTACACGTTGTGCAGGTAAGAGCCCACTTTGCTTACGCAAAAATCGTCCAAGTCCTTGTGTCATCAGAAGACAGAGTGGATCCTCAATGTCCTTTAAACGGAAAGTGCGGCGGCTGTCAGCTGGGCCACATGTCCTATCCGGCTCAGCTGGCTTATAAACATGATAAAGTCGCGGAAAAGCTGATCCGGACCGGTCATTTCAGCCCGGAAGAAGTCCAAAGCAAGCTGGCCCCGGTAACGTTGGGAATGAATGGGGATCAGTGGCAGCATTATCGTAATAAAGCTCAATTTCCGGTCCAGATCATCAACGGAAAAGCAGAGGCAGGATTTTATGCCCTGCACAGCCACCGCCTGCTGCCTGCCTACCATTGTCTGCTTCAGTCCCAAACAGCCAATCGAATGATCCAAGATATAATGGAAGAGGTCCGTATATGCCGCTTATCGGTTTATTCCGAAGAAACCGGCAAGGGGCTGCTTCGTCATGTGCTGATCCGGACCTCCTCGGACAACAAACAAGTCTCAGCCCTTTTCGTGATCAACGGAAGTACTTTACCTCACCAGGATAAATGGGCGGCTTTTATGGAAAGGGAAGGTGTAACCAGCTTTTCCGTTAACATCAATCAAGCCAATACCAACGTGATCCTGGGACGCAGCAGTAAACTGGTGTACGGAAATCAATATCTGACCGACCGGATGGATGGCCTTACTTTTCAGATCTCTCCTGAATCTTTTTATCAGGTCAACCCTCAGCAGACACAGAAACTGTATCAGACGGCACTGGACTTTGCCGCTATCAAGGATAGCGACACTGTATGGGATGCTTACTGCGGCATCGGTACCATCAGCCTCTTTTTAGCCCGCAGAGCGAAACATGTCTACGGTGTTGAAATCGTTCCAGCAGCTATTGAAAACGCAAAAATGAACGCAAAAGCCAATAAAATCGACAATGTAACGTTTTACTGCGGCAGCGCGGAAAAGGTTATGCCTGAAGAGTATAGAGAACACGGGGTCAAAGCAGACGTCGTGGTTGTCGATCCGCCCCGCAGCGGCTGCGATAAGGCTTTGCTGGATACTTTGCTGGATATGAAGCCGGATCGTATCGTCTATGTTTCCTGCGACCCTGCGACCCTTTCCCGTGACTTAGATTACCTGTGTCATCAGGAAAAAAGCTGCTATGGCCTGGTCAAAGCACAGGCAGTGGACATGTTTTCAAATACGTTTCACGTCGAGACGTGCGTCCTTTTAGTCCACAACATGTCGACTGAGAAATTCACGGTAGAATATACTCCTAAAGACAGCAGTTATATGGAGAAGCTTACGCCTAATGCTACATACCGAGAAATACAGGAATGGATAGCACAGAATTACAACGGTATGAAAGTTTCCAATCTGTATATAGCTCAGGTAAAACAGAAGTACGGAATAATCGAGCGTGAAAATTACAATAAAGGCGAAGGAAAAGCAAAAGTTCCGAAAGTAACACCAGAAAAAGAAAAAGCCATTGAAGCTGCGCTAAGACACTTCAGGCTGATAGAAAATTAAAACACAACAAAAATTAACCTGCGTAAGCAGTAAAGGCCGAGGGAGAAATCCTTCGGCTTTTTTATATGAAAACAGGCTCTTCTCGTTTAATCTGAGAAGGTTTTCATTCAAACGGCAGGGTTTATACATGGAAAAGTCGTTCTGATTAAAAATCTGGATTGAACATGCTGAAGAATGTAATGTATGTAATGTGATGTAATGTGGTTAGATTACACGAGAAATCCGCTCTGATAGCGGATCTTTTCCAAAATGTAATGTTGTAATGTGATTCTCCAAGTTATAAATACAGGGAGATGGTAGGTGTTGAATTGGAAGGGTGATTTTTCTTATATGCGTAAACTTTAATTTTTACATTACATTATTACATTTTTCCTAAATCTCTAATAAAGCCTTTGTAGGACTGGATTTTCAATGTAATGTAAAACGTAATGTGGATGTAATGTAAATGATTTTACATTACATTTTTGTTGAAAAAAATACCCTGCTTATTCTCTGTATACAGAGGGAGGGCTTTGTCCCCCCCTCTTAAGTAAGAAAACTATCTTCTGTCTGGAGCGTAAGCCCCTTGACGGTTCCATCCGTCTTTGCTACTGTATTTTGGAAAAATTTTTTTGAAGAATTTATCCTCATAAATGAGCATAATTGGCCGAAAATGATCTGAATAATCAGTGAATTTTGAAAAGAGTATTGAAGTTCGTGAATTATTATGCTAAATTGTAAATAGATTCATGAGATGAAACCCAGTGGAGAAAAACGACAAGGGCGTTCGGCGCAGTCGTTCCGAGAGGTGGCAGGGATGACATCCTGTTGTCGATGGGTACAGCGTCTAAGGGAACGTGGGGCGTAACGTCGTCCCCTCCTGATTGCACTGAGAAGTGACAAGCGGTGAATCCGATGAAGAGCATTAGGCTCAGATTCGGAGTCACCGCTTTTTTTGCTGTTTAAAACGAAATGGAGGTTATAAAAATGAGCAGAAAACCAGCCAGTACAAAGATGACGGATGATTGTAAAATGCGAGTTCTGGGTGGCAGAGAAATGACTATGAAGGAATATGCTGATTATATTCAGGCGATTAGTTTAAAGCCCCTTTTGACAATTCCTGAAGCATCTATTTTCTTCAATATTGGAGTCAACAAAGTGTATCAGCTAGTAAAGGATCCTACTGCTGATTTTGTAGTAGATTCGGGACATGAAAAGCAGAATGTACGTATTCATCGAGTGAAGTTTGAACAGTGGCTTCTTTCGAATGGGAGTAAGTTCAAAAAGAAACATTGATGTATATCGCTCGGATTAAGAATAGAAGGAGAATAATATGTCAGATAAGAAAAATGACGCACCGACCGTGGCAGATCAGAGTGCGTCATCCATGATTACTAACGTTTCTTCTTCGAATACTATAGCACAGACATCATTACAAAATCAAGGTTCTTCTAATAAAGATAATATTGAAAACATTATTAGTGTGTGTACAGAAGCCTATTGCAGTTCTAAAAGTTTTCGATTGTATGAATTGTCAAATGATGAAAAAAAGATTTGTAATGAGATTAGAAGTGAGTTGCTAAAGAGTATTCAAACGGAAGTTATGAATGAGAATGCTGTTAGAAAAAAGCAACAGTTGCCAGTTATAAAACATGTAGAGAAGCTAAATGGTTATATGGCTGCCATGATTGTGCTTTCTACAGATGAGATAAGGATGCTTTTAGATTCTAACGGAAATCCTGATGTTCTGATAGTCAAAGATTATTATTGGAATCCGAATTCAAGATCATGGAAATGGAGTGGGATTTGGAAGGTTGTTGAAGATGATGACAAGTCGAGTGTGCTGGATCAAGCGTTTCGAAATCTGTGCCTTTCTGGAACACGATCAGAACGAGAGATTTATTATGGTCAGTTGAAGAAAGCACCAAGGGCAAACGCATGGGCTGATAACAACAAAGTGTTTCTGAGGAACGGCCTGTGGGATTATGAAACCAGAACTTTTACAGAGTATGATGATCCTATTTATCATAGTAAGTACGCAGATTTGATAGCCCTGGAAAAGCTTCCAGTTTACCATCCATATGGGAAAGGTGCTGTGATCGCCGCTCCGTATAATGAACCAGTATTTCAGAATCATGATGGAACGGTTTGGACTCCGATGTCACAACTGAAAACTGTATTCAATGAGAATGACAGTGAAGGACAAGCATCTATCAAATTGGTCATCCAGTCAATGCAGTTTTTGATTCGTCACATCAATGCTGCACCGCACGTGTATTTTTTCTGGATTGATGGTCATGGCGGTGGACACAATGGTAAAGGCGCGCTTTGGGAGATGATGAAACGTCTGATTTTTAAGCAGCGAGAGTTTACAGATTATGATTTGTCTACCAGCGATACACGTATCATCATGCTTTCAGTTGATGAGCTGGATGACGAAAAGAAGCTTTCACAGTTTATACGAGTTGCTTATGCCATTGTAGGTGAAGAAACGTCTGGATCAACGGGATATGTGAATGCCCTGTGCTGTAAGATTATGAAAGTTCTTGCAAGAGCGCAGGCATATATGTTCCGCTCAATTTATGGGCATCCGTTTTCATACGCTCCTTCTCTGTTTCTTTTGCAGCAATGCAACGAAATCCCGATGTTTGCAGAGAAAAATACATCGGTAAATTCGCATAATATTTATATTCCGTTCAGAAAGACATTCGATGATTCTAAGTCGTATATCAAAGACGATTATGTTTTGCGTGAAGAAGTAGCCGAATGGTGGATTTGGTATCTAACGACACAATGTGAATGCTGGAAAGAATATGATGATTCTGCGATAAAAGCGTTGAATGGAATGCGTGACATAGTGAACGAGAAAAGTATCCATACATCGCAGTTCTTTAGTGACTTGATGGAGGGCTCGGACATGAAGTTCTATCCTGCGGAATTCATTTATGACGTTTATCTGAACTGGTGTGATGGTAACGGCTTAAAGCCCCTTCCGAAGGATAAGGTCATGCATGATGCTGAGGTATGGGCCAACACAAATGCTGAATATCCGTGCTTTTTCGTCGATAAAAAGACAAATAAACGCACTTTTACTCAGGATGTCTTTGTTGGTGATGTTAGTACGAGTCGCTATCATCCTATTCTTGCGGAATATGGCGTGGATCGGCACGGGAGACGATTGAAATATGCTCAATATAAGAACGATGTTTGTACAGGATGTCTTAATCCTGATGAGAGTATAAATAATGTTGTGTAAACGCAGAAGGAGGGATTTAAAAAAGAGAGATCTGCCCTTATGATTTAGTTACCCCAACTAATCAGAAAGGAAAA
>OMYN01000005.1 GCA_900315265.1 uncultured Eubacteriales bacterium
AGACTGATACGTCTGGAGCTTCTTCAGGATGTGCTCAGTTAAAACAAATGTGGTTTTGCGAGGTTTCCCCTTGACAATGGCCATTACATATCAGTTTAGCAAAAAAGCCATATCCCTCTTATGAGAGATATGGCTTTTCAGCCATGTGATAACAGAAAACAGGGCTGTTGTTTATGCTTTAACGATGTCGGCAAAATCTGCCTTCAGGCTGGCGCCACCGACAAGTCCGCCGTCGATGTCAGGCATAGCGAACAGATCGGCTGCGTTTTTGGCATTAACGCTTCCGCCATACTGTACACGGATCTGATCAGCGGTTTCCTGATCGAAGATCTCCGCAAGTACTTTACGGATAGCTCCGCAGACTTCCTCAGCCTGCTCGTTGGTAGCGGTGCGGCCGGTACCGATCGCCCAGATGGGTTCGTAAGCGATGACACAGTTTACAGCGTCTTCTTTCTTAACGTCCTTCATGGCGATCTTGACCTGCATACGGACAAGGTCCTCGGTGATACCCTGCTCACGCTGCTCCAGCTTTTCGCCGACACAGATGATAGGTTTCAGACCATGCTCAATGGCCTTCAGGACCTTTTTATTGACCTGCTCGTTGGTTTCTCCGAAGTAGCCGCGGCGCTCGGAATGGCCGAGAATAACATATTCACAGCCCGCGTCCTTGAGCATCTCGGGAGCGACCTCACCGGTATAAGCACCCTTTTCTTCGTAGTACATGTTCTGAGCACCGATCTTGATGTTGGTACCCTTGACCAGCTCAACGGCCAGAGCGATGTCTACAAAAGGAGGACAGAAGACAACGTCAACGTCCTTCTCATCACCTACCAGAGGCTTTAAAGTCTCGATGAGTTCCCTGGCTTCGGAAGGTGTCTTGTTCATCTTCCAGTTGCCGGCAACAATTCTTCTGCGCATTGGAATCAATCTCCTTACTTCAAGTTCGATCAGTCTTTATCGTTAGCAGCTGCAACGCCGGGAAGCTCTTTGCCTTCCAGGAATTCAAGGGAAGCGCCGCCGCCGGTGGAAATGTGGGTCATCTTGTCGCCGTAGCCAAGCTGGTTGACAGCTGCTGCGGAATCACCGCCGCCGATAATGGTAACAGCGTCTTTCAGGTTGGCAAGAGCCTCTGCGATCGCTTTGGTGCCGTGAGCAAATTTAGGCATTTCGAAGCAGCCCATAGGTCCGTTCCAAACGACCGTCTTTGCACCCTGAAGAGCTTCGGTGAACAGTTTTTCGGTTTCAGGTCCGATGTCCAGGCCTTCCCAGCCGTCCGGGATCTCACCGGTCTTGGCGACCTGAGTATTTGCGTCGTTGGAGAAGGAGTCGGCAATGATGTTATCAAGAGGAAGCAGCAGTTTAACACCCTTGTCCTTGGCTTTCTTGACCATATCGTTTGCATATTCCAGATAATCGTCCTCGCACAGGGAGTTGCCTACCTTGCCGCCGGCTGCTTTAGCGAAAGTGTAAGCCATGCCGCCGCCGATGATCAGGACATCGACCTTATCAAGCAGATTGTTGATAACGGAGATCTTGCTGGAAACCTTGGAACCGCCCAGGATAGCGACGAAAGGTCTCTTGGGGTTGTCGACAGCGTTGCCAAGGAAGGCGATCTCTTTCTCCATTAGGTAGCCGACAACAGAAGTCTTCACATATTTGGTAACACCGACATTGGAGCAGTGAGCGCGATGAGCGGTACCGAAGGCATCGTCAACAAATACATCGCACAGAGAAGCCAGCTCCTGGCTGAAGTTATCTTCGTTCTTGGTCTCTTCTTTACGATAACGGGTATTTTCAAGAAGCACTACATCGCCGTCTTTCATAGCGGCCACGGCAGCTTTTGCGTTGGGTCCGACAACTTCCGGATCAGCAGCAAATTTAACTTCCTGTCCAAGCAGTTCGCTCAGGCGTTTTGCAACAGGCGCCAGAGAAAGTTCGGGAACAGGCTGTCCTTTCGGTTTGCCCAGGTGGGAGCAAAGGATAACTCTGCCTCCGTCATTGATCAGTTTTTTGATGGTAGGAAGTGCGGCAACCAGACGGTTTTCGTCCGTGATCTTTCCATCCTGCAGCGGAACGTTGAAGTCGCAGCGGACCAGGACCTTCAAGCCCTTTACATTGATGTCGTCAACACTTTTTTTGTTCAGCATGGTAAAGTGAACCCCTTTCGTATAAAGTATTTTGTACACTAAACTTACGCAGTGATCCAGACGGAATCGTTTTCAAGGGTCCGTCTTTGATAATTTTAGAACATTGCCCTGTAAAAAGCAAGGCATTCACGCCTTTTTGGTGACTTCCAGATAATGATAAACAAATTCGCTGAATAAAGAATTGGACCAGGCAAACCAGGGACGGGTAAACTGGGACGGATCGTTGCGGTATACGCCTTCGTGCATAAAGCCTGTATCTGCGTCGGATGAGATCAGCATGTCGAACAGACGGGTTACCTCTTCCGGATCCTGACTGGTCAGTCCCTGCATGGATAAAGCAATGTGCCATACATATTCGGGCGGAGTATGAGGACTGCCGATGCCGCTTATGGCACTCCCCTCGTAATAATAGGGATTCCGCTTTGAAAGGATCATGCGGCGGGTATTCTGATAGACAGGGTCATCCGCGGTCGTATAGCCAAGATAAGGAATGGACAGCAGACTGGGTACGTTAGCGTCTTCCATAAAATGATAATGGCCAAGGCCGTCACACTCGTAGCAGTAGACATCTCCGAATTCCGGGTCATGGACTTTGCCGAAAGTCTCTATACCCTGGCGGATCTGAGCTGCCAGCCGGGACATTTGTAAAGCAAGATCACGGTCCTGATACACTTGGGTCAGTATCTCGGATGCATAACCGAGAACCACAACAGCGAACATCTCGGACGGGATCAGATATCCGTAGCGGCAGGCATCGTCCGAAGGACGGAAGCCCGACCAGGTCATACCCGTATAGGCGACGGGATTGCCTTTTCCCCCGTTAGGAAGCGTGTCGGATTCAGGACAGTTGGTACGCTCGAAGTAGTAAGCGGAATTCTCGTGATGGGTCTCCAGTGTCCATACATCAAAAATGGTCTTCAGGGCCTTGTGGAAGTTTTCATCCAGATGGCTGGTTTCCCCGCAGCTTTTCCACAGAAGATATGCTAGCTGGATCGGATAGCACAGGGAATCGACCTCATATTTATGCTCCCACACCCATGGGCCCTGCTTGGTCCTGTCATGGCTCCAGCATTTGCCGTTAGCTTCCTCGTTGAAGGCATTTGCATAGGGGTCGATCAGAATGTATTTTGCCTGGCGGCGGCTGAGGCCGCTGATATACAGGCGGATCTCTTCATGATCTTTGGCAAGGGGCAGATAATGGCGTACCTGGGCGGAAGAATCCCTCAGCCACAGGGCGGGTATATCGCCGGTGAATACGAAATAGGTGCCGTCCTCTTCCCGGCGGGTCGTCGTTGCCGCCGTGTTGGGATAGCAGTTGGCAAACAGCTTAGCGGCTTTGGAATCCTCTCCCAGGAGCTTGCCGACTCGGCGGATCTCAGGATCCAGGATCGTTTCAAACATACAGGTCTCCTCAAGGCTCTCATATAAATCTTAAACGGTTTTGTATAGGAGCCTTGGATTCATTTGAACTCAGTTATTCTGTGTGGTCTTGTTTCCCTGTATTATCCGAACAAACGCTATCAAATGGCTATCAGCCGGTGATATCACCCTTCACATAATCATATTATAGGAGCCTCTTGAATCTTCCATTTGTGTCATTATCCAATGTCGAAGTCAGGGTGGTATTATTACGGTTTGTGCGTACATAGAAGCCCTCCTCGTCAAACTGGACTTTGACAGGCGAGAGTCATTTTTTGAATTTCCGATAAATCTTCCCATAAACTATTGGAAGAAGTGGGATGCCTATGATACACCCTGCAATTAAGAGAATTCCACCCGCTTTCATATTCATAGCGCCAAGGATTGTGCCAACCCACATAATTAAAGAAAAGACAAGCCACATGATGCCATTTGCTCTGTTATAGGCAGAGATATCTGAGATTTCAGATTCTTTTACCGTGCTCCCTGACCAGAACCACATCGGCTTTTTGCATCGCCACGCATAAATCCCAATCCCTGTAAACAACAGGCTAACGGGTATCATTATTATCAGCCATATAATGTCATCCATAGTTTTGTCTCCTACAAACGCCGATTTATATCCACCACTCCGGCGTCAATTCGCCGAGGGTCATAATTCTTTCCTTCTCGTAATCCATCATAATCTCTATGTCCTTATATTTCGGCGGCATCAGCTGAACCATCAGTTCCCGGCAAGCTCCGCAGGGCGCTCCTGTTTTTCCGTTTGGCATGATTGCCAGCACCTTCTGTATTTCCTGCTCGCCGTTCGTGAGCATGTTAAAGATAGCATTACGCTCGGCGCAGATCCCCAGCGTGGAACATGTATCCACACAAACACCAGTATATATCCTGCCGGATGCAGAAAGAATCGCCGCTGCGACACCGCCGGCCTCCACATAATCAGAAATCTTCCTTCCATTCTGCACAGCACTAGCGGCGGCAAACAGCCTGTCCCACTGCCATTGTTCTTTGGTCATACTGCTCACATGTCCGGTGCGCTTCTCGTGCATTAGCGGCACATCGACACCTTCCGATTTCCGCTGGTAGCGGAATCCGCATTTCTCCTGAACGCGCTTTGATTTGGTGTTGCCCTCATAGTAGCCGCACCAGACCTTGCTCATGCAGATGTCCTCAAAGGCATGACGGAGCATTTCCTTTACTGTTTCCGGCATTATGCCCTGTCCCCAGAATGGCTTCCCCAGCCAATATCCCAGTTCGCATTCATCATCCTGGTCGGTCATATCAGTATGTCCGTTCAACTTAAGCTCGATTGCACCTATAGCTATTCCATCCTCTTTCAGGCAGATGGCATAGGCTTCTTTACCATTAAAGACATTCTTTATAACATCCCTGCTCTCGCCAACGCTTTGATGAGGAGGCCACCCGGCAATCGGTCCCACATCGGGATCACTGGCGTATTTGTATAAATCCTCTGCATCGCTTACTTTCCAGCGGCGCAGAATCAGTCTTTTAGTTTCAAACATTTTCTTTCTCCTATTCCCCAGTTGATATATCCACATTCAGGCTCTTATTACGATAGTTCAGGTTCGTCCTGAGTGAATATCCCTGGCTTTCCCAGAATGCGTTAGCGGGATCGTTATCCTTGAATACAAGCCCGAATATCTTCTGAATACCCTCTTTCTTCAAAGCTTCCTCTGCTGTATGCACCAGTTTTCCGGCTATACCCATACGACGATAGTCAGGATGGACGCACATATGATGGATGATCGCTCTTCTCCCATCATGGCCAGTCAGTATCACACCAATAATTTTATCTCCATCAACTGCAGCATAGCACGTATTTGGATTCCGCTTCAGATACCTGTCGATTCCTTCACGGGAATCATCTACAGGGTTCAATGCTCGGCGGCTCTGCTCAGTCGCATTCCAGAGTTCATATATCGCATCATAATCATCTATAGTGACAATTCTTATCTCGTACTTCATAGTGCCTCTTTTCCTCTATTATTCTTCTCGTTTCAAAGTCTTTTCCGGCACCTATTCGAGCACCTGATATTTCCGTAATCATATCACCTTATCAGGGTTCAGCAACAGCGCATCAAAGATAGGATGAACCATTGCTGTATTCTCTATGGCATTGATTGCACAAACCTTCTTACCTGCATCCTTACTCGATGCGCCACAGTGGAAAACCTTCTCCATTTTTGTTCCATAGTCAAGCACGATAAAACGGTCATGGCAGTCAGGGTTAGGCTTGATCTGGATTGTCGGATATTCCCGGTTAAAATCCGTCACCTCAGATAGTGTCAGAAAGTCCCTACTCCTACCGAAACCATTCTCTGTAAATAAGATGACATGCACTCCTGTCTTTTTATGCGACAGGAGATGAAGCGTTTTTATGTTCACATAATCATCAACAACATAGATACTCTTTTTTGCCTTCTGATAAATATCAATATATGCCTTATCTGCCTCGAACTTCTGTCCCTTATAAATCACATAGTTCTTTGTTTCGGTATCCAGTAAAAAATTTTCGTTAATCTTGTTAATGTTCTCATGGATTGCCTCAATCTGTATCTCTGTCTCATCTTGCCTTGCGACAATCAACTTGGTTTCCGCTTCAATAGTATCCGTCAATAGCTTAAGCTCACTCTTTGTAACAAACTGCTGATTTTGACGAATGTAATGCCGCATCTCACGAAATGCCCGCATTATAGCGATGCTCTGAGTTACCGCTATTTCATTCTTTAAAACTGTGGCGAGCATGTATGTGCCCTGTTCCGTGTAGACAAAAGGATTTGTCCTGCTCATGCTGTTAATATTTGCGGCCGCATTTTGCGACCACACCAAATCAACTTCATCATCCGTGAGTTGAAACATAAAGTCCTCGGGAAAACGATCAATATTACGTTTTGCCTGTTCATTGATTCTTTTTACGGTATACCCGTAAAGCATTGCTATATCAGCATCAAGCATTACGTAGTAACCACGGATTGTATAGACAAGGCCATTGAGATTTCCTACAGGAACAATTTCAACCTGCTGTTTTTCTGCCATGGTTCTTTCTCCTCTGTATTCTTTAATTTGCGGTCGCATTTTGCGACCGCAAAATCATTCTTCCCGTTTCACATAGGACAGCGTTATATCGTAGCCTAAAGCCTCAATCATTTTAACAAATGTATTATTAACAACGCCTTCCTTCCGTCTGATCAGCTTGTTTACATACGAAGCAGGCGTCCCAATCTTTTTTGCAACTTGAGCCTGTGTCATCTGTTCTTCAACGCATTTAACCTTTACATCAATTTCTATATTATTTCTTACCATCTGATCAACCTCTGATAATCCTATAATTTGGTTATGCGTATCACATAATAAAATATATCATAGTAAGGTTGATTTGTACAGCAAAACCTCCTGCAAACGCGGAGGCAAACACGGATTCTATCTATCGCGCCACACCCCACAAAAAGAAAAAGAGGTTCACCGCAAGTCCTCCATTGTAAGACTTGCGGTGAAGCAAGAAACTGCCTCAAGACAGTTCCATATCCTGCTGTCTTCGCTTTGGCAGCATACCACGTTCAGTTCTCCGTCTGGCGTTCAATTCATCCGCTTGCTTCTGGCTCCTGGCAAGCCTGTCACGAATCGACTCTTTGATCGGCTCTTTGATTTCTGCCTTCTTCTCTGAAGATCGAAAGATCGCAGCCATTCTTTCAGAGATATACTGAGTCATTCCCTTGAACCGATTCATAAGCCCGGCTAAGATCCGGCTCGCAAGTTGCCGCTCCCTGTCAGAGAATCCCGCGTTATTCAGGACGATCCTTCTTTGCTCTTCAATAAGACCGAAGTCTTCATTTCGGATCTCTTCCTGAACCGTCTTTGTCACGACTTCAACGGCCTGTTCGTAGGCGGCATCCGCCACTTCTTCCACAAAAGCCTCGGTGTCTTCAATACGGATCGTGATCGCTTCCAGTTCCGCTTCTTTCGACTCGATCTGCTGATCCTGAACCGCCAGTTTCTCCTTTTGCTTCATCAGGATATAGTCCTGCTTATCCAGATAAGCCCGTCCACCATACTCCGGTTCATGATCCAGATGCAGACCGTGCCTCGCGCAGATGTCGAACAGCATTTCTCTGCACGCGGCATCGAATGTCATTTTTCTGTTATTGAGCTTTCCTTTCTTCTGATCCGGAAGCGGCAAATCGAATCCAAGAGTTTCCAACGCTTTTTCCTGTTGCGGCTGGATTTCCCCGTAGCCGTTTTCACAATCGAAAACGTGTCGCTCATGGATATGCGGCGTTGCCTCATCCAGATGCAGTGACCAGTCCAGGATGTGGATGTGATTACCGAAACGACGTTCAAATTCCTCAAAAAACTCCATCGCGATTTCCGCAAGAACCGCCGGGGAAACAGATTGTTCCATTGTCCCGATCTGGATCAGCGATTCCTCCGGACAAGTCTTTTTATCACGCCAGAGATCTTCCGTCGACCGGTCTCTGTTTGAATGTCCGGACTTCCGGTTCCGCTCATGCTGCGCTTCACAATAAGCATCATAATGCTCGGAGTAAAACGCCTGCTCAATCTGTTCAAAAGAATAAACGATCCGATCCTCCTGCTCTTGGTCTTTTGGAAAATGAAATCCCTGATAACAGTCCCAGTAAACATTTTGTTTCGCACGTTCCTGATCGATGTGTGCACTGTTTTCCAAATCAAACCGGCGGTCATTATGCTTTGGATTATAAGCACCGTGCCTTCCTGACCGGCCATTGTGCCTTGTTAATTTCATTGATAACGTTTCCTCCCTTTTTTCAAAATCATGTTTTCCCCTGCCTCATAAAATCCGCGAAAACAGGAAGTTGTGTCGGCAGGTAATACCCAGTACGAAGTGTCGATTCTCAACACTTCACTGGGCAGGGCTGCCGCCCTTGACCCGCTTTCCGGTTCCGGATGTTCTTAATCCCAACCCGAAACCGGATGGATCTGCGCCGCGGCCTTCTCAGCAGCTTCTTCCTTCGCTGCTTTCACAGGGACGTGACACGTCCCTGTCAGTATCGGACAGGGAGAAATCACCATCGGAAGTCCTCCGGGATTCCCCTGCTGTCCAGATACTTTTGCCTGGCCTCTTCGCGCTCCACATCGGTGCCCGCTGTTTTGTATTTCGTATAAAGCTCGCGGTCACACATGGTATTCAGCTTTCGCTCCAGATCCGTTCGGATCCTTGCCTCATTTTCATCGAATCCGAAGAGATGGAACTTAACCAGATCGATGAAAAGCTCATATGGTATCTGTACGTTTTTCTGCATCGTTATCTCCTCCGTGACAGTTGTGACGGCTGTGACAGTTATTTCTATAGCGGTCCGGTATCTGAAAAACCGTCGCAGCTGTCACAGCCGTCACGCTTATTATTCTTTCTTTTCTGTTTCTTCCTTCGGCTTCATCTTCGTCAGCTTTATGCATCTGCCGAAATGAGATCTCGTGCTTTCATACCGGATGCCGTATTCGTTAAACAGTCGTTCCGCGCTGACATTCAGCTTTCGTCCGAGTGAGTTCGCCGCGATCAAAATATCGGGATCAATTTTCTTCAGGTCTTCCAAAAGCAGTGATGCTGGTCCTTCCACTCTAATCGTGTTGTCAGTGAACAATCCCGAAACTGCTTCCAGCACCGGATCCGGCGGTTCCTTCCAGGGCTCGGTCTCAGCGGAAACGAATTTCCAGAAGCACCTCTCCTGATCGAATTCGAGACTCAGTTCCTGATCCTGCTGATCCCTGCCGACGATGGAGAGGACCGCCGTCCTGTCCGTTCTCTTTTTCTTTTTCAGGACAAATGCCCCGTCAGCTGCACCTAAAAGACCGTTCGTGCCGGAGATCATATCGAAGCTGTCCTCTGCCTCCATCTTCCTCGTATGATGAACGATCAGGAAGCAGATGCCATACTTGTCAGCGAAGGCCTTCAGGCTTTTGATTACTTCATAGTCTCTGGCATAGCTGTACTGCTCGCCGCCGAGTTCACGGATCCTCTGCAGGGTATCGATGATAATCAGCACCGTATCCGGATGTCTTGTAATGAACTGCTCCATCTGTGCCTCAAGACCGTCTGCCATGCTCCTGGCATCTGTCGCAAGATACAGATTGTCAGTGCCTTCCACATCAAACATCCGGGACAGCCGTTTCTGGAGTCTTGCATAGTCATCTTCGAGAGCCAAATACAAAACAGCTCCCTGCCGCACTGGGTACTCCCAGAGTGGGATACCAGCCGCGACATGATAGGCCAGCTGGGCCATGAAGAAGGACTTTCCGACCTTTGGCGATCCGGCAAAAATATAAGTTCCCGGATAGAGAAGGCTTTCCACGACCGGCACCTTCGGCTCGTACACCCGGTCGTAGAGTTCCGTCATGGAGATCTCCTGAAGCGAGCTCTTATCCGATTTCTTTTCACTTTCCTCCACCGCTCCGGATTCGATCGAATCTGAATTCAGGGCGGCAGAGTTTGATCTCTGGCGAGCCTCCGGGCCGGCAAAGTTTTCGTTGCCGGCCAGAGCCTCATTTGCTATACTTGACTTGTCATTACATAGATGCTGTCCCGTGGCTGTTCCAGCAGTCACATCCGGGGCGGCATTTTCCTTGTTTAATGCCATACACCGTCCTCCTTCATTCCGTCCATCACTTCGGTCATGAACCGGATAAGATCGAGCAGATACGGACTCACCGCGCCGCCTGCCGTGATCCGCTCCAGTTCAGTTTTAATCGCCGCCATTTCATCCTTCAGGGCCTTGTAGACCTTCGGATTACCCTGCACTACGACGTCCCTGTTCAGGAGCCGATTCGCAATGAAATCCCGCTTGCAGAGCCCGGAGATGTGAACCATCCGTTCAAAGAGTTCGTCCTCCTCCGGCGACATGTTAAAGGTCACGGCCTTGCTCCTCCAGTTACCGTATTCATCCAACTTTCTCTTCGACATTGTTCCTGTCTCCCTCCTTTTTGTTTGTTTCCTGATTCAGTTCCCGTGCATCATTGAGCCGGTCCGCCATTTCTGTCTGTCGGCTGGGGAACAGATGCGTATAGTGGTTAGTGATATGCTCACTCTCGTGACCGACACGATCGCCGATCGCCTTCGCCGTAAACCCCATATCCACAAGCAGAGAGATATGGGAGTGCCGCAGATCATGGACACGGATCTTTTGTACACCGGCCGCTTCGCTTCCTCGTATCATCTCCCGGTACAGTCCATGCTTCGTGAACTGGAAGATCCGGTCGCGTTTCCCGATGTGATAAAACATCTTCAGGCAATCCTTCATCTCTTCACACAGGAAATCCGACATGATAATCACTCTGTTGCTCTTAGGCGTTTTCGGTGTCGTGATCACATCTTTGCGCTGCAGCCGCTGATAGGATTTGTTGATTCGCAGCGTCTTTTTCCCGAAATCAAAGTCCTCCGGCGTCAGCGCCAGCAGCTCACCTTCCCGGATCCCTGTCCAGTAAAGAAGCTCGAATGCGTAATAGAACATCGGCTTATCCATCACGGCTTCCGCGAACTTCAGATATTCTTCTTTCGTCCAGAACAACATTTCCCGGCTTTCCTCCGCACCCATTCCGCCTGCCTTATTGGCCGGATTGATGGAGAGTTCATAATAGCGGGTGGCATGGTTGAAGATGGATGAGAGCGCGGCGTGGATCGTTTTCAAATACGTCTGGGAATATGGTTTCCCGTTCTGTCCGATCATCGTCCGCAGTTTGTTCTGCCAGGTGATAACATCCCGTGCCGAGATCTCACTCATCTTCTTATCGCCGAAGAATGGGAGAATTTTCGTCCGCACGATATGCTCTTTCGACAGCCAGGTGTTCAGCTTCAGCCGCGGCTTCATATCCGCCTCATACAGCTCCCAGAATTCCGAGAAGCGCATATCGACATCGGCCTTTTCCTTGATCTTGAACTTGCGTTCCCATTGTTCTGCCTCTTTCTTTGTGGCGAATCCGCGCTTCATCTTCTGGCAGCGCCTCCCGGTCCAGTCCACGTAACGGAACTGTACATACCATTTACCGGAATCCTTCTCTTTATAAGCAGGCATCATCTCACCTCCTTCGCTGCCGCATCCGCAGTTCCGTAAAACTGATCGTAGAAATACTTCCGGTCAATTCTTCCCTGCATCGTGATAAATCCCTTCTTTTTAAGCTCCTTGTTCATCCGCTGAATTACCTTATAGGCGTATGCGGTGGAAATACCCATCACTTCTGCAACCTCTTCAGCACTTAAAAACAGTTTCTCCATACGTTCCTCCATCTGCATTTTTACCATTCCTGTTTACAGTTACTGCCGTTCTTCCCTCCCCGGTTTCCTGGCAGGCATATCCCCTTTTCGGTGCTGTGTCGTCTCCGCTGCGCTGTATGCAGCTTCGCGCTCCCCTTTCGGATCATAGCGGTATCATCCGGTTCAGACGGTCATTCAATTGTGTTTACTAAGCGTTTTCGCTTAGTTCTTTGTTCTAATATACTATACATATTCGTTTAGTTCAAGATTGGCTGTGCTCTCCTTTTCTTAAAATTCTCTAAACTTTTACGCTTAATTTCTTCTTGATGTCTCCTGTTGTTCGTGCTATACTTTATAAAACAGATTTGTTTAGGAGGGTATGCCATGGCAATCGCTGAACGTATCAACTATTTCCGCAACAAATGCGGTATGACCATGAAATATCTCGGTCAAAAGCTTGGTTATGCCGAGAAATCTGCCGATGTACGGGTTGCGCAGTATGAGGCCGGTACCAGAAAGCCCAAAGAGGACACCGTCCGGGCACTGGCTGAGATTTTTGATGTTGCACCGGCTGCACTGGATGTCCCCGACATTGACAGTTACATAGGCATCATGCACACCCTTTTCACACTGGAAGACCAGTACACAATCCACGCCGAGCTGATTGACGGCGAACCTGTGCTCCGGTTTGGCACGGACATCAAAAAGCGCTCACATCTCTGGGATCTTTTTTATTACTGGGCTGCAGAAGCAAGCCGCCTCCAAAACGGCGAGATCACCGAAGAGGAGTACAACAACTGGCGTTATCACTATCCGAGATTCGACAAGGGAAATATGTGGGCGAAGGTACCGCCCGAGTTGAAATGATTCCGGAACAGATCCAATGAAAAATCCATCCCGAAACGCAGAAAACCCTGCCGAACTTCACTTGCGTCAGTTCGACAGGGTTTTAAGATCTTATGAAACCATATACCCCGAAGGTCAATGGCAAAACATGCCTTCAGAATAATGGCGACAGAATAAATGCTATCAAAATGCTATCAAAACAACCTTGGGCATCCGAAAAAGTCAGTATTTATGCGGCTTCCCGGACATGCCTTCATTATTCGTACTCTCTTGTGATTACTGTCCTCTGCTCATGAGTATGTCACGGGCGATCGTGGTGGTGAATAGGGAACGGATCTTCTCAGGTTCTTTGGTTTGTCCCAGGATCCACATCAACTTGGTCACGGTCGCCTCCAGCGTCATATCGCCGGATTCAAGGACACCGAACTCAGTCTTAGCGACGTGGCCGGAATGATAAACGGTGATATCCGAGCCTTCGTAAATAGCCTGGGTGGTCAGGACGATGGTCTTTCCGCGGCGGATCAGTTCCTGCAGACAGCTGTGGAAATTATATTTGTCCCCTTCCGGGATGCCTCCCACACCGTAGCTTTCCAGCACGAAGGCGTCATACTCATTGGCAGCCATTTTCAGAATATTCGCGTCGATGCCGGGGATCAGTTTCAGAACAAAGACACGGGGATCCATCTTGTCATAAAAACGGCAGGGGCCCTCTTCCAAAGGCGCTGGGATATACTGCACGATACTGTGATCCTGGATCGAGGCGATCTCCGGATAATTGATGCTGCTGAAGGCATTGAAACTCTTGGTGTTCATTTTACGGGCCCGGGTCCCCAGAATGACCTTGCCTCCGAAGACGATGCAGATTCCGCGGGCCTGGTCACAAGCCGCATAGCGGAGACTGTCCAGAAGGTTTTCTTTGGCATCCGTCACGTCCATGCTGATCGGTCTTTGAGATCCGGTGATGACGATCGGTTTGCGGCTGTTCTGGATCAGATAAGACAGAGCTGCTGCCGTGTAGGCCATAGTATCCGTACCATGGGCGATCACAAAGCCGTCATACTGATCATAATACGATTTGACTGCCCGGCTGATCCTGACCCAGTGATCCGGGTGGATATTGGTGCTGTCGATGTTCATCAGCTGTACCGTATCGATGGTACAAAAATCGGTGGCCGACGGAATGTACCTGAGAAGCTCCTCGGACGAAAGCATAGGGGTCAGCCCGTCTTCGGTCGCTTTACAGGCAATCGTTCCGCCGGTCGCTAGTAAAAGGATCTTTTTCAATTGTTTATCAGTCTTTCTTTAACGAATCGCGGATCTCAGTCAGAAGTTTGACTTCTTCGGAAGGTTCTGCCGGAGCTGCGGGTTCTTCTTCTTTCTTGTGATGCAGTTTATTGATCCCTTTGACCATCAGGAAAATGACCAGAGCGATCAGAAGAAAATCAATGATGTTCTGGATGAACAGACCGTAATTGATCGATGCGTCGCCGACCTTGATAGCCAGAGAAGAGAAATCGACCTTGCCGATGATCAGGCCGATCACGGGCATCAGGATATCGTTGACCAGTGAGTTAACGATAGCCGTGAACGCGGAGCCGATGATCATGCCGACAGCCAGGTCCATTACGTTGCCGCGGGAGATGAACTCCCTGAACTCTTTTGCGAATTTACTCATTTTTTTCTACCTTCCTGTAGATTATTTTTCCTCCCACCATGGTGAGAAGGATGTTTATGGATTCGTCGAAGAAGATCAGATCGGCCAGCCGCCCCTTCTCCAGGGTGCCGGTCACATCTTCCTTTCCTATAATGGCAGCCGGCCTTGCGGTCATCATGTCGATGGCTTCGGGAAGGCTGACATGTGCCATATTGATCATTGTGCGCACCAGACGGTCGCAGGTAGCGACGGAGCCGGCAAAAGCTGACCGGTCCGGAAGCTTGGCAACGCCATCTTCAATAATGACTTTCTGGCCGTTCTCAAGGCTTCCCAGGATGCTCTCCCCGTCCGGCTGTCCTGCTCCTCTGGAAGCATCTGTGATCAGACAGGTCCTTTGAGGTCCGATGAAACGCATGACCATCTGCAGTAAAGGAGCCGGCAGATGACAGCCGTCCGCGATGATCTCTACGGTCAGTTCATCGATCAGGTAAGCGCTCTCGATCACACCCGGATAGCGGAAACCGCCCTTTCGGGTAATGGTCGAGCAGCCGGAATACAGGTGGGTCACATGGGTGAAACCATGTTTGACTGCTTCTTTGACCTGGTCATAAGTTGCATTGGAGTGCCCGATCGAGGGAAGGATGCCGCGGCCGCGCAGAAATTCGGCCATTTGGAGCGCTCCTTCGACCTCCGGCGCAATGGTCCAGCGCACGATATAAGGACAGGCATCAGCCAGCATTTTATATTCGGCAGGATCTGGTCTGCGGATGTATTTGGGATCCTGAGCCCCGGCCTGCTGGGGGCTTACATAAGGCCCCTCCAGATGAAGCCCCAGAAAACGGGCTCCCTCCCGCTGATCTTTGACTTGGTCATAGACTTCGAATGTTTTCAGAAGTTCCTTTCGGGACGCGGCCAGAGTGGTAGGAAGCATGTCGGTCGTGCCGTGGGAGGCATGAAAGGCAGCTGCGCCTATATAGGCATTGGGGGTGGCGTCCATGAAGTCGCAGCCGTTTCCACCGTGCAGGTGGATGTCGATAAAGCCGTGGGACACGTAATGGCCCCCGGCGTCAAGGACGAGGCAGTCTGTCGCGTTCGAAAAAGCACCTTTAGGTCCGATCTCTACGATACGGTCCTGGTTGATCAGGATCTCCGACGGACGGATCCGGCCGGATTGGACCAAGTTTGCATTGATTATTTTAATCATAAAAAGCCTCTGTGACAAGTCCTTTTAAAGCAGACATACTCTCCCGGCAGGCATCTTCCCCTCCGGCGCTGAAGGAACTTCCGCCGGGATGGGTCAGCAGATCGCCTGTGATCGCTGTCCGGCTCCCCGTTACTTTGCGGTAATGCGTTTCCAGCGACAGATAGTCCTGATAGCCCAGCTCTTTCAGAGCCTGCAGGATCCCCTTGAAATCAACCGAACCGGTACCGACTTTGACACAGACCGGACCCTGCCCGGTAAGAACCGCGTCTTTGATATGGACGTGGGCAAGATACGGTTTTATGGCCTCCAGGCCGTCCGGATAAGGGATTTCCTTCTGAGGATCGTAGATATCGTTGCCGGGGTCGTATATGGCACCTGCGGCAGGAGAATCCAGCATTTCCAGGAAAGAAGCCAGCTGCCGGTGATCGGTAACGGTGACCGAAGGGTCGCATTCAAAAAGGAGGCGGATCCCTTCTGAGGAGGCTTTTTCCAGAAACGGCTGATACCATGCAGCGATCTCTTGAAGGACCTGTCGGGAGGTTACTTGTCCGGGATGATCGGACAGGAAGGTAAAACAGCGGATAGACCTGACTTCCAGAAGGCTGGCGGCATGAATCAGCTTTTCGAACTTTTCCGTTAATGCCTTAGAATCCTCTTTGGCCTGCGTGAACGTACATTTGGCAAAGGAAGAGGCAAGGTCGGAGACTGCCAGCCCCTGATGGGCCAGAGTGCGCCGTATCGTTGTAAGCTGAGTGTCCGACATCTCTTCCGGCGGCAGTCCTTCCATCGTCCGGATCTCGATCCCGTCCAGCCTATATTCCCTTGCAAAGGAAACGACACGTAACAGATCCTGGGAATATTCATCCGAGATTATGGATAATTTCATCGGTCGAATACCACAGGAAGAGAAGCCTGGCGGTGGGCTTCCTGATAGACCGCTACCTGCTGGCGGACCTGTTCCAGAGTGACCTTGAGCGGACTATTGTTGACCAGATGGTCGTACATCATATCGTAGTATTCGGCTACGGCGCTGTCGAAGGGGCCGTTGGGATCCCCGTCCCAGCACTTTTCTGTCCATTCCAGTTTTTCACCGCAGTAGGCAGGTGTACCGTCCTCATGGCACAGAGGAGTCTTGATCAGGTGCTGCTCAGGGGCTTTGTCAAGGTCGAAGTATTTCCAGTCCATGTGGGACATGGTGCCTTTAAGGCCGCCTCTGGAGCCGTGGATCTTATAGGTATATGAAGGATATGCATCACAGCAGGAGATGGTCAGATCGATCAGCGGCCTGCCGGGCTCTGTCAGGATCAGTTTGCAGAAATCTTCTGCATCGCCGAAAGTATTTACCTTATCCATATGACAGAAAACGGACGGCATGGTCAAAGGATCTCCCAGTATATCCAGAGCCTGATCCAGAGGATGAGGACCGGTATTGCGAAGGCTGCCGCCGTTATAGGAAAGCAGGGTCTGCCAGTCCCAGCGGCGCTGGAAGGAATTGAAACGGATATCGACGTCGACCAGGCGGCCCAGGACACCGCTGTCGATGACTTTTTTTACCTGTTTATAATAAGGTGCAAAACGTGACTGCTGGAAAATATCCAGGAAACGATCATTGGCTTTCGCGGCTGCTGTCATGGCATTGAATTCTTCAAGACTGCAGCAGGCCGGCTTTTCGCATAAAACGTTGAATCCATGGTTGAGAAGATCGATGGCAATAGGCGCGTGCTGATAGCTGAAAGTGGAATTGACGACCAGATCGATCTGACCGGTCAGGTTATATAAGTCGGTATAAGAAGCAAAAACCGGAACGTTCCATTCTTTTTCGGCACGTTTCCGACGGTCTTCCAGCTGATCAACGACAGCGGCGACTTGAAATTTTTCTTTAGCTTTATCGGTATGAAGGTAGGCGCCGTGTATGTCACGGCCGCTCCTGCCTTGTCCGATGATCGCGACTCGCAGCTTTTTCATGATGATCTCTCCTCATTTAGGATCGGTGTTATCCAAAAGCCTGACCCCTGCCTCTTAAAGCAGGGCAGGACCAATATCAATGCCATTGTAAGGCGGGGGTATGGAAAAGTCAATTGAAGACACAAGGTGCTGATGGTATAATCAGCATGATTTTGAATCTGTTTTACTATGCCTGTGATAAAAGGAAGGAGAACATAGAATGCAAAATCCGATCATTATGCATATCAATTACTGCGAACAGGGCCAGAGCCTGGACCGTGTTTTTGAAGTCGCGACTTCTATCGGTTATGACGGAGTCGAATTCAGGCGGGCTCATAAAGGTCAGGACCTGGAAGAATATCTAAACGAGATCTATACATTAAAAGACAAATATCAGCTGGAATATACCCTGTTCGGCGGTCCTCAGCTGGACACTTCCTTAGCCGATCCGGCCTTGAGGCAGGAGCAGATCGACCAATATGTTCGCTTTTTGAATATTGCGAATAAATTAGGACTGCTATCGACGGTCAACATGATGGCAGGTCCTTCCTGCGATCCTTCGGTCCCGCAGGATCTGTATCACTGTGAGGCCCACGGCTCTTCCTGCATCGATCAGAAGGTCTGGGATCAGACCGTGGAAGCTGTTCGCAGCATTGCTGCTCAGTTTCCCCAGGTACATTTTGCTTTTGAGACACATATGTTTTATCTGCATGATCTGGTCCAGTCAGCTAAGGCTTTGGCGGATCAAATCGGGCTTGAAAATGTCGGTATCAACCTGGACTACGGTAATGCCCTGTTCTTCCCCCATCGGCTGCCTTTGCCGGAGACTATCAAAACAGCAGGCGAACGGCTTTTTTATACTCATTTCAAGAGTTATCAGCCAATCGGTGAAAAGGCAGGTCAGCTGCTGCCCACTTCCCTTGCAGACGGCTGTGTCAATCACAGAGAGTATGTAAGGCTGCTGAAGGAAGCCGGGTTTACCGGCCCGATCGGCATCGAAGCTCCCCGTCCCGGGGATCGGGAGCATTTCGCTCAGGAGGATTATGATTATATCGCTCCTTTGATCCGGGAAGCTTGAATAAATTGAGTAAAGAATAAGTTGCATTTACATGAAAAGTCCCGAAGACCTCCGGCCTTCGGGACTGATTTTATTTTAGGTATTCAATTGTCACAGTATTCAGCGGAGTTTGGTGCCGCCGACAAAGACACTGTCTACAGAAAGATCCTTGTTAAGGATCACCATATCCGCTGCTTTGCCGACATCGATCGATCCGTAATCTTTTTCGACACCCAGGTCACGGGCAGGATTGTAGGAAGCCATTCGGACAGCGTCTTCCAGGGGAATGCCGATGGATACCATATTCTGCATTCCCTTCATCAAAGAGATGATGCTGCCGCATAAGGTCCCGTTGGGAAGGTATGCGGCATCTTTCATGATGACGGGATATTCTTTGGGGATCTCTTCCTGTTTCAGACCGGCCAGCAGGTCTGAATCCGTGATCAGGGTGACTTTATCAGGGCCTTTAGCCCTGTAGATCAGACGGCAGGTCCGGAAATTCAGGTGGACCAGATCGCTGATCATTTCACATTGAACTCTGTCATCCGTAAGGACTGTACCTAATACACCGGGCTTCCGGTGATCGAAAGGAGCCATAGCGTTAAAGGTATGAGTAGCCCGGCTGGCTCCCGCTTCGATGCCTCGTTCGGCTTCTTCGCTGGTCGCCATGGTATGGCCGATCGACATTTTTATGCCTTTTGATGCTCCGTAGCGGATCACATCCAAAGCCCCCTTGATTTCGGGTGCAATGGTCATGATCTTTACCTGAAAAGAAGATGCCTCGATAAACTGCTTTAAGAGATCGACAGAAGGCTTTTGCAGGTACTCGAGGGTCATACCGCCCTTTTTGACAGGATTGAGGAATGGCCCTTCCATATGAAAGCCCAACATCCGGGCACCGGTGCGCTTTTTTTCTTCCTGCCGGGCCATCGACAAGTTGGCGGCGATAGCCGCAAACGCATGTTCGTCCGGTTCGGAAGCTAAGGTGCAGGCATAACCGGTGACCCCTTCTTGAGCCAGGCGCCGTCCTATGGTCTTTAACTTTTCAGGATCCGCCTGGTCACATCCCACGCCGCCCCAGCCGTGCATGTGTACATCGATCAGGCCGGGGATCAGATACTTGCCCTCGGCGTTGATGACGGTTTCATTGGCAAGGCCGAGGGCGTCCCTTTCCGAAGACGGCCCTATGCGGGTGATCCGGTCTCCGGTAACAGTCACGTTGCAGGGATGAAAATGATAATCCTGCTGATAAACAGATGCACCGATTATTTTCATAAAACCTCCTGATTAGAAAAAGAGGATCAATAAGTCGTCGAAAGGACCAGTTCCTTAAGGACAGGTGTGGTCTGGGAATCCTGGTACAGCCGCAGCGGATCAAAATGGTTGTCGTAGATCAGCATGGTGTTATAGGAAGCGTCCCAGGAATCCATGACACAGCCGTAATAGGCGGTACCGTCTTTTTCGAAGACAGAAGCCAGGCAGCTTCTGGCTACGTAGGTAAAACCGGTCTTTCCGGCCTTGTAGGTCATGGAAGGCACCGAATATGTCCCGTTGAGGAAATTACTTGAAGCCGTCAAGGTTTCCGTATACGTCTGCCCGTCCAGGGTGTAGCTGATATCATAAGTGGATTTTGACATCACATCCCTGAGAAAATCGTTCTGGTAGGCCGCTTTCATGATCTGAGTCATGTCGTATGCGCAGGTATAATGGTCATCGTCATGAAGCCCGTGCGGGGTCACAAAATGAGTGTTGGTAAGTCCAAGCTCCTGGGCTTTCTGATTCATCATTTCCGCGAAATGATCCAGTGATCCGCCTACCTGCATAGCAATTGCGGTCGCGCAATCATTATATGAACACATGAGCATGGCATGGATGACATCTCTCATACTGATTTCTGTCCCGGGCTGAAGGTCCATCAGCATGCTGTCGGGCTCGTAGCAGCCTTCCAGATCCGCCACGGTAAACGTTTTGTCCAGGTCCGGTGTATTTTCGGCCGCTACCAGAGCCGTCATAAGCTTGGTCATCGAAGCGGGGAAATGCTGATCATGTTCATTAAGGCTGAACAGGACGTTGCCGTCCTGATCTTCTACATAGGCCGCATTGGCATGAAAATTATCAGCAAACAGATCGTTGCTGAACGATTGAATGGTATTGGCAAGGTCAACAGCAGACAAAGATCGTTCATAGCTGAGGGCAGTTTCTTCGCCGCTGACCTGAAGCCAGGCTACTGTCGTAAGGTCTTCCTGGAGAGACGTCTTTTCAGCACCGATGGCATTACGGCGTGTCATTAGACATATCAGAACGGCGGCAGCCAGCAGCAGGAAAAACAGAATGGGAAGCAGGACCCGAAAGCCTCTTCCCTTCCGATTGGTTGAATACGATTTGCTATGATTCATAGGTCTTGGATGACGGACGGCTTCAGAGACAGCATCGATCTTTGCCAGCCCTCCCGGGCACCGGTAAAAGCAACTTCGCTGTTGCTGTCCTTTGCTTTCTTTTGATATTGTTGAAGTTTACCCGCTTCCTGATCGTGTGCACTCTTATCTGCACTGCAGATAGAAGTGTAATATGCCAGCAGGGACCGCTGGGAAACGGAAGATAGATCGCCGGCATAAACGGCTTCTTTGACATGGTCCAGCAGTCTTTTAGACAGCTGCCTCTCCTCTTTGCCGTCGGCTGCGGACAAGGTATACACAGCTTCCTCAACGATACGGGTTTTCAGTTCCTCGGGCAGATCCAGGCGGTGGTAATACAAGGAAGCAAGGACTTCCTGAGCCCGGTCCATATTTCCCTCCCAGACCAGTTTTTCATAAACTCTGAGCAGGTAGCAGGCCCGGAAAATACTCATCGGCTCAACATCGTCATCCTCATCCAGATCGACCTGATATAAAAAGTCATGGCCGGAAGCGGATGCAGCCAGGTCGTAAATAATAGCGACATCTTTTTCAAAACTGTTTTTAGCAAGTTTTGAAGAAGAGCACATAAGAGCCTTCATCGCGTCATTGGGAAGAGGTCCCAGATAAGCGGGAAGTCCGTAGATGGCAAATATCCATAAGCCCGAGAAAAAGACCCCGATCAAAGGGCATCCCAAAGGAGAATCGACCCTGACCAGGCCGGTAAGCAAAAGAACCAGGCTGATGACCAGAACTGCCAGGTTCAGCAAAGGACCGCCCATAAAATAGATAAACGAATTGATATAAGCCGGCTGCCCGTCTTCTGAACCTGCTTTTCCCATAATATATGGAGCGATCAGGCTTTCCGGGACCATTTCCCGTGAGGTCATCCTGCCGTTTTCCAATACTTTTGAACCGGAACCTTTGCGGACGATCAGCGTCTTAAAGCCGCCTAAATGTCCGAACAGGCGGGCGCCGATCCGGTGAAGATACAGGTTAACGATTATACCGAACAGAAGAGAAGCCAAAAGAAAGAGGGTATGAAAAGCACCCTCTTTCTGCTGTGTCAGATAGGAAACCGCCCGCAGACCGACCCAGGTGCTGACCAGGATGTATATCGCGATCAGCCAGCCGGATGCAGCCTGCACGGCGCTTTTTCTTTGTTTCATCAAATCTCAGTCTCCGAAAGAAACACCGATATCCCTTGCCGATTTGACCAGATCCGATTCCGGATCGACAAATTTGGTCTTGCCGGCTACTTCACTTAAGGGGTTATGCCCTACTTTGCCGCCGATCATGGCAACGGTCTGCCCGTAGTTTTCATCCTTGATCAGATGAGCCGCGTAAGTGCCGAAAATAGTAGCCAGGACACGGTCGTAAGCGGACGGGCTGCCTCCGCGCAGATAATGTCCGGGGTTGCAGACTCTGGTCTCAAAGCCGGTAGCCTGCTGGATCTGTTCTGCTACCATGTAGGATACGGACGGATACTTCATCTCAGCACGCTTTGCCAGCCGTTCCTTACGTTTCATCTTGGCCTCTTCCTGACTGAAAGCGCCTTCCGCCACCACGACGATGGAGAACTTTCTCTTTTGCTTTTCGGCTCTGTCCAGGATCGCCTTGTTCACCTTGTCCGGATCATAAGGGATCTCGGGAAGCAGGATCACATCGGCGCCGCCGCCCAGACCGCAGTAAAGGCTCAGCCATCCTGCCTTGTTGCCCATGATCTCAATGACCATGACACGTCCATGGCTGTTAGCAGTGGTATGGATACGGTCAACGACATCCGTACCGATATCGACAGCCGTATGGAAACCAAAGGTCACGTCGGTGGCCCAGATATCATTGTCGATGGTCTTGGGCAGGCCGATGACGTTCAGACCCTCTTCCGACAGAAGATTAGCCGTTTTATGAGTACCGTTTCCGCCTAAGGTGACCAGGCAGTCCAGCCCCATTTTCTTGTAGTTCTTTTTCATGTTCTCGACTTTATCGACATTATCGTCTTCGATAACTCTCATATATCGGTAAGGCCGTCTGGAAGTACCTAAAATAGTACCGCCCAGGGTCAGGATGCCATGAAAGTCTTCCGGTTTCATAACCGTATAATCGCCTTCGATCAGGCCGCGGTAGCCGTCGGCGATACCGACGATCTCCGCATCGAACAGTTCATAAGAGGCGCGGGCAACGCCGCGGATACAAGCGTTGAGTCCGGGGCAGTCGCCGCCGCTGGTAAGGATTCCGATTCTTCGTTTCATAATACAGACCCCTTTCTATTTGATTAATAACAGGCTTTAAACGAACCAACGACACATCTTGAAAAAATTATAGTCCAGACCGCACAAAGATGCAATTCATTTATTTGAAATACATGTTCAAAAAGCACTTAAGCATACCGTTGTAGAGCTTGCGCTTTTTATCCGCCCTGCGCCCGAACTGAGTTTCGAATTCCTCATCGGGGGTAATGATGTAGTAGCCGTGATCCGGAAGAGGCTGGAAAACGACTCCCAATGTGCGGTAAAGCTTTCTTGCCTGATCCACGTCCAGCATACGTTCGCCGTAAGGCGGGTTGCAGAGGATAATGGCTTTTTTATGCCCGTCCATTTTGATCCTGTCCGCGTGAAAATCCTTTATATCAGCCTGCTCTGCCCGGATGCGGGATCCTACATGAGCCTTCTGAGCGTTTGCTTTTGTCAGCTCGACCGCCTCGGGATCTACGTCATAACCGGTCCCTTCAAAAGCTGCATCCGTACGGACCTTGGACAGGGCGTCTTCCCTGACCTCTTTCATGAGCTGGGCCGGGAAACAGCCCCATTTTTCAAGGGCGAAATGTCGGTTGATACCGGGGGCTATGTTAAGGGCTTTCAAAGCGGACTCGATCAGCAGCGTTCCGCTTCCGCACATGGGGTCGACCACAGCTGAATCGTGATGTACCCGGGCCAGGTCGGCTATGCCGGCAGCCAGAGTTTCCCGGATGGGGGCCGCATTGGCATTGGCCCGGTAGCCCCGTTTATGGAGTCCCGCTCCCGAAGTGTCCAGCATAAGGGTCACTTGGTCTTTCATAATGGAAAACTGGACCTGCATCAAAGCGCCTGTTTCCTGGAACCAGGAAGTCCCGTAGCTTTCCTTTAACCGTTCGACGATAGCTTTTTTGATGATCTTCTGGCAGTCCGGTACACTGTGAAGCTGCGAGTTCAAACTCCAGCCCTTGACCGGAAACTGGTCCAAGGAACCGATAAAACCTTCCCAGGGGCAGGCTTTGGTCCCTTCGAACAGATCGTCGAAGCTTACTGCCTTAAAGGTCCCGACTACGATCAGCACCCGCTCACCGCAGCGGACCCAGACATTGGCCCGGGCGGCTTCTTTCCAGTCTCCGCTGAAAAGCACCCGCCCGTTTTGAGCTTCTACGTCTTCAAATTGCTGGTAGCGCAGTTCATCTGCAACCAGACCTTCCAGTCCGAACAAGGTGGGAATAACCATCTGAAATTGTTGTTTTTTCAAGGATTGTCCTACTCTTTCTGTGGCAGTAAACGAAAAACAGCGGGCGAAGATCACCCGCGTTCGTAATCGACGAATTCATACACCAGACCGCTTTCCGGGTCAGTCATTTTACCGGATGAAAATGTGACCATAAAGTCCCGGTCGGAAAATTCGGGGAAAAAGGTATCCGCTCCTTCAAAGGAGCTGTCGATATGGGTCAGATACATCTTTTGCGCCATGGCGATGCTCTGCTTATACAGGGACCCGCCTCCGATCAGAAAGACCTCTTCCGGATCCTGAACGGCTTCCTTCAGTACCCGGTCCAGATCACCGGATACTTTTACGCGGGGATCACTGACCGTAAAGGAAGGATCCCGGCTGATAACGATATGCGCCCGTTTGGGAAGGACGCCGGGCAGAGACTGGAAGGTCCTGCGTCCCATGATGATGGTATGGCCAAGGGTCAGCCTTTTGAACCGCTTCAGATCTTCCTTCAGATGCCAGGGCATGGTCCCGTCTTTGCCGATCTCACCTTTTTTGCCGACAGCGCAGATGATGGAAAGCATCAGACAGCCACCTCCATGGTCAGCTTATCGTGGTGTTTATACCCCTTTAACTTGATATCGTTGATGGTAAATTTATAAAAATCCGTGATCTCGGGATTGATCCACAGGGCGGGAGCCGGATAGGCCTGACTGCGGCGGCTTAGCTGGATCTTTAATGCATCTACCTGATTTTCGTATATATGGGCATTGTTGATGACATGGGTCAGAAGGCCGGGCCTGTAACCGGTCGCCTGGGCTACCAGATGCACCAGGACGGCGTACTGGGTAGTATTGAAAGGTACTCCGAGACCCATATCGCCGCTCCTTTGCACCAGCATGCAGTTGAGGCGCCCGTCGGTCACGTCCCACATGGATAGAAAGCAGCAGGGATACAGCGATCCGGTATCCAGATAGGGGATCTGCCAAAGGTTGACCATCATGCGGCGGTTCTGAGGGTCTTCTTTCAGATTTTTTAAGAGAGTATCCATCTGATCGAATTTTTTGATGACCCAGCCGTAGGAGGTTCCGATGGTGCCATCCTCCTTTTCCCACTCATCCCAGATATGAACATTTTCTTCCTGCAGTTTGCGGACATCGTTGGACTGCTGCTGATAGATCCAAAGGATCTCCTTGACGGCCGTCTTAAAGGCCACTTTTTTAGTGGTCAGGATGGGAAACTCCTTTTCAAGATCGAACTGCATGATCTGGTGAGGCAGCTTATAGGTATTGATGCCGGTCCGGTTGGTACCGTACCAGCCGTGATCCAGGATAGCCTCTACAATGTCCAGGTACTGTTCGTCATAGTTGCTCATACGGTAAGCCTTTCTTCCAATTGGGCCCGGTCAAGACTGGCCACGCCTATGGTTTTCAGCAGGGATACGGTTTTATCGTCATCATCCGTTTTGATGATGATCATCGCTTTCTGGGAGAGTTTGGTGCCGAAAGCATAGACATACTGAATGTTGATGGCGTTTTCGGCTAAGATCGTAAAAGATTTCTGCAAGGCCCCGGGCACATCCGGGATCTCGATGGCAAGGACCGTCGACATTTTAATGACAAAACCGGCCGCCTTAAGGGCCGCCGACGCTTTTTCGGGATCCGAGACGATCATGCGGCACAGTCCATAGTCAACACTATCCGCTATGGTAATACCATTGATATCGACCTTTTCATCCGCAAGGGTCTTTAAGATTTCGGACAGACGTCCGGGGCGGTTTTCCAGAACCGCCGTTACCTGATCGATCATACAAACCTCCCGCTGTGATTTGGTTCAGTATACTCCCCCAGCCTTGAAAAATCAATGACGGGGCTTTATACTCAGATCGATATGGCTTTAAAAGCCTTACGATGAAAGCATTACAAGGAGGAACAAGATGATTCGTTTAGGTCCGCAGCTGTATACCGTCAGGGATTTTATGCAGTCGGAAGAAGGAATCGAAAATACCTTCGCAGTCTGTCATGAAAAAGGCTATGAGACGGTCCAGTTATCCGCCAATAAATACATCCCGGCCGATCGCATGAAAGCGCTGACCGATCGGTATCAGATCCATGTCTGTGCCACCCACTCTCCCCTGGAGAGAATGAAAAACGACCTGGATCAGCTGATCGAGGAACACAAAGAGGTCGGTGTCCCTGTTATCGGATTGGGCTCCATGCCGGCCGAATACACGGCTTCCGCGGCGAAACTCAGGGAGTTTACCGAGATGATGGCTCCCATTGCCCACAAGATCAAACAGGCGGGCCTGCAGTTTGCTTATCATAATCACTGCACGGAATTCCACCGCCTGGACGATGGAAAATGGATCTTTGACCACCTGCTTGAAGATACGGATCCGGACGAGTTCCATTTTATTCCGGATACCTACTGGCTGCAGATCGGCGGTGTCGATCCGGCCCGTTTCATCCGGACCCGCCTGAAGGGACGTGTCGAGGTCTGCCACTTTAAAGACCTTGCGATCGAAGATTTCAAACCGGTATTTGCTGAAGTAGGCGAAGGAAATCTGGATCTTGCCGACTGTTTCCGGGCCTGCATGGAGATCGGTGTCAAAGCGATCGTCATCGAAGAGGATGTATGCCCGCGTGATCCCTTCGACTGCCTTGAAAACAGCTACCGCAATCTGGAAAAGATCGCCCGCCTGGCCGGAGACCGCTGAGGTAAAACGATGGCTGCATTTATACTATCCGGTTTTGCCGATGAGATCGACCCAAGTATGGATGTACAGATCCGTGCCTTGAAAAAGCTGGGCATCCGCTATGTAGAACTGCGCGGTGTGGACGGACGCAATATCACCAGTCTTACAGAAGAAGAAACAGTGCGGCTGAAGGAAAAGTTGGACGCGGCCTCTAGAGGCGTTTCCGCGATCGGCTCTCCTCTGGGAAAAATTTCCATCTATGACGATTTCGCCCCTCATCTTGCCCTGTTCGATCATGTGGTCCGCCAGGCTCAGATCCTGGGGACTCGTTATATCCGCCTGTTCAGTTTTTATGACGCTTTCGACGAACGGGAGGAGGTATTGAGGCGGCTGGGCCTGTTTCTCGATCACACTCCCAAGGGGATCGTCCTTTTACACGAGAATGAAAAGGCTATCTATGGGAACACGGCTGAACGCTGCCTGGATCTGATGCATTATTTTGAAGGAGCTCCTTTCCGGGCAACTTTCGATCCCGCCAACCTGATCCAGGAGCACGGAGAGGTTTTGGAAGGCTTTGATATGCTCGCACCTTATATCGATTACATCCATGTCAAAGATGCTCTGATGAAAGACGGTAGCGTAGTCCCGTCCGGTCAGGGAGATGCTGACTGGCCTTCTCTTCTGGACAGGCTGCGCCGCATGGATTTTCAGGGATTTACCTCGATAGAGCCGCACCTGACGGATTTCACTGGTTTTGCCGCTCTGGAAAAGGATGCGGATACCGCCGGCAAAGAAGATCAGGGAAAGGGAGAAGCTCTGTTTGGCCTGGCTGCAGCCAGTTTCCGCGCAATGCTTTTGAAAGGAGAAGAACAATGAACACAGTACGATTCGGGATCATCGGTATCGGAAACATGGGCAGCGCTCATGCCTTGAATCTGGCAGCCGGCAAGGTCAAAGAGGCCGTGCTCAGCTGTGTCTGCGATATCGATCCTCAGCGCCGTCAATGGGCTAAGGAAAAACTGCCCGCAGATGTGGAGATCTTTGACGACGCTGAAAAAATGATCGCACAAGGCAGAATGGACGCGGTCATCATCGCGGTCCCCCACTATTATCATCCGGTCTACGCCAAGATCGCCTTTTCCAAGGGCTTGAACGTACTGACCGAGAAGCCGGCAGGTGTCTTTACCAAGGCCGTCCGGGAAATGAACGAAGCAGCCGCGGTAAGCGGCAAGCTGTTCGGCATCATGTATAACCAAAGGACCAATCCTGTCTATAAAAAAGTGCGGAGCCTTCTTCAGTCGGGAGAACTCGGCCAGGTCAAACGGATCATCTGGATCATCACGGACTGGTATCGTTCGCAGAGCTACTATAACAGCTCTTCCTGGCGGGCTACCTGGTCCGGCGAAGGCGGCGGCGTCCTGCTCAATCAGTGCCCTCACCAGCTGGATCTGTGGCAGTGGATGTGCGGCATGCCCGATGAGATCCGCTCTTTCATGCGCTACGGCGTTGAACGCGACATTGAAGTCGAAAATGATGTAACCACCTACTTCAAATATCCCAACGGAGCGACGGGGGTCTTCATCGCATCGACTCATGACACACCCGGTACCAATCGCCTGGAGATCAGTGCGGACATGGGCAAACTGGTCGTCGAAAAGAACAAGATCACCTATATCCGCAATAAGATAGGCGAAAAGGAGTTCAATGAGACGTGGAAAAACGGCTTCGGCCAGCCGGAAACGGAAACCATTGATATTCCGGTAGAAAAAGAGGATTTTGATGAACACGTCGCTATCCTTCAAAATTATACCAATGCTCTGCTGCACGGGGAGGAGCTCATCGCTCCCGGCAAAGACGGGATCAAGGGCTTGTCCATTTCCAATGCCATGCACCTGTCCGACTGGACGGATCACAGTCCCGTCGATCCCAATCACATCGATGAGGACCTGTTCGTAAAACTTCTTCAGGAGCATATTCAGAAATCGACCTTCGTTAAGACAACGGAAAAACAGGTACTGGATACGGAAGGAAGCTACTGATCTTTTCTTTTTGTGGGAAATAAAAAAACTGCAGATACTAGTCTGCAGTTTTTTTATCTGAATTTTGAGTTTCCCTGTAAGCCGAGTTCTGTCGTGGACGATCATCTATCTTGGGCAGACGTTGCCGCCTGTCTCACGCGACCTACCCGAAAACACGACGGGCCGCCGTGTCGTTTTCTGTTCGGTCTTGCTCCGGATGGGGTTTGCAGAGCCTTTTCTGTCACCAGAAAAGCGGTGAGCTCTTACCTCGCCTTTTCACCCTTACCAAAACGATAGGTTCTGGCGGTATCTTTCTGCTGCACTTTCCTGAAGGTCACCCTTACTGGACGTTATCCAGCATCCTGCCCTGTGGAGCTCGGACTTTCCTCACAGGCACCCTTTCGGACCGGGTAAAGTAAGCTGCTTTATCCGGTTTACCTGCGCGATCGTCTGGGAAACTCAAATATCTAACCTTATAGTTTTCTTCTGTTTTACAGAAGGGCCGCACCAATGATACCGGCGTCGTTGCCCAGGGTCGCGCACAGGATCTTTGGCATGCTGACCTGTTTGCAGAAGACGTCGGCCGCTACCTGACGGCGCAGCGGAACCAGGATCTTTTCACCCTGAGCGGAGATACCTCCGCCGAGGATGACGGCCTCCGGCTGGAAGATATTGACAAAATTGGTGATACCTTCCGCCAGGTAGAAGAGGTAAGTATCGACGACCTCTTTAGCAGCTTCGTCGCCCTTGTCCAGGGCATCAAAGATCAAAAGTCCGGTCAGACGGCCATTCTCTTTATAAGCACGGGCCAGCAGACTGTCCGGGTGCTGAGCCGCTGCCTTTTTACCCATGCGGATCAGGGCCGTTGCGGATGCATAGGCTTCCAGACAGCCCCTGCGGCCGCAGGTGCAGGGCTCTCCCCCGCTGACGATGACCGTATGGCCTAGTTCCGCCCCGGCATGATTGATGCCGGCATAAACCTTGCCGTCCAGGATGATGCCGCCCCCGACACCGGTCCCCAGAGTCAGAAGGATGGTGGAACGGGTCCCTTTGGCAGCTCCTGCCAAAGTTTCTCCCAGAGCGGCGCAGTTAGCGTCGTTGTCCAATCGTAAAGGCTGTTTGATATACTTTGCAAGCTCCGGAAGAAGAGGCACGTTTTCCCAGCCAAGGTTGTTGGAATACAGGATCTCTCCTGTTTCAACGACAGGGGTACCGGGGCAGCCGATACCAACGGATTCAACATCCGATAAAGGAATACCTGCCTTGTCGACTAAGGTCATGACCAGAGCGGCCATGTCTTTGACGATCTCCGTATAGGGGCGCTCACTTTTGGTGGGCAGACTGCTCTTGCAGACGATCTTCATGTCATCGTTGACAAGACCGGCGGCAATATTGGTCCCCCCCAGATCAATACCGATTCTCATAGTTGTTTGTTTTCCTTATCCTATTGGTTTTTCCGGATGAATCTTCGATCAGAGGATCTGCAGATAAACAGCCCGTCCGTCCAGTCCGACCGTCTCGCCGGCTGCCGGAAGCAGGATGGTATCGCCTTTTTTGAAATCGATGCCCTCGATCCGGCCGCTGCCTTCCAGGATCATCAGGATCTGGAAATGTTCGTTGGTAACGGCGATCTCCTGAAGGCCTCTTAATTCTCGGCGGTAGGTCTGGAAGAAGGGGCAGATGATCCCCTCATCGATGTTGCTGTATTCGTTTCCTTTGCTGGAAGAAAGGTTGGTGCACTGCAGGGCTTTATCGATATGCAGTTCACGCGGTTTCCCGTCCAGGCCCTTGCGGTTGTAGTCGTATACACGGTAGGTGGTATCGCAGTTCTGCTGGATTTCTGCGATCACGATGCCGGCTCCGATCGCGTGCAGGGTGCCCGCCGGAATAAAGAAAGAATCGCCCTTTTTAACGGGTACGTAGTTAAGATATTTCTCGATGGTATTGTTTTCGATGGCTTCGCGGAAGGAATCCTGTGTCATGTCTTTTTTGAAGCCGTAAACCAGCTGAGCTCCCTCTTTGGCATCGACCACATACCACATCTCGGTCTTGCCGCTGACGCCCGGCCCTTCCAGCTTGGCCGCCATCTCATCATTGGGATGGACCTGAACGGACAAGTTCTGGGCAGCGTCTATAAATTTGATCAGTAGGGGAAAATGAGAACGTCCTTCCTGCATCAGAGAATAACCAAGGATCTCAGCCGGATATTCTTCAATGGCATCCCTGAGGGTCCTGCCGGCCAGAAAGCCGTTGCGGATGGTGCTGTTACCGTTTTTATGAGCAGCCACTTCCCAGGATTCGCCCGTATGAGCGGAAGGGATGCGTTTCTGGAACAGCGTGATCAGATCCGTGCCGCCCCAGACGGTCTCCTTATATTCGGGATCCATGAACATAGGCACCCACTTTTCCATAACATTCCTCCTTAGATTATTATTTATTCGGTCAGACGGTATTTACGGGCCCGGATACCTGTATTTCAGGCGCCTTCGTATTGAACCAGAGAATTTACGTTATAACCTTCCAGAGTTTTTCTAGGTTTCAGATCGACCAGCTCGATCACGAAGTTAAGGCTGACGACTTTGGCTCCGACAGATTCTACCATCTTGCACATAGCTTTTGCGGTGCCGCCGGTGGCTACCAGATCGTCAACGATAACGACCTTATCACCGGGCTTTAAGGCGTCTTTATGCATTTCCAGGCGGTTAGAACCATATTCCAGGTCATAATCCATGGAAATGACTTCAGCCGGAAGTTTGCCGGGTTTACGGATCGGGATGAAGCCTTTACCAAGCGCATAGGCTACCGGGACACCGAAGATGAAACCGCGGGACTCAGGTCCGATGACATAGTCAAAATCAACGTCTTTGAGCTGCCCAGCGAGCTGGTCGATGGACTCGTGAAGAGCCTCAGGATCTTTTAACAGGGTGGTAATATCACGGAAAAGGATTCCCTTTTTGGGGAAATCAGGAATGGTACGGATCGATTGTTTCAGATCAACCATTTTGAAACCTCCATAATTAAGTATCTTTTTTTATGGCGCCGCCCCTCGGGCTTCGGGCATAAATCATGCAGGCAGTGTCAAAACACAGTTCATTATAACAGATATCGATAAAAAAGAACATACCTCTCTAAAGATGTGATGGGACGTTTCAACTATGCCGGATAGCCCGCAGGATAAACTGAGGCTTTTCCAGACCATGGTACTCGTTGATACCTGCTTCATAGACAAGATCTACCGTGACCGCAGGGTCGACGACAAGCCCATCGTACATCCGGTCCTGAGCATCCCTGCCCAGGCATTTTCCGATAAAATCAGAGATATAGGGTACCCGGAAACTGATGACATCGACGTCTCCCCCCGGAGTCATCAGGCTCAGTCTGGCTACGTTTTTACGCTGTCCGTATACGCTTACTTTATGAAGGTGCACCTTTTTGCAGGCGATCAGGGGCCTCGGATTGCCGGTCCCCATGGGCTCCAGGATATCCAACTGACGGATCCGGTCCAGTGTCATCAAGGCAGGATCGGCGACTGCATCGATATAGATGGAAGGGACGCAGTCTTTTTCTTCCAGGGTACAATTTTCGTTCAAGGCTCTGCTCATGGTCCGGGCCATGTCCTCTTCGGTCCCCTTTGGCCCGTCGATGGAAAAGCCGGCAGCCATTTGGTGGCCTCCGTAGCGGGTAAAGACCTCTTTGACCTTATCCATTTCCTGTGACATGGGGTAAGCCTCGATAGACCGTCCGGAACCTTTGATGCCCTTTTCCGATTTGGTGGCCACAAAAACGGGATGATGGATCTCGTCCTTGATCTTGCCGGCCACCAGTCCGGCAATACTTTCGTGTACGTCCGGCAGATAGATGACTTTGACCATGTCGCCGGAGGTATCCTTATTGATCCGGTCGAGTCCTTTCGCGATTCCGTCTTCCTGCATCTTCTGCCTTTCTGCGTTTAGGGCGGCCAGCTCTTTAGCCAGGGTCTGACATTCGAATACATCATCCGACAAAAGGATGCGGATATATTTATTCTGAGAACCCAGCCTGCCTCCCGCGTTGATCATAGGCCCGATCACGTAGCCGACCGTATAGGGGCTCAGAGTTCGGATGTTTTTTTCCTTCATAAGGCAGCGGATACCTGTCGGGGGATTGTAATTCAGGGCACGCAGGCCCTGATAGACAAGCTTACGGTTTTCCTTCATCAGAGGCATGATGTCACAGATGGTCCCTATGGCGGCCAGACCTGTCAGTTCGCTCATGACAAGGTCCCCCTTTTCATCCATCCTCTTGCGCCGCCACAGAGCCCGGATCAGCTGAAGAGCGGTAAAAGCTCCGCAGATCGTTTTCTGAGGAGAATGATCGTCCGTGCGGTGGGGATTGATGATGGCTTCTGCGTCGGGGATAGCCTGTACCCCGTCCGGGCTGGTCATAATGTCGTGGTGATCGGTAATGATCAGAGGGATGCCCTGCTCTTTCAGATACCGGCCGGTTTCAAATTCACGGATACCGTTATCGCAGGTCAGCACCATCTGCACACCCTTGGCTTCCAGTTCCCGGGCTATATCGATACTGAAGCCGTAACCGTCGCTGATGCGTTCGGGTATGCGGTAATGAATGGAAGCGCCGGGATATAGATGAGACAGGCCTTTTAAAAGGATCGTCGTCGAAGTCAGACCGTCGACATCATAGTCGCCTACGATGGTCAGCTCTTTATCCATGCTCAGATGATCGTCGATCAGGTCGACGGCCCGGACCATATCTTCCATAAGGAGGGGATCGAAGAGCTGTCCCTCACGGTTCAGATATTCTTCAACGGATTCTTCCTTGCAGCGGACAGCCAGGATACGGGCCAGATATGGATCAAGATCGTATTTTTTTGCGATCGCGGCCCCGCGTCCTCCGCGCAGGATCCAATTTTCCGAAGGCATAGATACTCCTTTCGACAAATCTGCCCCGGAAAATCCGGGGCAGAAAATTTCAGAATGCTTGTGCCTGGCTCAGCGGCGCTTTGAAGTGGATCTGGCCTTTGTTTTGTGGAATGCCCTCTCCAGGATGACCCACATGGGGCTGGCGATGAAGATGGACGAATAGGTGCCGGCCAGAAGACCGATCAAAAGAGCCAGGGCGAACCATCTCAGGGATTCGACTCCCAGGATGACAAGGAAGACGACGGTGATAATGGTCGTAAAGGAAGAGGCAAGAGAACGGCCCAGGGTCTGCATGATGGAATCGTCGCACAGGGATTCAAGGTCATCCTTTTTGTAGTACTTGCGGTTTTCGCGGATACGGTCGAAAACAACGATGGTGTTGTTGATCGAATAACCAACGATGGTCAGAAGGGCGACGATGAAGCTGTTGTTGATGGGGATCTGCAGGATGGTGTAGAAGGAAACCATGATCAGCACATCGTGAATCAGGGGGACCAGAGCGCCCAGTCCGAAGGCCACATCGCGGAAACGGATGGTGATGTAGATAAGCATCAGGATGCCCGCGATGATGGTGGACAGGATCGCGGCCCGCTTCATCTCGCCGCTGACCAGAGAACTGATACTGGACTGCTCTACCAAGTCGGATTTGCCGTCTTTATCCAAACCATATTTATCGGCGATCTTTCCGTACAGTTCGTCGATCTTATCGGTGCTGATCTCTTTGACTTTGATGGAGACCATGTTTTCGCCGCCGTTTCCGGTAACAGCCTGTACCTTAGGATTGCTGTCCCCGGTCACGTCTTTAACGATAGCGGTAATATCGGAATAATCTTTTACATCCTGGTGCAGGTTGACTTCCAGGTAGGTACCGCCGATAAAATCGATATCATAGTTGAATCCGCGGAAGATCAGCGAAAGGATACCGATAAGGATAATGCAGCCGGAAAGGATGAACCAGTATTTTTTCTTTTCGATGACTTTCATGCCTTAGCCGCCTCCTTCTTTTCTTTTTGGGGAAGGCAGTAGAGGCTTGCCTTGTCCGGAGCAAGGGCAACGAACTGGTTGACCAGAAGACGGGTGACCAGCAAGGCCGAGACCATGGACAGAATGATACCAAGAGCCAGCGTCTGAGCAAAGCTGATGATAGTACCGGTCCCGAAGAAATACAGGACGATCGCCGCGATCAAGGTAGTGATGTTTCCGTCAAGGATGGCCGAAAGGGCCTTTTTAAAGGCGTTGCGGACAGCTACCCTGGGCGTGCGTCCTACCAGGATCTCTTCGCGAAGGCGGGCCCAGATGATACAGTTGGCATCGACTGCCATACCGATGGACAGGATGATACCGCCGATACCGGGCAGGGTCAGTGTCCAGCCGAGGACGCTGATCATGAGAAGCTCCGCGGATACATAGAAGACAAGGGCGATGGCGGAGGCAAGGCCGGGAAGACGGTATACAGCGATCATAAAGATGCAGATCGTGATAAAGCCGAGGATACCGGCAAGGATACTGGATTTAAGAGCGTTCTGGCCTAAGGTGGCACCGACGCTGTTGTGCTCTATATCTGTCAGTTCGACAGGAAGAGCACCTCCCGTGATATCGGCTGCCAGGTTTTTGGCTTCTTCTTCGGAACTCATACCGGTGATGGTGGCATCGCCGGTAGAAATGATGGATTTGACATTGGGGATGCTGATGCAGGTGTCATCCAGCAGGATGGCGATCTGCTTGTTCAGGTATTTTTCCGTACCGGATGCAAACAGCTTGGTCCCGTCGGAGTCAAATTCCAGTTTTACGTAAGGTTCGATCGAACCGGAAGAGGAAACCTGTCCCTTCTGGTAAGTAGCGGACGATACATTTTTACCGGTTACGACTTCTTCGGCCAGTCCCTGATCGATGGCGTCCTGCAGAAGCTGCGGGAACTGGGTGATCGCGTCAGCCGGGTAACTCTGGAAGTACTGAGCGGCGTCTGATTGGATCGTATCATCCGTCAGGGTCGAAGTATCCTGACCGTTGTCTTCCATCTGCTTTTTCAAAGCTTCGCCGTATTGATCATAATAGTTTTTATCCAAGCCCTGAGCAATGACCTGGCTCCAGTCAATGCCGACGAAACGCAGCATTGCGGTCTTGCCGATCTCCTCGACTGCCTGGCTGGCGTCTTTTACACCGGGGATCTCAACACGGATACGGGTATCGCCGTCAAGGTAAGCGTTGGCTTCGGTATAACCCTGGGCGTCAAGACGCCGCTGAATAACGGCCAGCGTGCCCTGCATCTGGTCTTTGGTAGGGTTGGACCCATCAACAGCCTGATAGGTGATGCTGACGCCGCCGTTAAGATCCAGACCCAGCTTGATGTTGCGCGCGTCCAAAGGGGTGCTGCCGACTCCGAACACTGTCAGCAGGGCCAGGCCCGCTATGATCACAAGGCATACAAGAAGGATCAGGACATTTTTCGACTTTTTCATGTGAAAATGTGCCTCCTTACGTCCGCAGAGTCTTTTGCCCTACGGAACAAACAACTTGTTTATTATAATCATTTAACAAGGTTTCTGTCAATGTTTTCGGCGGTTTGAGGACCTTCTCTTTTTCTTCTTTTTCTTAGGATCCTTTAGCAGTATCGCGCAGACGATCAGAAAACCGACAATAAAGACAGCCGCAGGGATCGTTTTTTTCGATGCCTGCCCCTTTGAGGAAGACTCCTCTGCCCCGCTCTGATTCGTATCGGGCCCGGTTATATCAGAGGCATCCGTTCCGGCCCCGCTGTCTGAGAAAGACCCTCCGTCCGCCTCCTGCACATAGGAGCCTTCCGTGTTTTCAGGACCGGTACTCTCTTCTTCTTGAGTACCGCTGCCCTGGGATCCATCCTCCGCTGCCGCAGCCGATGTATCGCCGGGATCGTTACCATCGGCAGTTCTGTCCTGATCGACCGCTCCGGACTGCTCAGTCTCTTTGCTGCTGCCTTCGTTCTCTGTTTGACCTAGACCGGAGCTGTCCGCCTCGTTACCGTCCAGGGGTGAATTGGCCGGCTGGCCCGCAGGCATGGTCCCGTTTCTTGAAACGTAGATGTCAGCCGTATGACCGTCCAGACGGCTGATGTAAATAAGAAGGTCTGAGGAAGAGTCGGACAGGACCAGTCCGCTTTGACTGTCCCCCTGCCCGTACCATACCTTGTCTTTGTCGGCCGCGGTCAAAAGCTGAGGGCTCGAGGAACCGTCATTGGAATATTTGTACATGTTACGGCTAATATCGTCGGTAAAGGCTGAAGTTGCCGCATTTACGCGCCAGATACGTACCGAACCCGAGCTGCCGACCGGCTGCTTTTTCTGATTATTGTCCGCTGTCACATACTCGACCAGATAATAGGAAGACAAAAGATTGCCGTCCCATCCTTCAGGAGCGACCAGCAGTGCGTCCCCATCCGTCGACTCGCTTTTGATCCGGTACCAGCCCGACTCATCCGCCTGCTGGGGGGTCAGCCATCCCAGGATCATCTTGGAAAAAGGATCTTCGTCACCGGAAGACAGATCCATCATGCAGTCTGTGCCGGTGCCTGACTGGCTTCCGCTTTTATACAGATCGGGAAGGCCCAGCTGGTGGCCGGTCTCATGGATCGCGGTAAACTGCTGTATAGGGCTGTCCTGTTTCAGCATCGAATAGCTTAAGAAACTGTAACTGCCGACACGGATACCGTTGGACCTGAAGTCATAATAAAAAGTGTCGGAATTAGGCCACCAGGACGAATAATACCCTTCATTCGGCCCTGCCCAGATCAGATACAGACCATCCAGGGTCCCATCGCCGTTGGAATCAAAATCCGACAGCGTAAGCCCCTGTTTGCTGACGGCCGCGGACAATACATCATCGATCAGCTTTTCCGGTTTCCGGCTGTAGGAAGAACGGGAGGACGGTAAAGCGACGGTATCCGCAATGACAGGTTGTATGGATAAGGAACCATAGGAAGCCTCGGTAAAGTATTCCGAGAGGGAGGGGGCATATTGGCTGCCGCCGCCGGAAAAGACGTCGGTAAGATAAGGAACCGGGTCTTCTTCGAAGGAATAGTCGGAAAAACTTACCGGGACGGCCAGAACTTTGATGACGCCCCGGGAAGGCATGAACGATTCCGGAAAGATGGAAGAACCATAGCCGGTCACCGTAACTTTCGGCGCAAGACCACAGCAAGCAGGAAACAGGGAAGGCAGTACCACAAGCACTGCCAGAAAAGATCGGATCAGTTTTAAGATCATGACGGTACGGCCTCCTTTCGCGCGATAGAAATATAGTAAAGAAATTCAGGAACGTTGTCAACAAAGCGCTTTCTGTGGTAAGATAAACCGATTCTGTCAATTTCTACGAAAGAGGTTCTTCATGGTACTATCAGTATCCGGAGTAAAAAAACGTTTTCTTTCCCAGGATGTACTCAAAGATGTTTCGTTTCATCTGGATGATAAAGAAAAACTTGCTTTAATCGGGGTCAACGGCGCAGGAAAAACGACCTTGTTCAATATCATCCTGGGCAATATCGAACCGGACGAGGGTACGGTCTATCTGGCTAAAAATGTCAAGGTCGGCTATCTTCCCCAGAACGCGGAGTATACCAGCAGCAACCGGATCGAAGAAGAATTGATGACGGTCTTTAAGGATCTGGCAGCTATGGAGCAGCAGATGCGCCAGCTGGAAGTGCAGATGCAGACAGACTCGTCTTCAGAACTGATGGACCGTTATGCCAGCCTGACCCATGAATATGAACAAAGAGACGGCTATTCCTGGCGCAGCCGGGTAAGAGGTGTTTTGAACGGCCTTGGCTTCGATGAGTCGGAATACAATATTCCGATCGAACTTTTGTCCGGCGGCCAGAAGACACGGGTCATGCTGGGCAAGCTGCTTTTGGAAGATCCGGACCTGCTCCTTTTGGACGAACCTACCAACCATCTGGATATCCAGTCACTGACCTGGCTGGAAAATTACCTCTCCTCTTTTAAAGGGTCCTGTATCATCATTTCCCATGATCGTTATTTTCTGGACCGCCTCTGCGGCAGGACGATGGAACTGGAACTGGGAGTATCAACGGTCTATAACGGTAATTACAGCTATTATATCGACCAGAAAGAGTTTCGTAAAAAGATCGCCATTAGGGAATACGAAGCCCAGCAGAAAGAGATCAAGCGTCAGGAAGGCATCATACGTGATCTTAGGTCCAGAGGCCAGGAAAAATTCATCAAGCGGGCCCAGAGCCGGGAAAAAGTCCTGGATAAGATGGAAGTGAAGGAAAAGCCGCAGGAGCTCAAAGCTTCTATGCGCCTTCATTTTACCCCTTCTATCGAATCGGGAGATCTGGTCTTATCCGGTCAGGAAGTCAGCAAGCAGTTTGACGGCAACGAACTCTTCCACGGCCTTAACTTTGAGATCCATAAAAGAGAGAGGGTCGCGCTGATCGGAGCCAACGGCATCGGAAAGACGACTCTGTTTAAGATGATCATGCAGGAGCAGACGCCTACCTACGGCGACCTTCATCTGGGTGTCAATGTAAAACCGGGCTATTATGATCAGGCTCAGGAGAATTTGTCCCCCGAAAAGACCATCCTGGACGAAATATACGACGCCTATCCCAGCCTGATCATTCCCCAGATCCGCAATATTCTGGGATGTTTCCTCTTCCGCGGGGACGATGTTTACAAACAGATCAAGTCGCTGAGCGGCGGTGAAAAAGCCCGGGCATCCCTATGCAAGATCATGCTGAGCAACTGCAACTTCCTTTTACTGGACGAACCGACAAACCACCTGGACATACAGTCCCGGGAGGTGCTGGAAGCCAATCTGAGGGAATATGAAGGAACGATCTTCTTCATTTCCCATGACCGGTATTTTATCAATCAGGTCGCGACCCGTGTGCTGGAGCTGAGACCGGACGGGATGATCTCCTATCTTGGCAATTACGACTTCTACATGGATCATAAACGGGAAGAAAAGGCCGAAGAAAAGGTAAGTCAGGCTCCTTCCGAAAATAAAGCTTCCTTTGCCGCCCATAAATTGGCATCCAGTGAAGTAAGGCGCAAAAAAGCCAGGGCCGCCAGGATCGAAAAGCAGATCGACGAAAACGAAAAGACTATCGAGGAGATCCGGCAGAAGATGCTCCTTCCCAAGTACTACTCTTCTTCTTCCGCTTTTAAGGATCTGGAAAAGGAAATCAATGACCTGCAGGATCAGAACGAAGAGCTGACGGAGGAATGGAGCCGGCTCGAAGAAGAACTGGAAGAAAACGAATAATATGCAGTAATTGTCTGCATAATAAATCCCCTGCTTTTCAGGCCCTTTAGCAGAAAGACCTGAAAACAGGGGGATTTATTTTTTATGGCAGGACCTTATTCAAATGATTCAATGAAACCATTATTGACCGAAGCGGCTTTTTAAATATTCCAGAAGGGTCAGAAGACTGGGTTCGACCCGAAAGCACAAAGAAGTCAACTCCTCTGTGGGGGGGATCAGGTCGGGCACCATGACCGTCAGCATACCGGCTGCATGAGCCGACCGGATGCCGTTGGGCGAGTCTTCAACAGCGATGCATTCGGAAGGATCCTGGTTCAAGGCTTGGCAGGCTTTGAGATAAATATCGGGCTTTGGTTTACTATGTTCTACCATGTTACCGCCTATGACGGCATTAAAACACCCGTCCAGGCCGGTTTGTCTTAAATGATCCTCGATGGTGGGGACGACGGTCGAACTGCAGATGGCAGAAGGAATCTTTTTCTCTTTGAGCCAATAAACGATCTCGCGGGCCCCCTCTTTGACAGGCAGCCCTTCCCTGCGGAGTTTTTCCTGCATATTCCGGCCGCACCGCTTCATAAAGCCTTCCGCGTCGAAATCCTGGCCGTAATTTTTCTTAAGCCAGGCGGACCCGTCTGTATGGTTCAGTCCGCAGGCCCCGCGATGGACGTATTCAATATTGGAAAGGCCCAGGCGATCCGCTTCTTCTTTCCAACAGGTGTAGGCAACTTTTTCCGTATCATATAGGACACCGTCCATATCGAAAACGACCGCTTTGATCAGAGGATCTTTCATGAGATCGGTTTCTCCTTATTTTCTGCTGTCCGCTCGATCCCTTTGATCAGATCCCTTACGATTTCCGAAGCAATGATCATACCGGCCACGGGAGGAACGAAGGAAGTACTTCCGGGGATATCCCTGCGCACTGTACATTTACGGACCGTACCCGGAGGGCAGATACAGTTGGTGCGGCAGCTGTTTTCAATGTCATCCAGCGGTTTGATGGGCTGCTCTTCCGAATATACGACTTTCAGATGCTTCACTCCGCGCCTTTTCAGTTCATAACGCATGACCTTGGCCAGCGGGCACATTTTGGTTTTATAAATGTCCGCTACCTTTAATTTGGTGGGGTCCAGTTTATTGCCGGCTCCCATACAGCTGATGATAGGGACATTCAATTTCCGGCACTGCATGACCAGTTCGATTTTAGCCGTTACCGTATCGACGGCATCGACAACGTAATCATAGGTTGTAAAAGGAAACTGATCGGCCGTATCCGGCATAAAGAAAGTCTTGTGAATGACCACATCGACCTTAGGGTTGATGTCAAGCATCCGGTCTTTCATCACATCTGCCTTATATTTGCCGATGGTATTGCGGGTCGCTATGATCTGCCGGTTCAGGTTGGTAAGGCAGATGCGGTCATCGTCGATCAGGTCAAAGTGACCGACACCGGCCCGACACAAGGCTTCGCAGACATAGCCGCCTACTCCGCCGATGCCGAATACCGCAACACGGCTTTTTTGGAGTTTTTCGAGGGCTTTTGTCCCGATCAGCAGTTCTGTTCTTGAAAACTGATTTAACATAAAAAATTCTCCGACACGTTACAACTGGGGATAAATCAGGTCGTAGACATCCGTAAGCACGGCTCTGGGTCTGCGGGATTCGGCGACGGTCGTTACAACAGCATTCTTCTCAGGGAAAATAATGGAATACTGTTCATATTTTCCGTCCGCCCGGAACGAATCATACTTACCGCGCCAGAACAGATATCCGTAACCTTCTTCTCCGTTATCGACCTGTTTTCGGGTAGACTCTGAGATCCATTCCCGGCTGATCAGCTGGCGTCCTTTCCAGAAGCCTTGCTGAAGGTAAAGGGTCCCGAAGGTATGCAGCTCGCCTAAAGTCAAAAACAGTCCGCCCGCTCCGAAGGTCCTTCCCAGAGGATCCGCCTCCCAGGTGGGAAGCGCCATCCCCAGCGGTTCAAACAAGCGGGGATACAGATAGTGGACCAGGTCGCATCCGGCCCGCCTTTGTACCAGCACGCCAGCTAAATAAGGCCCGGCATTATTATAAACAAAGCGGGTCCCGGGCTGGTAGGGAAATGACTGTCTCAGGCTCAGCTTTACCCAGTCCCTTTCTGTGTAATAGGGCCTGTCTTCCCCCATCAGAAATCCCTTGTCCTGTCCCAGACACATAGTCAGCAGATCTTTGACCGTTGCCTTTTCCAGATTATCCGGCACCCGGTCGGGAAGATCTTCGCTAAAGGCATCGGTCAGTTTTTCATCCAAGGCCAGGAGCCCTTCTTTGACAGCAATACCGACTGCGGCGGAAGTAAAGCTTTTGGAAGCAGAATAGATATTTCGCCGGCAGGGGCCCTCGGACAAATATCTTCCTACTTCTTTTTGGTTTTGGGTAACGATAAGTCCCAGGCAGCGGTCCTGCTCTGCTTTGTCCGAAAATTCCCTAAGATCGATCATGAAAGTCCTCCTTGTAAGGCACGTTCGGTTCCCGGTCTTACAGCTGAACCCCGAATAAAAGGCCCAGAAAAGCATCGATGATCATGACGATTCCGGAAACACGGACCAGAACGGTCATCGTCGTGAAAGGATTGAACATGATTACGATGCCTAAGATAAGAAGGACAACATTGGCGGCGATCAGGCCCCAGGTCCTGCCGGTTTTTACGGAAGTGCCGAACAGCTGGACCAGATGAAGGATACTTTCAACTACAATGACTGCTCCCAGAAGGAAAGGATAGATGGATACGATGAAGGTCGGTTTAATAACAAAGACCAGACCGATAATGGCTGACACGATACCTTCGATCAGCTTGGGTGTTTCTTTGTCCTGGAAATAGCTGATAAAAAGAGCTACGGCTTCCAGAAGAAGGAGGACCCCGATCACAATGGCGGTGATTTTTAAAGCACTGCCCGCCCAGATCACAAGGATCAAACCGAAGACGGCCATCAGAATAGCAGAAACGGTATTTAATTTTTTGTCCTGAAGCATGATGATAAACCTCCTAATATTATTTCAGTATTGCGGTTTCCGGGCAAGTGTCGCCCAAAAAGTATCGATATGGTGCTCGTGAAGGAAACCTCGTCCGTTGGTGTCCCCGTAAATATCTTTTAAGGTAAAACCTGCTTTGAGCTGCCCGCCTATCTGTTCTTCGACGGTATGCGAAAATTGAAAGCCGGATCCATCCTTCAGCATGGCTTCCCGCTGCTTGGGATTCGTCAGCGGATCCACCGGCATGGTTTCCGTAATGGTCCCGGTTTCCTCATCCGCGAACCAGAAATTGACTCCGTTATCCAAACCGGCCAGCAGGAGACCGCCCGGTTTCAATACACGGAAACATTCGTCCCAGACGTGCTGAACATCTTTGACATAACAGTTGGATACGGGGTGAAAGATGACATCGAAGCTGTCCTTTTCGAAAGGAAAAGGTTTGGTCATATCTCCCCGGATAATGCGGATCGAGTATCCTTCGCGGCGGGACATCATCTCTTCGCTTTCCAGCTGTTTGGGAGAATAATCCATCACGGTACAGTCAGCGCCGGCGGCGGAAAATATGGGCATCTGCTGCCCTCCGCCCGATGCCAGGCCCAACAGTTTGCAGCCTGCCATATTGTCCGGGAACCACTCTTTCGGAACAGGAACCGTAGGGGTAAGGAATACTTTCCAATCGCCCCTGACGGCTTTCAGATAGGTTTCATGATCGATGGGTATGCCCCATTCCCAGCCGCCTTCCACCCATTGATCGATCTGAGCGGCATTGACGTCGGTATAATTGAGATCCATCGACTATTCACCGTGCCCAGATAGCCATGACAAGGGTGCCTATGACCATAAGAGCCAGCCCCACGCCTGCCTTCTTACTGAGCCGTTCATGGAATACGATCGCAGAGAAGGCAATGGAAACAAGGATACTTAGTTTGTCGATCGGAACTACGACGCTGACGATACCGTTCTGAATGGCATAATAATAGCAAAGCCAGGATGCGCCGGTCGCGATACCGGAAAGGCAGATGAATACCAGTTCCTTTTTGTCCAGATCGTGCAGTTGGGACTGTTTTTTCTTGAGAAAGACGATGACCCAAGCCATGATCAGAACGACACAGGTACGGATAGCTGTTCCAAGATTAGACTCTACTCCTTCGATGCCGATTTTTGCCAGGATAGAAGTCAGCGCAGCAAAAACAGCCGAACCGATGGCGTAAGGAAGCCATACCCGTTTGGGCTCCTGATTACCGTTAGTGCTTTCTTTCTTTTCGATCATCAGAAAGACACCGGCTGCCAGAAGTGCGGTGCAGATCAATTTGATCCATAGATGATTGGTCTCATGGAAGAGGATAATGGCTAAAAGGACCGTCAGGATGGTGCTGGACTTATCGATTGGAACGACTTTATTGACGTCGCCAAGTGACAGAGCCTTGAAATAGCAGATCCAGCTGGCTCCGGTGGCAAGGCCTGATAAAACCAGGAAAATCATAGATTTCGCTGAAATCTGACTGATATCTTTATAAGAACCGACGATAAAGACCATGATCCATGAGAACAGAAGAACGACTATGGTCCGAATCGCGGTAGCGATATCGGAATCTGTTTTGCGGATACCGCATTTTGCCAGGATGGAAGTCAATCCGGCAAAGAAGGCAGAGCCTACGGCCATTACGATCCACATAATTAAAAATTCCTCCCGGGATGTAATAAATAATTACTGTGTCATTATATACCAAATCATATGTATGTGGTAAGAAAAAGAAAAAACACCGGGTAAGGTTACACGGTGTTTCATAGGTTCCCGGTGCCTCTTAAGTCTTCCGGAACGTCCTTGAGAAAAGTTACGGTAAAGGTACTGCCGTCCCCGAGGGTACTGTCGACCCGGATCTTAGCATGCAGGATCTGACAGGCATGTTTCACGATCGAAAGCCCCAGTCCGGTCCCCCCTATTTCACGGGAATGACTTTTATCGACACGATAGAAGCGTTCGAAAATGCGGTACTGATCTTCCTCCGGGATGCCGATCCCGGTGTCCTCCACTGTCAGGACGACCGAATCATTACGGTTTTTCAAGGCTATATAGACAGCCCCGTTGTTATGGTTATATTTGATGGCGTTGTCGATCAGGTTGTAAACGATGCTTTCTACCAGACGCGGGATACCATCGATATCCGAAGACAGTCCTGTAGGATATAACCGGATCCCCCGCTGCGCGGCAGTAGGTGTCAGCTGATCCACAGCTTTTTTGACCGCTCCCATCAGATCGGTTTTTTCCCATTTAAGATCCTGAGCACCCTCGTCAAGGTGTGAAATGTAAAGGATATCCTGAACCAAATCGATCATGCGGTGGGCCTGTGTATATATGGTGTGGATAAATTTTTTTGTATCTTCCGGTTTTACCTCACCGGACTCCAAAAGCTCCGCACATCCGGAGATGGTATGAAGCGGGGTCTTCAGCTCATGAGACACATTAGCGGAGAATTCTTTCCGCATCTGCTCCGCTTTTATCCGGTCGGTCACATCAAACAGAAGCAGTACCATACCAGTCAGCGAATCATTATTATAAACTGGAGTAATATCCATCTGATAACTCCGCCCCGAATAACTCAGGATCAGTTCCTGATGGTTACCTTTGGCGGCCAGGTCAAGAGCCTTTTCGAACTCTATTCTGCGTTCCAGATAAAGGATATCTTTTCCCACACAGCCGGCGGTGGTATTCAGAAGTGCCATGGCAGGACGGTTGATGGTCAGGATGCGGCCGTCCGGGTTCAGCAGGATCAAGCCTTCTTTCATGTTATCGGTTACGGATACGAAACTTTTTTCCGATCGGTATAGATGTTCTTTCTGCTGCTGGATCTGTTTCTGCTGTTCATAGATCCGGTGTGCAAATGGCGACAGTTCCGGATATTCCTCATTTTCCAGGGGATGGTCGAGGTCAAAACTATTAATAGGCTGTACGATCTTCCGGGACATGCGTGATGAATAAAACCAGGAAATAAGAAGCAGCACAGCCAGGACCAGAGTCATGGGAAATAAGGCTGCAAACGCAGCACGCAGGACAGAATCTCTGCCTTCCGAAAGGCGGATGACGGTACCGTCCGGAAGTTTCCGGGCGTTGTAGAGCATCTGCCTGGACAAAGTCTCTGAATATCGTGAACTTTCACCGATGCCTTCCTTAAGGGCCTGAACGACTTCAGGGCGATCCCCGTGATTTCCCATCTTGGAAGCATCGCCCTGATTGTCATAGATTACCGTACCATCCGCTGCGATCCAGGTGATCCTGGTCTTGGTAAGATGGAGTTTATAAAGATAATTCAGCCCGTCTTTTTCGACTGCTTCGGCAGTCATCTTCGACTCGGTACGCAGCTGATCCAGCTGGACCCTGCCGAAATAATTGTACAAAATAAGCATGACAGCGCAGGATCCCAGAAGGAGAGTCAGCAGGACTGTGCGGAACATGTAGCTGAAAATACGTTTTTTCATGCTGAAACCAGTTTATATCCGACACCGCGTACCGTCTGGATCATGTTGGAAGCTTTTCCGAGTTTGGAACGAAGCGTTCCGACATGGACGTCGACAGTGCGCGTATCGCCGGAGTATTCGTTATTCCAGATCTTCAGCAGCAAAGTATCCCGGTCAAAAACACGGTCCGGATTGCGCATGAATAATTCCAGCAGGGAATATTCCTTTAAGGTAAGCTCCAGGTGTCTTCCGTCTACCGTGACCTGATGGGCGGTATCGTTCATTACGATGGGCCCGATGGCCAGAAGATCGTTTTCCGGTTTATGAGCAGATACTCTGCGAAGGACCGCTTTCACTCTGGAAACCATTTCGAGCATCCCGAACGGTTTTACCAGATAGTCGTCGGCCCCCAGATCCAGTCCCTTTACCTTATCGAATTCAGTCCCTTTTGCTGTAGTAAGAATGACCGGGATCTCACTGGTAGAAGAATCCGCGCGCAGCTTTTTCAGGATGGAAAGGCCATCCTCGCCGGGCAGCATGATATCCAAAAGGATCAGCTCCGGCTCTGCTGACTCAAGAGCTTTGAAGAAAGCCTGACCGTTCGGAAAGATCTGTACATGGAAACCGGCAGATTCGAGAGCATAGGCAGCCAGATTTCCTGCTGCTTCGTCATCTTCTACACAGAAAATCAATTTGTGTTGCCCTCCAGATTGCCGGTGATCATATATAACACCCACTGGGCAATGTTAACAGAGTGATCGCTGATGCGCTCGAAATATTTGGAAACCATGAAGATATCCAGGATCGCGTCGATCTTAAGCTGACCGTCGGAAACATTATCGGTCAGTTCGACTTTGATCTTATCAAAGTAATCATCGATCGTATCATCCCCGTCTATAACACTTTGAGCCAGTGTTCCGTCTCTTTTGACAAAAGAATTGATCGAATCGCTGAGCATTTCCATAGACGCTTTCGCCATAGGAAGCAGGACGGAATTTTCTACTTCGGACGCTTTGATGTTATGCATAGAAACAATTTCTGAAATATCATCCGCGTTATCGCCTATACGCTCCAGGTCGGATATCATCTTCAGTGCGGCGGAAATCGCACGCAGATCGGAGGCTACCGGCTGCTGCTGGAGCAACAGACGCAGACACATATTTTCGATCTCACGTTCTTTATGGTTGATCTGCTCTACGATCTCTTTGACTTCATTCTGAATATCGTCATCCTGAGATAGCAGATATTGTACGGATGTTTTGATCGCGTTCTCGCATAAAGCGCCGGTTGAAATAATGTCTTTGTTTAACTGATTGAGTTCTTCGTCGAAAATCTGTCTCATTAGCCGAACCTCCCTGTGATATAACGTTCTGTTCTGGGATCCTTGGGATTTGCGAATACTTCGGAAGTTTCACCGTATTCGACCATTTCGCCCAGAAGCCAGAAAGCGGTTTTATCAGAAATACGGACTGCCTGCTGCATGTTATGAGTAACGATAACGATCGTATAATCCTTTTTGAGCTGCTGTGCCAGATCCTCGATCTTAGAGGTGGAAATAGGGTCAAGGGCGCTGGTAGGTTCATCCATCAGGATGACTTCGGGCTGGACGGCAAGGGTACGGGCTATGCACAGACGCTGCTGCTGGCCGCCGGAAAGCCCTAATGCACTTTTATGAAGACGGTCTTTAAATTCATCCCAGATCGCTGCCTGCCTGAGACTGCGCTCGACGATCTCATCCAGCTTTGCTTTACTTTTTATTCCGTTGATACGGGGACCGTAGGCTACGTTATCGTATATGGACTTGGGGAAGGGATTTGGCTGCTGGAAAACCATGCCGACACGTTTTCTCAGTTCGATGACATCAAGGTCTTTATAGATGTCAACGCCGTCCAGTTTTACGCTTCCTTCGATCTTAACGCCTTTTACAAGGTCATTCATGCGGTTCAATGTCTTAAGGAATGTGGATTTTCCGCATCCTGAAGGACCGATCAAAGACGTGATCTCGTGTTCCTGAATATCGATATTAACTTTCTTTAATGCGTGAAACGTACCAAAATCATAATACAGATCAAGATCTCTGATTGAAAATTTAACCTTATCTCCCATCTTTATTGTCCTTCCCCATTATTTTTCGCCGGTATTTTTCTTATTCAGTCTTCTGGAAATATAACGGGCCAGCAGGCTGAAGATCAATGTCATGACCACCAGAATGGCAGCTGAAAAGTTGGCCATTTGTGTTGAGTTAGCGTTCAGGGCGCCATCCGTACGCAGGACCCAGATATGTAGCGCAAGCGTTTCGCCGGAACGGAAGGGATTCAAAGGACACATTTTAGAAGTAATGTTCCAGTTGTCCCAGCGAAGGATCGTACTTTGACCGGCCGTATACAAAAGCGCTGCGGCTTCACCGAAACCTCGTCCTGCCGCCAGGATGACACCTGTAATGATGCGGGGAAGACAGGCCGGAACAAGGACTGAAGTGATTGCCTTCCAATGGGTAGCACCGAGGGCCATACTTCCCTGTTTATAACTGGGAGGAAGGCTTCTCATGGCATCTTCTGTCGTCGTGGTGATCGAGGGAAGACTCAGAATGGATACTGCAAGGGCTCCGGCCAGAAGGTTCCATTTCATCCCTGTCATCAGGATGAAGACCAAATATCCAAACAGGCCTACTACGATAGACGGCAGAGAAGAAAGAGATTCGATACTGATGCGGATAGCTGCTGTAAACTTATTATCCGCAGCATACTCAGCCAGGTAGATACCGGCTCCGACGCCTAAAGGAACACTGATCAGAAGGGACAGGAAGACTAGGTAGACGGTATTGAACAGCTGGTTGCCGATGCCGTTTTTATTAAAGCCCAGAAAAGCAGGGTCGAAATCGATGATCCCCTTTATTATGATGTAACCTGCCATCACGATCAAAAGGAGCAGGAAGAAACCGCCGACGCAGTAAAGAACGGTCGTCATGATTTTGTTTGTACGGTTTGCTTTTTTTATGACACGCTGAAGTTTTTTATCGATCATAATGCCCTTCTCCTTTTAATGTGCAGCATTCTTTTTCTTGTTTTTCGCCGCGATCAGGTGGATCAGAAGGATGCAGACGATCGAGATGATAAACAGAAGAAGGCCGATGGACCAAAGAGCCATGTTGTACTCACCGTTGTTAGCGGTATTTCCCATATCCGATGCAATGACTGCGGTCATGTTATGAGTCGGATAAAGGATATTTTCGGAAATTCACGTTTTCTTCCGATAACCATGGCAACAGCCAGTGCTTCGCCGATAGCACGGGTCAGGCCCAGGATGACGCCGGTAAGGATGCTGGGAAGACCTGCCGGAAGAACCACGTGCCAAATCATCTGCCATCTGGTAGAGCCAAGACCGTAAGAAGCCTGGCGATAGCTGTCCGGAACACTTCGGATAGCATCAGCGGACACGGTAGTGATGGTCGGGAAAATCATGATGGCAAGTACGATGCTGCCCGCCAGTACAGAGTAGCCTCCGACCGGAGCATGAAAGACATCGCGGATAAAGGGTACAAGAATGGTAGCACCCAGCCAGCCGTAAACAACGGAAGGGATTCCGACAAAAATCTCGATAGCCGGCTGAAACAGCCGGGTACCGAGATTAGGTGAGATCTCCGTGATAAAGATGGCAGCCGCAATGCTAAAAGGAACCGCGATCAGCATGGCCAGCCCGCAGGTAAGGAGTGAACCGACAATGTAGATGGCAGCACCTACCTGCCCGCCTCCTTCACCCGGGACATCCTTGGGATCCCACTTTGACGAGAAAAGGAATTCAAGGATGCTGTGATGATATTCGGTGAAAGTTCCCATACCTCGAATGATCAGGAATACACCGATCGTTATCGTAAGAATGATCAGGAATATACCACAGAACGTTACAAGCGCCCTGCCGCCGTATCCTTTTGAGGATTTTTTCATAACTGCCTCTTTCAAAGAAGATCAGATTGGATTATTCGTGGGTCTTAATAGCTGCATCGGATAGTTTGGAAGTAACTCCGTAACCCATCTTTTCGATGTTAGGAGCAAATTCGTCGCTCATGATGTAGTTGATGAAAGCCTGGGCCTGTTCGGAGCCTTCACCGTTGGTATACATATGTTCGTAACCCCAAACTTTGTAGGTGCCGTTATAGGTGTTTTCCAGAGTAGGTTCAACACCGTCGATGGAGACGGCCTGTACAGAGTCGTTGTCTACCAGGTAGGACAGTGCCAGGTATCCGATAGCGCCTTTGTTCTGGGCAACTGTAGTCATCAGCTCACCGGAGTTATCGTTTTCAAGGCCGGTAGTCTCTTCTTGGCCGTTCAGTGCGTAGGTCTTGAACAAAGCACGGGTACCGGAAGAAGCAGGACGGGTGCAAAGCATGATTTCCAGATCAGGACCTCCGACGTCTTTCCAGTTGGTAACCTTTCCGGTGAAAATGTCGATCAGCTGATCGGTGGTAAGGTTGGTGATGCCCAGATCCTTATTAACGATGGCTGCGTTAGTGATGATGCAGACTTTATGGTCGACCAGAGCTTTGGCAGCATCTGCATCGATCTTTTCGGAAGCATCGACATCCGAGTTGCCGATATCGATGGTTCCTGCGGCAACCTGTTTGCATCCTTCACCGGAGCCGCCTCCGTTTACATTGACAGCAAGGTCGGGATTTTTCTCCATAAATGCTTCAGCGGCTGCCTGAGCCAGAGGCTGCAGGGCGGAAGAACCTGCGGCGTTTACTTCACCGGACAGGGGTGCTTCGGAAGAAGCCTCAGCAGCGGTTGAAGATTCGGCAGTGGAAGATTCTTTCGTAGAAGACTCCGCAGCGGAAGACTCTGCTTTGCTGCTCTCAGAGGTGCTGCTCTCAGTCGTACTGCTCTCAGTCGTATTGCTTTCAGTCGTGCCGGAACTTTCATTAGTAGAAGAGGAGCATCCGGTAAGGCTGGCAGCGACCAGCGCGCCTACCAGAAGCATCGACGCTACTTTTGCGAACATGTTCTTTTTCATAATTACCCTCCAGATTTATATCTGTGAATGTATTTGTTCCTCAAGAAACACTGTCATTGTTCATTTATGCACTGTTTCCTTGGACAGTGTTCCTTTGGAACAAGGAAAAGTTTATCGTGACTGTGTAATTTATTAAGGAGTCCTTGTATAAAAACTGCGTAAAATCTGTGTGTTCGTCTGTTTTATAACAAGTGCCTGTTATAGTTCTGACCCTAAGTGGATGATTTGTAAATAGTACATAAAATTACCGCTGCTTTCAGTGTTTTTCAGCGCTGAAGGCAGCGGTCGGATTTTACATTACATATATTATTGTTCGGAAAAATAAAATATCAGAACGAATCTGCGTCGCGTTTCGGCTCCCATATAAAGCCGTCGACCAGCGGACCGCTTTGATCGTGTTCCCAGCGGTGCTGGGAATTATCCTGGCGGACCTTTATTCTTTTCACAGTGAACAGGCCGTCAAATGCGTCCGGGTCAGGCTCAATAAAGCCGCCATTGCACATTGCCCGGTAACCGGGTTCCAGATCCATGTGTAAAAATTCTTTACCGACTCTGATAAAATCGTCGGGAGTCGGTTCCGGGATCTTCATCAGTTCATTGGAAAGGTCCAGCAGACATTTTTTCCCGCGGCTGAACCGTTTGATCTGAGCATCCAGGTTGGAAAGATACAGCATACCCCTGTGATACGGCAGTCTTTGCGCTCTCAGGTCCTGCCAGTAGATTTTTCCTAATTCGAGGTTGGATAGATTTATCAGAGGATTTTTATAATAGCTGCCGGCTTTTTCATTAATATCATCTGCGATCTCATCTAAGGTGGATAGATTATTTTCCAGGAGGATCATGGTCGAAAAATATTCGGCGCATCCCTCCCCGTACCAGGTGCCAAGGCCGGCCGGCTCATCTTTCATACACGGCCAGTTGTGGACCATTTCATGACTCATCAATGAACGCAGGTCTTTTTCCCGTATCACCTGGCCGTCGCAGTAAGAATAGATATAGCTTCGATTATATGCCGTACCTCCCCCGCTGCCCGGAAAGCCGTTGTGGCGGGTCATGACCCGGTAAGGTCCTCCCTGATCATGAAAAGCCTTCTGCATGATCCGGAACATGGTTACGATCAGCCTGCCTGACTTTTCTCCATCAAAAGGCAGTTGATCGAACCAGTAAAAACCAATATCCCCTTCTTCGTAACTGTGCATGCATCCGCATGCGTACAAAGCCTGCAGGACATGCCGGTCATCCGTTTCCGGCATTTCAAAATGATCGGCAGCCGAATAAGCATACAATCCTCTAGCACCTGCAGGAAGACCAGCCAGATCCCAATCCAGAATAAAATCGAATTTCAGCGTATCATTGGTGATATCCGGCAGTGAAAACAGGATGGTCTCTCCGCTTCCGCTTGCCCCGCCCTTTTCTGCGACAAAATCAAGATAAGGACTGGAACGGTATCCAGGCGGCTGCAGGCGCGGCAGGATCCGGTAGGACAGGGACAATGATCCCTCTGTATCCCGGCAGACGATCAATTCTTCGCGAGTCGAAAAGGAGCGGTCCTGCTGTGCATCGCAGGCATCATAAGGAACGATGCCCCGGTCGTCAGTCAGCTTGGGACGGCCCTCGATGGGACAGAAGGGGATCTTTACGTATTCGGTGATCCGGGCAAAGGCGGCCTGGCCCTTTTGAACAGTACGGTCCGTCTGTATGCGGACGGACATGGCTGAAATAGTATCATTTTTCCATTCCGGGGTCAGTGTAACGTGTAGAAACATAAAGACCTCCTTTTAGTTTTAACAAAGCGATTTAGAATAGAAAATCATTCACCATTATCATTTGATTTGTCAGAAAATTCCTGCCCATTGGTGCTTTGTTTAAGCATGGTGTCCGCATTCTCCTTCGTTGCTTCCAGATCATATGGCCACTCGATCAGCCTTACCCCATTTACGACGCAAAGATCGTGTTTTTGCTGGTCCAGCTGGCGGCGGTGATCCAGGGCTTCCTGTCCGCCGAAAAAATCTACCGCGGCCGAATGCTGCAGCCCCTGATATTCGATCCCGGTATTTAGCGATGGGATATACATATCCAGGCTCTGCCGGCCCAGCCACGAAGGCCGGTACTGGTACAGAGTATCGGGATACATGTCTTTCAGCAGTTTAAAAAGTTCAACTTCATGCGTCCATTTTGGGTTGATTTTTCCTTCTGCTGTTAATCTTGTCCTTATCTTCGTTCTTTCCAGGCGCCAGTCGGACCGAAAGCCATCCTTTTCTTCATAAGTCGAAATGTCCGAGTACCACCACTGAAAGAGCGGCATAATTTTCTGGTTGAGGTTGCGGAAAAAGTCTAGTTCATCGCTGAAATATCCCTTTTCCAGAATGTGGCCGATATTGCGGCGCACATATACGGTTTTAGCGGGATTATGGTAAAATTCGGGATTCCCCTGATATTTGGCCAGCCTGTCCGGAAGATAGGGCGAGCGCAGTACGACATTATTATATTGAAGATGACTTAGATACCAGGGCAAAGGATAATCGTAAAGAAGGAAGGTGCCGGGAGTTTCGGACAAACCGCCGCTGTAGACTAAATGAAAAGCCAGCAGAACAGTATCCATGTCTCTTTTATCAAAAACAGCCATATAATGGAGAGTTTCCTGATCGGGAAAGAGGTTCCGGACAGGAGTTACATTATCTGCTTTTTTCAATACCTCTTTTAAGACCAGGAAGGATGGACGGACCGGATCCGTGACCGGAAACATGAAATAGGCTTTATGGTCATAATCCAAATGAGCAAACTGGCTCATAAAACTGTCAACATAGGAATTAGGCCTCAAAGGGCCTGCTTTTTCGATCGATTCTTTAGCGGCCCAGCGATAAGGAAGATCCGACCAGGACAGTTGTACCAGAAATTTTTCAAGTCCTTTTTCCTTGTATTCCTTCTGCAGTTCTTCAGAATCGAAATCATCCTGATAGGACGCATGATCTGCCAGCAGCTGGTCCAAAGACGTGAACAGGGTCCTTTCGCGGTACTTGGGATATCGATTATATAAAAACTCCAGCCGATCGAAATCAGCCGGGATCAGTGGATCCGGCTGATGATGGGCCTCAGGATAAGATACATGATCTATGTTCAAAATTAGCGGCCGCTTTCTTCATAAAAGATTGTTATCTATAACATCAGATCTTGATGTAACATCAAATCTTGATGTTTACCCATTTGCCCTGACGGAAGCGGATGCTGAGCAGAATGAAACGGGAGAACTGATCGGAAAAGACACCGATCCAGATACCGACCAGACCGAGATGGAAAACAGACACCAGCAGGATAGTTACCAGGGTACGGATGATAGCTACGGAAATCAGTGAAACAAAAAGGCAGTATTTAACGTCTCCGGCACCTCTTAAGCAGCCTGCATAAATGATCTGCGAGACCTGGAAAAGAACGATGACGATGATGAAACGTGAAATCAGGACACCCATCTCAATGACATCTTCTGCCTTAAAGAACAGTCCGAAGATCTGCCTTCCGAAGAAAAACAGGACGATGGCCAGGATAACGGATATAATAAAGCCCATCCTCTGGCACAGGCTGCCGTATTTTTTAGCTTTATCAGGCCTTTCCTCACCAAGTGAACGGCCGATCAGGGCTACCGCGGCTACCTGCATGCCATCGCCGAACGAGAAGCCAAGGCCCAGTATATTCATGCCGACCTGATGGGCTGCAAAAGGATCCGTCCCCAATTTTGCCGCCAGATAAGCAGTCGAAATGAAACCGATACGCATGGCGAAATTCTCGATCAGTAAATTGATGCCCAGCTGCCAGATAGACTTTATGGCTGCAGCCGTCGGCTTGATATGATGTTTGGCCATGTACTTGAACTGTACGTAACTTTTCTTTTTGAACAGCGACTGGATCGACATGACACAGGCAACGACCGTACCCAGGACGGTAGCGATGGCGGCACCGTAAATCCCCAGTTTTGGAAATCCAAAATTGCCTCCGATCAGCAGATAATTGAAACAGATATTAACTAAAGAAGAAACAATGTTGGTGGTCATGGCGATCCTGGTATTGCCGGCTCCCCGCTGGGCGGCGTTTATGACCATGCACAGCACGTTGAAGATCATACCGCCCTGGATGACACGGAAATAGGTGACAGCCGGATCATGAGTGTCTTCATTGGATCCGCAAAGACGGATGATCGGATCGGCCAAAACGACGGAAAGGATGGAAAGGAAGACACATAACACGATAGAAAGGACCAAAGCTGTTAATAGAACTTCATTAGCGCCGTCCTGGTTCTGCTGCCCCTTGCGCCGGGCTACCAGTGCCGACACAGCCACGTTGATGGAAAAGAAAACAGCCAGGGTGATGAATTTCGGCTGTGTCGTCAGACCTACGGCTGCAACGGAAGCCGTACCCATCGACGATACCATCATGGTATCGATCATACCCGCCAGGGATATAAAAAATGACTCCAGTACGGCAGGCCAGGCGATACGGATCGTTTCTTTGATCATTGCCTTCTGGTCCAACTGCTGCGTGATTTCCATACCAGGCCCTCCTATTTCGGTATCCAAGGATTATGAAATAAAATATAACTTTTTAAAGAATGATTAAAATAATTCTATCATATTTGCTGCCTTTTGAGGAGACCTATTTACCTGTTTATTAAATAACAGCCGATGGAAGCCGCCTTTGCGTCTGACGGATCTTTTGTCCTTCTCTCCTTGGAATTGCATTTGACCGGTCACTATGGTATTTTATCTACACATTCATGCGTAAAAAATGGGAGGTGATTTAAAGATGGCACAGATCCGTGTCAATGATCTGAGTTTTACCTATGAAGGCAGTTCGGATCCGGTGCTGTCTCATGTTACCTTTCAAATAGATACCAATTGGAAGTTAGGACTGATCGGCCGCAACGGAAAGGGAAAAACAACACTGCTGCAGCTGATGATGGGAACTTATGACTATCAGGGGTCGATCTACTCTCCGGTCGCCTTTGATTATTTCCCCTATTCTGTATCTGATAATGACGGTTCCAGGACGGCCTCGGAACTTATGGAACAATGGAAACCTTCTGTCCAGTTATGGCAGGTCCTGATCCAGCTGGACCAGATCCATATGGATGCTGAATGCTTGTTCCGTCCTTTTTCTACTTTGAGTTTCGGAGAGCGCACTAAAGTCATGCTGGCGGTTTTATTTGCCGGGGAAAATGAGTTCCTGCTGATCGATGAGCCTACCAATCACCTGGATGAAAAGGCTCGTCAGGTCGTTAAAGATTATTTGTCTTCCAAAAAAGGATTCATTCTGGTTTCGCATGACCGTGATCTTTTGGATGCCGTCTGCGACCATATCCTGGCTTTTAATAAAAGCACCATTGAAGTGCAGTCCGGTAATTTTACTTCCTGGTGGGCCAATAAGGAACGAAGCGATACTTTCGCTCAGTCTGAAAATGAAAAGCACCTGAAGGAAATCAGTAAGCTGAAGACAGCGGCAGACCGGAGCAGCCAGTGGGCCGCTAAAAACGAAAGTACCAAGATCGGTTTTGATCCCATCAAAGAACAGCGCGGTATGGGGACCAGACCCTATATCGGTTCAAAAACAAAGAAGATGCAGTCTCGGGTCAAAGCGGTCGAAAAAAGGATCAACAGGGAAATCGAAGGAAAGAAGGACCTGCTGCAGGACATCGAACGGGTCGATGATCTGAAGATCCCACAGTTGTCTTTCTACAAAGACTTAATGATCAATGTCTACGATCTTTCCCTCCGGTACCAGGATGCGGAAAAACCTCTTTTTGAAGGCCTTCGTTTCCAGGTGACAAAGGGTCGGCGGGTACTTTTGAAAGGGCCGAACGGATGCGGAAAATCCAGTATCCTTAAAGCGATCCTGCAAAAATCAGATCTTCCCGACAAAAGCGAACGGGCACGCCTTCCTGGGAACCTGATCGTTGAAGGAACTTTACAGGTGACTTCCGGGCTGATCATATCCTATGCAAGCCAGGATACGTCTTTTCTGAAAGGCACGGTCCAGGATTTCTGCCTCGAGAGGCAGCTCGATCTAAGTTTATTTCTATCGGTTCTCAGGATACTTGATTTCAGCCGTGAACAGTTTGTCAAGGATCTTTCCGACCTCTCCGAAGGCCAGAAAAAGAAAATACTGCTTGCCGCGAGTCTGATCACTCCCGCCCACTTATATGTCTGGGACGAGCCATTAAATTATATCGATGTCTTTTCAAGGATGCAGATCGAAAAGCTGATCCTGACCTATCAGCCGACCATGCTTCTGGTCGAACACGATGTTCGTTTTGCTCAGACGGTGGCAACCCAGATCGTAGAGCTGTAAAGGTTTATTTACGGTAATTTCGGAAAGGAAGGTTGACTATCATGGAATGGGTTCAGCATTTGATGAGCAATAAGATCTTCTGGGCAAGCGCATGCGGTTGGCTGACCGCCCAGGTCTTAAAAACCATTATTTACGCGATATCCAATAAGGGCAAGATCAATTGGAGCCGTCTGGTCGGCGACGGAGGTATGCCCAGCGGTCATTCGGCAACGGTTTCCGCTCTTGCGGTCGAGTGCGCCATGACCCAGGGACTGGCTTCTCCTGCTTTTGCGATCGCTTTCTTTCTTGCCATCATCGTCATGCATGATGCCATGGGAGTAAGGCTGGAAACAGGAAAACAATCCAAGGCTTTGAACGATCTGATGAGCATCGTATACAATAAAGACTTATCCAGTAATGAAAGACTCAAAGAATTCGTCGGGCATACACCTATCCAGGTAGCGGCCGGTTCTTTACTGGGGATCGCCATAGCCCTCTTATTCTACTTTATCTAACAGATCACGCAGACTCAGGCAGGGGCTTCCATCTAATTTAGCGCAGGAGACAGCGTTGAGCATGCTGTTATAGACAGCTTCCTGGCACATGTCCGTAACAGCCAGAAAGGCCCTTTCCAGCATGGCATCCGGATAAACAGTCATGGTCATTTCTTCTTTATTTCGATTCAAGCGGTTGGCTGTGCTGAATCCGATGACGACTTCCCCGCTGCCGTTACCGGTATATGACCCTGTCCGGGCAAGGCCGTTGGGTACTCTTCTGACCACTCTTTTGAGCTGCCTGGCGCTTAAAGGACAGTCTGTCGCAACAATCATCATGATCGAGCCTCTGTCATCGGCAGAGGCTTTTTTAATACTCTTTTCCAACCCGGGTCCGATGAGGCGGTCACCGAAACGGAAATTGCGGGTACGGCCGAAGTTGGACTGGACCAGGATTCCGAAGGTGTAGGTTCTACCGCCAATGGAAACCAGCCTGGAAGCGCTGCCGATACCGCCCTTTAAGCCGTAGCAGATCGTTCCGCGTCCCGCTCCGACGGATCCTTCTTCAAATTGGACAGAAGCTGCTTTGAAAGCTTCCTCCAGCTCCATGAGACCCAGGACCCTGTTTCCGATCCGGTTGATCTGAGAGTCATTGCACTCCCCCACCACTGGGTTTACGGTAGTGACCTCAATGCCTTTGGAGGCCTCTTCCTTCAGCACATGTTCGATCAGAGCGTCACAGATCTTACCCACATTTAACGTATTTGTCAGAACGATCGGTGTTTCCAGACTGCCCAGCTCATCGATCTGCATCAGTCCTGTAGTTTTTCCGAAGCCGTTTTGGACATGGCAGGCTGCGATCAACGGCTCCTGATAGACATCGCCGGGAGGGATGATGACGGTCAGACCCGTATGGGCCGTATCATGGTCGATTGTTGTATGACCGACACGTATACCGGCAACATCCGTGATCTGGTCAAATTTTCCCGCAGGAAGATCGCTCTGATAACCGAACTGACTGGCTTTAACGTTCATGACAGCCTCCTTTACAAGGCACGGATCAGGATCATATAGGCAGCTGTCCCGGCGGCGATGCTTATAAATGTGTTATGCTTCCATTCATAAGAAAGGGCCGTGATAAAAGCTGCAATGATACCGAACAGACCGGAATGCCCAAAATCACTTTGAATATTTTTCAAACAATATACGATCAATACGCCCATTATAGCAGACGGCAGTATTTTCCCCAAGCGGTCCAGCCATATAGGCATAGTCCTGCGGCCGTTGAAAAACAGGAAAACGGCCGAGCGCAGAAAATAGGTTATCAGAGCGGAAATCAATATGGCAGTAAAAATATAACCGGTCTGCATTCAGGAGTCCTTTCCTTGCGGGAGTCCTGTCCCGGATCGTTTCGTGAACTGATCGTATATAATGAGGAAAGCAGAAACGATCAGTAAAGACGGAAGCATGAATTTATCAGGACCGAAAATAAAGAGGCAGACCAGGCCGCAGACAAGGCCTGCAACAGCCGAGACATGCACATCAGATTTTTCCCACTGATCAATAAAAATAGTGATGAACAGGGCTGTCATGCAGAAGTCGATCCCTTCCGCAGAAAAAGGAAGAAGACTTCCGGCTACTCCTCCCAAAACAGCTCCCGCGCACCAGTAAAACTGGCACATAAGAGCCATATACAACATGACCTGTCGCTTTTGGCTGCCCGTAAGATCCAAGGTGTGGAAAACAGCGTAGGTCTCATCGGTCAGACTGTGTATCATATAAGGTTTGGCCTTGCCTATTTTATTGAAATCATCAACAAAACTGATGCTGTAGAAAAGCTGGCGGCTGTTCATAAATAAAGCCGTCAGCGCGATCGTTATCAGGGAAGTTCCGGCTGCCATCATTGACGTCAGCACGTACTGGAAGGCACCGGTGTAGACGACCAAACTGATCAGCAGGGAATAATACCATCCGAATCCCGCTTTTTGCATAAGGATGCCGTATGCTGCTCCCAGGAATACATAGCTGAAAAGGATGGGGATGGATTTTTTAAATGCGATACCGATACTTTGTTTCATAGATCAGCCTTAAACATCGACCTTAAGGGCATCATTGACATAATTGTTGGCGACCATCATGGCTCCTTCCGCAACCAGGCATACCATGATCTCCTCTGCCTTTTCCTCATCGACAGGCTCGCCGTTTTTCCCTCCGTTATCAAGAAAATCCTGTTATAAGGCGTTGAATTCCGCATCTGTGATCGATTTGGGATCATGCCCCATTTTCTGAGCAAAATGCATGAGCAGGTCCTGGCGGTGCGTCATGGCAAAGTTGTTAGGATCGATGTGGTGCTGCTCTTTCAGAAGGCGGCTGAAATATGTCGTGCAGACAAGGCAGTCGTTGGTTACAGAAATGGCATATTCATACAGATCGGCATCCAGTTTCCCGATCAGCTGCTGCAGGTCATCGTCCAAGGCATATGATGACTCTTCGACCGCTAGAAATGCATGGAGATTATGCAGCAGCGTCTTTTTTTCGTTTGTCAGTTTTCTGCCCTTGGCTACATGCTCTTTTACGGCATTTTGTATCTCCTGAGGGGCTTTTTCCGGATCGATCATCGATATTCTTCCCATTTTGCTCTCCTTTATGCAAACAGATAAATACCCATTTATTCCATGGGTATTACCGTATTATAAAGGATTTTTTTCGTAAGTCAAGACTTGTCTTCTTTTGATCCGTATGTATGATGTACAATAACAGAAAGGTTGGATATAAGAACATGGTTTATACATCGATTACACAGCTGGTCGGCCGGACTCCCCTGATAGAGTTCGAAAAATACGAAAAAGCGAATCAGTTACCTGCCCACTTACTGGGAAAGCTGGAGTATCTGAATCCTGCCGGCAGTATCAAAGACCGGCCTGCTTTATTTATGATCCGTCAGGCGGAACAGGACGGTATACTGAAACCGGGCGATACGATCGTCGAACAGACCAGCGGCAATACGGGGATCGCCTTGGCTGCTTACGGAGTCGCCCTAGGCTACCATCTTGAGATTTTTCTGGAAGCAGGCGTCACTCCTGAAAGGAAAACCATGCTGAAGGGATACGGTGCCGTACTGAGGGATTACCGGGATCTTCCGGGAGAAGATCCCGATCAGCCTTTTGATGAATTCCGGGAAGCGACCATGGCAGAGATCGAGGGCTACTGCAAAGCTCACGGCCCACGTTATCATTATTTGAATCAGGTAACCAATAAGGCAAATCCCCGTTCTCATATGGTGACGACCGGTCCGGAGATATGGGAAGACACGGACGGCATGGTTGATGCCCTGGTCTGCATGGTTGGCACGGGAGGTACTCTCCACGGTCTTTCGACTTACCTGAGAGGGAAAAATCCGGATCTTTATGTTTTGGCCGTACAGCCTGCCCCCTGTTCAAGACGCAGCCGTCAGAATCCCTACTGCCCTATCATCGACGGCGTTCTGAACTTTAATGATGTGGATGATAAGGAACTGACCGATTTTATTCTTCGCAGTGATTATCAGGAGTGCATGGATATAACCTGCGCCGAAGCCTATCAGACTGCCCGCTCTATCGGCCGTCTGCAGGGTATCTTGCTGGGCACGAGTGCTTCCGCGGCCCTGACAGCCGCTGCCCGTTTAGCCAAACGGCCGGCCATGAAGGGCAAAAATATCGTTGTGATCTTACCTGACGGCGGCGATAAATACCTGTCGACCCGCCAGTTTTATTAAAAAAGGAGTTTACTATGGAAAAAATTGCCAGTTTTACGATCAACCATCTGAAGCTGATGCCGGGTATATATGTGTCAAGAAAAGACCACATCGGCAAGGAGACCATTACTACCTTTGATATCCGGCTGACCGCTCCTAACCGGGAACCGGTCCTGAATACGGCAGAACTTCATACGATCGAGCACCTTGGAGCCACTTATCTTAGAAATGACAAGGAATTCGGAAGCAGGATCGTGTATTTCGGACCCATGGGCTGCCGGACCGCCTGCATTATCCCCAGTGAGTTAACGTATCTCCAATAAGATGGGTGTATGATCCTGCCTTTTGCCTGAGTCCATCATTTCAGACTTTACGACACGGTCTTTGATGCGGTCGCTGACCAGAAAGTAGTCGATCCTCCATCCTGAATTGTTGATCTTACTGGTTTTGATACGCTGGGCCCACCAGGAATAGGCACCCTTGACGTCTCCGTGAAGATAGCGGAAGGTATCGACAAAGCCTTTGCCTAAAAGGTTGGTGAAGCCTGCCCTTTCTTCATCGGTAAAGCCGGCAGACTGATGGTTGTTTTCCGGATGGGCAAGGTCGATCTCCTGATGGGCAACATTGTAATCGCCGCAGGCCACGACCGGCTTCTCGGCGGAAAGGCCGGCAAGATAATCCGCATACTTTCGGTCCCAGACCTGGCGCTGGCCAAGCCGTTTGAGACCGTCTCCGGCATTGGGGGTGTATACCAGATTGAAGTAGAGATCCCCAAGATCCAGCGTGATCATGCGCCCTTCCAGGTCCATAGGCTCAGGAGCTCCGATGCTGGGATAAGCCGCCGAAACAGTTAGTCCTCTTTTATACAGGGCCATCACCCCGGCATAGCCCTTACGGGCGGGTTCGCGCGAACTGACAGATACATAATCATATTCAGGAAAATAACTGTCCAGGGCTTCTTTTTGTTTATTGTTCATGCCGTCAGCAGGAAGCTTTGTTTCCTGAACAGCGATAATGTCGGCGTCCTGATCGGCGATCTTTTGTAAGACTTCTCTGGTCAGAAGGGCCCGGTCGCTGGTACCGGTCAGAGCTGCATTTAATGAATCGATATTCCAGGAGATGAATTTCATTGGGATAGGTTCCTTTCGCAAAGATTATCATTATTGTAGCATATCTGGGACAGACTTCTGAAAGATTATTCGTGTTTATAAGAATCGACTTTCTTCTTCATGCTTGACTTCATGCTTAGTACATTTGTATAATCCATTCATGTCTAACAGAATAGAGGTAGCGGTGCAGATCAGTAATCAGGACAGCCGGCAGGCAGCGACCCTGATGAAAGGCAATCACCGCCGAACGCGGAAAACCGGCAGGTTTTTCGCGTGGGGACAGTTGAGAAGATCTCTGCCACTCCTTCGTACGTGAAGAGGCGCTATTAGCATTGAAGATCAACTGTATGCGGTAGCCGCATACAGTTTTTTTATTGTTTATTGGGCTGCTGACGGGACGAAGGATTCAGCTTAGACAAAAAATACATCCCTAAAGGAGAATCCGTATGATTCAATTTCTCGGCTGGCTGGACGGAGTTCTGTGGGGTACCCCTCTTCTCGTTCTGATCCTGGGCACCGGCACTTATTTTACCATCCGTTCCAAGTTCTTCCAGGTACGCCACTTCGGCTTTATCATGAAGAACACCTTCGGAAAGATCTTTACCGGCAAGGTCGATGCAGATGAAACACAGGCAGGTACGTTGACTCCCTTCCAGGCGATCTCCACGGCGATCGGCGGAACGGTAGGCTTCGGCAACATTGCGGGTGTCGCGACCGCGGTTGCGGCCGGAGGTCCGGGAGCGATCTTCTGGATGTGGGTATCCGCCCTTCTCGGTATGATCATTAAGCAGGCCGAGGTAACTTTAGGCCTTTACTACCGTCATAAAAAACCGGACGGTTCTACTACGGGCGGCCCTACTTATTATATGGAATACGGCCTGGGCCAGGAAAAGCACTGGGGCAAAGCCTGGAAGATCCCGGCCATTATCTTCGGCGTCGGTATCTTCAGTACCTATTTTGTAACCTCCTCTACTCTGACCGCTTCACAGGTAGTTGCCGGAGCCTTTAATATGGGCACGTTAAAAATCGGTAACTTTGCCGTTGAAGGAATCATCCTTGTGGCAGTCGGCATCACCGTGATCGATTATCTGATCACCGACGGCGGTGTTGAAAAGATCGCATCTCTGTTTTCCAAGCTGGTTCCCTTCATGAGTATCCTTTACCTGCTGATGGGTCTGGCTATGATCGTTGTTCATATTACTGCGGTTCCCAGTGTTTTTGTTTCGATCTTCCATGATGCCTTCACCGGACGCGCGGCTGTCGGCGGTTTTGCAGGCGCTACCGTTGCCAATATGATCCGTACCGGCGTTGCCCGTTCCGTTTATTCGAACGAAGCAGGCTGGGGTACTTCTCCTATGATCCATTCTTCCGCAAGGACTCCTCACCCCGTTGAACAGGGAATCTGGGGATCTTTCGAAGTATTTTTTGACACCTTTATCGTCTGCTCCATCACCGGTATTTCGATCCTTCTGTCCGGTACCTGGACCAACGGCACCAACGGAGGTACCTTGGCGATCACCGCTTTCCAGAGCAGTTTCGGTATTGTCGGAAGCATCCTTTTGTCGATTATCATGGTCATTTTCACCTGCACGACGAGCGGCGGATGGTTTACCTATTATCTGAACATTCTTGGTCATATGGGCCGCAAGGATACCAAGCTCAACCGCGTCATTCATAAAATCTTCTACGCATGCCGCGCTCTTCCTGGACTTTTGTGGACCATCTACCTGGTCAAGACCAATAATCAGGGCTTTATCTGGACCATTGTTGATATCACATCTGCGATCCCGACCTTTGTCAACGTTTTCGTCATTCTGATCCTGTCGGGAACCTACTTTAAACTGCTTAAAGATTATAAAGCCCGTAAATTCGGTATCGGCAAGGTAGATCCGGATATGCCTTTGTTCTATGAAGATAAAATCCAGCAGAAAGAAAGCAAGTAAATGAGTAAAAAAGTATTTTACAACGGTTCTGTTTATACGGGAACCTTACCGCTTGTCACGGCTCTGGTGACAGAGGGGGATCATGTCGTCTTTGCCGGAAACGATCTGGAAGCGCTATCCTATGCGGAAGATTCCGACTGCATCGATCTGAAGGGCAAGTTCGTCATGGCTTCTTTTAATGACAGTCATATGCATCTTCTGGCTTACGGGGCTGCTGCCCGTGCTGCAAAACTCAACGAGCATACTACCAGCCTGAAGGAAATGCTGGACTATCTGAAGGCTTTCGAAAAAGAGCACCCTCACACCAACGGCGCCTGGCTTAAAGGCCGGGGATGGAACCAGGACTATTTCACCGATGTTGACCGGATGCCCACCAGAAAGGACCTTGACACGGTCAGCACATCCGTTCCCATGTGCATGGTAAGAACCTGCGGACATATCCTGTGTGTCAATTCCAAAGCACTTGAGATCATGGGCGTGACGGACGATACACCGGATCCGGAAGGCGGTGCTATCGGACATGATGAAAACGGTCATTTGAACGGTATTTTTTCCGATAATGCCATGGATGTCTATGTTTATTCCAAGATAGCAGCGCCTGACAAGGACGAAGTCAAGGAAATGATCAAGGCAGCCTGCAGGGAGCTGAACCGTTACGGGGTTACCAGCAGCCAGACCGACGACTACAGTTATTTGAGGGCGATCGACTGGCGGACGATCAATGAAGCCTATAAAGAGCTGGAAGAAGAAGGTCAGCTTACCGTCCGTGTTTATGAGCAGAGCAATTTTACCACTCTGGACAGTCTGAAAGAATATTATGAATCCGGATGCACGACCGGCGTAGGCAGCGATTTGTTTAAATTCGGTCCCTTGAAGATGCTGGGAGACGGCGCCCTTGGCGCCCGTACCGCTTATCTGTCCTGTCCCTACGCAGACGATCCTTCCACCTGCGGCTATCCTCTCTTCGACCAGGAAACGTTTGATACGATGATCGGATATGCCAATGAACACGGTATGCAGGTAGCCGTTCACGCGATTGGGGACGCCTGCTTGGATATGGTACTTAAGGCATATGAAAAGGCATTCGCCGCTCATCCCAGGAAAGATCACCGCTGTGGTATCGTGCACTGCCAGGTTTCCCGCCCCGAACAGCTTAAAAAGATAGCGGATATGGGCTTACACGTATATATGCAGAGCATTTTCCTTAATTACGATATCCGCATGATCCATGAGCGTGTCGGAAATAAACTGGCAGACAGCAGTTACCGGTGGAAAACGCTTGAAAAGATGGGCGTTTCGGTTTCAAACGGTACGGATTGTCCGGTGGAACTGCCGGATGCTCTGGCCTGCATGCAGTGCGGAGTGACTCGTACGACACTGGACGGAAGTGCCGGACCCTACCTTGCGGATGAGGCTTTTACGGTTCAGGAGATCCTGGACAGTTATACGATCAAAAGCGCCGAAGCAAGTTTTGAAGAGAATGTCAAAGGACGGCTGGCGCCCGGTTATATGGCCGACTTCGTCATCCTGGGGCAGAATCCCTTTGAGACTTCACCTGAGCATATCAAAGATATTCCGGTTGAGGCCACTTACCTTGGCGCAAAGCTGGTATATCAAAAGTAAAACATCGATCAAAATATTTAAGGCTCCTTGACACTTGGGATGTCAAAGAGCCTTTTTGAGTTATAGAAGATACGCCTGCAGGCCGGATCATTTACGCAGAAATAAAAAGTAACCGGGATCGCGGTTTGCGGTGTCGTCTTTCAATATATCAGCTGTGCAGTAAACCGTATCGCCCTGGCAGCGGACCTTGCCCTTTCTGCCCTCCTCTTCGTATTTTCCTTCTTTACGGGAAGGATCCAGCACAGCAAATTCGCCGCTTGCTTCATTGTAAGCGTAAATATAGATGTAATGCCCGCCGTGGGAGAAGACTCCGATATGCCCCTTGTAGTCGCCTCCGACATTGGCTATGCATACGCCTCCCTGACGGATGGTTTCAATGATGTCCGATTCTTTATTGGACTGGCTGAATTTTATGTCATATTTCCGGCAGAGAAGCTGGGCATAGGGGACTAATGAAGTCCCCGGATATAAGTTGGCTTTAGCATGATAAGAATATGCTACAAGCTGCTCCATGGGCACGTCGATCCCCAGCAGGTCATGGAGCATCATACCAGAGGAACAAAGGCCGCAGCCCGAACTTTCGACCGTACCCGTATCATAACAGCCGGCAACTGTTTTAGCGGCCGCGTCGGTAAGATATGGGACCTGGGGAAACCGGTTCTGATTCAGATAATAGGTTCCGTAAGACATAGGAATCTCCTTTCATTTATGCAACTGCTATACAGCTGCATAGCAGTTGCATTATCCGCGCATTTTCATGATCTGGCTGAGCAGCTGGTTTGCTGCTTCGTATTTCGTCATCAGGGGCAGGGTGATCTGCTCATCAGGAGTGATCAGGGTCAACCGGTTGGTATCGACCGCAAATCCCGCTCCGCTCTCTTTGACATTATTGGCCGCGATCAGATCCAGGTGTTTATTTTCAAGCTTTTTGCGGGAATTTTCGATCATGTCTTTGGTTTCCATCGAAAAACCACACAGGATCTGAGCCTTATGGGTCTGATCGGCCGGGCGTTTATGGCTTCCCAGATAACCGAGGATGTCTCTGGTCTTTTCTAAAGGAAGTTCCGTTTTGCCATCGACATCGAATTTTTTGATCTTATCTTCTGCTACGTGACTGGGACGGAAATCGGCAACAGCAGCTGCTTTAATGATAATATCCTGATCAGCTGCTCTGGAAACGACTGCCTGATACATATCCTCCGCTGATATAACCGGAACAAGGATCATATAACCGGGTTTTTCAAGAGCGGTCGGACCGGTCACTAACGTAACGTCCGCACCGCGCTGACTGGCTGCGACTGCGATGGCGTATCCCATTTTCCCGCTGGAATGATTGGTAAGGTAACGGACTGGATCAAGAGCTTCCTGTGTAGGCCCGGCTGTTACCAGTACTTTCAAACCTTTCATATCCTTAGGCTGTGCGATCGCATGATCGACCGCTTCCAGCAGTACTTCGGGATCGGGAAGCCGGCCCTTGCCGCTGGTACCGCAGGCAAGATGCCCGCTGTCTGGTTCGATGACCTCCCACCCGTCTTCTTTGAGCCGGCGGATGTTTCGCTGGACGGCTGGATTTTCATACATATTGGTATTCATGGCCGGCGCGATCAATTTGGGACAGGTGCAGGCCATAGCAGTCGTAGACAGCATATCATCCGCGATACCGTTCGCCAGTTTAGCAATCATGTTGGCTGTGGCCGGAGCGATGATCAGAAGATCTGCCTTTTGTGCCAGTGAAATATGTTCTACCTCATAGGAATGCTGGCGGTCAAATGTATCGGTCACCGTGCGGGTATGTGTTAAGGCGTCAAAGGTAAGCGGGGTCACAAATTCAGTCGCGTTCCGGGTCATGATGACGTTCACGGCCGCGTGCTGCTTGACTAAAGAAGAGGCAAGCTGGCAGGCCTTGTAAGCGGCGATGCCCCCGGTAACGCCTAATAGCACATGTTTATTAGTAAGCATGCTTACACTCCTTTTCTTGTTACCGTATAGGTTATCCCCATTGAAGCAAAAAGTAAATAGCCAAAAATCAAAAGGATCTGTGCAGCCTGGGTCAAAGGACCGTACAATATTTCGCCTTGCATTTTATTGAAAAAGTGGCATAATAAACCTTGCGCCATATCTGTTTGACCAGAACGGCAGCAAAGGAGACCTGTTTACAGTTGAATATTTTAGGATCCATAGTAAGGCGGGCGGCCAGGCTAGTGCCGGTAGACCTGCGAAAATGCTGGATCATGCTGAACATAGCTCCTTTCTTCTGGTCAGTTGACTACTGATAAACGATGAAAGGAGTTTTATTATGGAATCAGCGGTTCGTTCGTCCAAACATGCCCATACATCATCAAAGATCCGTTTCATTACCGAAACGGCCATATTGATTGCACTTACTCTGATCATGGGCCTTACCCCTTTAGGCACCCTGCGTACACCCTTTTTAAGTGTTTCCCTGGTAACAGTACCGGTAGCTCTTGCCGCCATGCTGATCGGACCTGCCGGCGCTTTGATCTGTGCAACTATTTTCGGAGCGACCAGCTTTTTTAACGCAGTCAGCGGTGCTTCCGGCCTTTTGTCCACTCTCTTCCAGATCAGTCCTATCGGTGTTTTTGTGACGGCCGTTATTGCCCGTATGCTCTGCGGCCTTTGCACCGGTTATATCTTTAAGGGGCTGCATAAACTCTCTGCCAAACCAGCGGCCTATTACCTGACCGGTCTGGCTGCCCCCTTATTGAACACGTTCTTCTTTATGAGTTCCCTGCTTATCTTCTTCTATCATTCCGACTACATTCAGAACATGGCCGTAAAACTCGGGGCCGTCAATCCCATTTCATTTGTCGTAGCATTGGTCGGTGTACAAGGGCTGATCGAAGCCGCGACCGGCTGCCTGTTGGCAGGTACCATCGGTTTTCTGGTTGCAAAGGCCTTGAAAAGGAACTGATCATCGTCACTATATATTAATTCATTAATGAGCAAACCCCGTTGTGTCCGTCTGAACCTGCGGGGTTTTCTTTTGAGGTTTTATATATTATGGAAAATGTTATTGCAGCGGACGTCGGCAATTCCAGTATCGAGCTCGGGCTTTTTCAGGATAATGATCTTCTTTTTACCGAACGACTGCAAACACAGCTGGAATGGACCGATCGGTCAATGGACAAGGAGATAGCCCGCATCCTTTCCGAACATCAGATAAAGACGCAGGATCTAAATGGAGCTATCCTTTCCTCGGTCGTCCCCGGGATCGATCCGATTCTGCAAAAAAGCCTTTCCAAAGTGACCGGCAGGGAAACCGTGGTCATGACGACGGCTCTTAAGACCGGCATCGGCACTGCTTTATATGATACTTCCAATTTCGGCCTTGACAGGCTGGCGGACATGTCCGCTGCAATCGCCTTTTACGGCAGTCCCTCAGCCGTTTATGATCTGGGTACCTGTACGACCTTATCCGTTACCGACCGCAATGCTGATTTTATAGGAGGCATGATCTCGGCCGGTATTCAGCTCAGTCTGGATGTTCAGGCTGACCGCACCGCAAAACTGCCTCAGCTGTCCGCCGCCTACGCAGATACACTGCTTGGACGTGACACCAGGGCAAATATGCTCTCAGGATCTGTAGCCGCCACGGGGATCATGATAGACGGAGTCATCGACCGTATCATAGAAGAATATGATCTGCCGGATCTGAAAATCATTCTGACCGGCGGCAACGCCAGGTACGTCCTCCCATGGATCCGTCATAGGGTATCTTATGACCCGGATCTTCTTCTTAAAGGGCTTTTATCGATCTACAGAAGGAATTCATGACCGATCAGCGGCCTTCGGCTTCTTTACACATGGCAATAAAAATGTCCTGCTGATCCGGCGCGCAGGCGATGATTTCGTTAGGCCCCAAAAGACAGGCATGGCTTCCGTCCTTTTCAAGAAGGATGCCTCCTGCTTCCTCCAAAATCAGCTTGCCGGCGGCGTAGTCCCACATATGAAGCGACTGGGAGATATATCCTCCCGCTCTGCCGGAAGCTACAAAGCAAATAGCCAGTTCGGCAGATCCTAAAATACGCGCTCCTACTGCATAATTCCGAATGATTTCCTTATGTCCCTGCCAGGTATCTTCTGTCAGGACCAGGGCCTTTTTAATGGGACGATCCGCAATATGGATCTTCTGATCATTCAGGAAGGCGCCCTGCTCTTTTGATGCCCAGAACATTTCGTCGCGGAAGGGATTATAAACCACGGCATCGAGTACTTCCTTATCGGTGACATGAGCAATGCAGACAGCACTGCAGGGGATCCCGTTCATAAAATTCAAGGTCCCGTCGATGGGATCGATGACAAACCCCTCCCCATCCGGCAATTTGTTATTTTTCTTTTCTTCCGCGATAAAAAAGGCATCGGGGACGGCCTGGCCCAGTTTTTCAATAAGCATGTTCTGGACTTCTTTATCCACATCGGTCACGTAATCATTAGCACCTTTGGCTTCGATCTGCAGGCTGCCATGCTTAACCATCATGGTTCCGGCCTCTCTGGCACAATCTTTCATGATATCGATCATCATCGTACGATCACTCCTTTTCCGGTAATTTAATTTATCTTAGTTGTTTTACCCGGACAAGTAAAGAAACTGTCTTTTATAAGCAACCGATTTATACTCAACAAGTCGAGGCCTTTCATGTCCGCAAAAATATTTAAAAAATTTGCGTGACCTGCAACATATCCGCTGCTCTATTTGTCTATATGGTGAAAACACAAAGAACGAAAACAAGTCTTATTGAAAACACGGAGGTAATCTTCAATGAAAAAGAATCTGGTACAAAAATTAGTTCTGGTGCTTCTGGCTGGCTCCATGATGGTTTCCATGACAGCCTGCTCCGGCAGTTCAAGTAATACGTCCAAGGCAGACGACTCCAAAAAGAGCGAAGCGTCCGAAATCTCGAATTCTACGAATAATTCGGACGTCATTACCGGCGGCTGGGAAAACAACAGCGGAGCTTTGGCAATCCAAAGCAATGCGGAAGCAAAAGAAGCTTTTGAAAAAGCAGTCAAAGACCTTAAAGACGGCAAATACGAAGCCATTGCCCTGCTGGGACAGCAGGTAGTAGCCGGAACGAATTACAGTATCCTGGTCAGAAAGACCACGGAAGGCTCCGATGCAAAGACTGATTATGAAATCGTTACGGTATATCAAGACCTGGAAGGGAACGCCCAAATCACGGGCAGCAAAGTCCTTTTAAGTGATCCTGAGGAAGGTGAGACCGGTGCCTTTGAGGTCAACACCGGAGATTATGACCTTAGCAAAAATCAGGATGTAAACACCGTTGTTGAAAAGGGTCTGGAAGGTCTTGACGGTGCCGATTATGAAGCGGTCGCCTACCTGGGAAATCAGGTAGTCGGAGGGACTAACTATATGGTATTGATGAGGATCACGCCCGTAGTTCTCAATGCGGAACCCGAATTTGGTCTGGTGACCTTCAATCAGGATCTGGACGGCAATGTCACGATGCTGGAAGTACAGGATCTTGAACTTGGAACAGACTGACAGCCGGACAAAAAAGTTACATGAGAAGGGCTTCCAATGCCGTGTTGGAAGCCTTTTTTATTAGTCTGATATTGGAAATACTTATTTCTGAACGACACAGAAGGGATTTCCATCCGGATCTTCCAGAACGACATAGTCCGCGTCAGGCTCATAATCCCATTTTTTTCGTGTGGCCCCTAAAGCCAGCAGCCGTTCGACCTCTTCTTTTTGATTGTCGCTGAAAAGGTCCATATGATGCCGCCTCGCATGGGGAGACGTGATCTGTTTCAAGGACATTTGTACGCCTTCATTACCTTTTTTAGGTTTGAGGATGGCAAAGTCGATGCTCTGATAGGTAACTTCATAGTTCAAAGCAGCTGTCCAGAAATCTGCTTCCTTCTGAATGTCTTTAACACCCCAAACGATCGATCCGATCTTCAGCATGGAAATTACTTCCTTTCTTTAGAGAAATTTTTTGTATTATACAACAGATCCGGACTATGATGACGAGAGTATTTTTGTGCTAGAATAGTACGTGGTCATTAAGGGGGTTTTTATCATGGATTCACTTGATGAAATAGAACAGCAGACCGCATCTGCCGTAAGGGAAATAGTAGAAGTCAGTCATATCAAAAAAGGTCAGATCTTCGTGATCGGCTGTTCAACGAGCGAAGTCGGAGGACAAAGGATCGGGAGTCACAGCAGTATGGACATTGCCGGAGCGATCTATCGCGGGGCTATGTCTGTGTTAAAGCCTGCCGGTATTTGGCTGGCTGCTCAGTGCTGTGAGCATCTGAATCGTGCGCTGGTTGTCGAGAGGCCGGTCTGCGACCAGTATGACCTGGAGCAGGTCAATGCGATCCCGCAGCCTGACCATGCCGGAGGTGCTTTTGGCACTGCCTGCTGGCAGCACTTCGATGATCCGATCTTGGTCGAAGATTTGAAAGCAAAGGCAGCAGCAGGACTTGATATCGGACAGACACTCATCGGGATGCACATACATCCGGTAGTCGTTCCCGTCCGCATCAGCCTCTCACATATTGGGGATGCCGTCATTACCTGCGCCAGACGCCGGCCCAAATATGTCGGAGGTCAGCGCGCGATCTATGACCGGGATCTCATGTAAACAAATCCGTTTCCTATTACAGATCTATTTGTGCCAAACGGTCCTTGACAGGAGCAAAACATATCTTGCAGAGACCGTCTGATATAGAAACAGGGATAGTGTCTTCAAAGCTGTAGGTGAAAACGTCATCGTCTTTATAGAACAGATTGACAATAACTTTTTCTTTTTCCGGATCGATCAGCCAGTATTCTTTCACCCCGGCTTCCTTGTATTTATTCAGTTTCAGGAAACGGTCTCTGCTTTTTGACGATGGTGAGATCACTTCAGCAGCAAAGTCCGGGGCTCCGAAAAGTCTCTCTTTGGTGATTATCTTGGAATCACAGCAGATCATCACATCCGGCTGTACCATATTTTTTTTGTCCTTGCAGATCTGGACGTCCAGAGGAGAAATACAGGGATAGCAGCTGCACTTGTACTCTTCTGCACATTTCATAATACAGTGGTACAAATATCCGACTATGGTCTGATGAACAAAAGTCGGTGAGGCCATTTGGTAGATGACACCATCGATCAGTTCGTACCGCTTGTCGTCCGGAAGTGCCAGATAATCTTCGACCGTATATTCTCCCTGCCGTTTATCTCCATAAGGATTATCGGATTTTGTAACGGTATTTCCGTATACAGCCCCTGTTTCGGAGACAATGTCTGACGATACCTTATTATACGGATCCCCGATCTCAAGGAAGGAAGCGATCTTTTCGATCGTCTCCCGCCGCGGAGCCTTCGTTTTGCCGCTGAATATCTTTTGAAGGGTTGTCTTAGGAACACCGGTAAGCTTAGAAAGCATATCATTCGAAAATCCAAGCTCCCGCTTTCTTTCTTTCATTTCCTCAATGGTCACAGCCTTTTCCCCTTTCCAGTCATATAGGCACTATTAAGATGTTTATATGGTATCATTTTGGTGTAACGGTGTCAATTAGAAATTGTAGACTGCAAAATAAAAATCCCGGACAGGTATATGTCTGTCCGGGACAATTCTTTTATAAAACCGTAGGAGTTCACTGCATATCCAGATGGGGCCTGGACCAGGAATGGTCCTCGATCATATGAAAATCGATATTTTCGGCACTTTCATGGGATAAATAATGCATTTCAACTGTCTGTGCCATATCACCTTTTCCTTTGCTGCGGTACCAGTCCAGCATCCTGCGGAAATATTTCCCTACCAGGTGGTTGCGGTAAGGATTCATCCTAACTCGCACCGTATTCCCTCCTGCACTGATGCGTAGGACAACTTCCGCACGGTACCAGATCGATTTGATGAGGTAGCCGGACAAAATACTGTGCTCAGATGGGACAGCGATCAAAATCCGATCCTGATCTGCCTGGGTAAGATCAGTAACATCGATCCCGGCAAACCTTCCATAACTCTCGGTTGCCGGAAGCTCAAGAATGATTTTCCGGTCTTCGGATCTCAGCAAGGCAGCAACTTCTTCCGGGATCCGGGCGGCCGTATAGTCATCGGCCTTCATTTTCCTTGCAGAACCTTCGCGTCTTACCGGTATGTCACTGGCGGGATCGGCTCTCTCCAGGTCGGAATCCGGGTTGTCGGATCCTCTCATAAAGTTTTCCTTTACCGATGTGATTCCGTATTTTTTGTGCAGATCATGGAATCCCGAGGCGATACGGATGAAGTAGTCAATGTCCTGCATGTCCTGCCATCCCAGCTTCTCCATTCTGTGGGGCCTCCACATCTCTTCATGGCAGCTGACCCCGTTCTTGGAAAAGAACTCGCATCCTTCCAGGCAGCTTTCTACTCCCTGCTCGGCACTGAGACCTTCCGGTTTTGCTGTCTCGGCTCCGCATACCATCTGAGTATAGACCCGTCCTTTACCGAAAACTTCGACAGCATCTGTGATCCTTTTTACCCACTCATCACGGCCGACCCATCTTGTCTTACCAGGACACCGGCGTTCGAACATGTCCTTGTCCCAGATCTCAACATTGGGCCGATAGGATGATAAGGGTGTTTCCTCGTAGAGGCGTTTGGCCCATTCTTTCCTGTATGCAGGCGCCTGCAGCTGAAATTCAGGCTTGTCTCCAAAGAAAGCACCGATCTCGTTCAGAAGGCGGATATACCGTTCCAGTTCATCTGAAAAAGGAGGGTCACCTCCGAAGTCACTGCCTCCTGAGAAGGATATCTCCGTAAATCTTCCGGGCTCTTTCAGTGCCTCTTTGACTGTCTCAGCATTTTCGTCCTGGTCTACCTCAGGCAGCACCGTCGGCGCGGAAAATAAGGCACAGTAATGGCATTGTTCCCCATGTTCCCAAAAGCGGCATTTCTGAAAGGCGTTGATCAACAGTCTCTGGCCGGTGCAGGTCCCGCCCAGAAGATCCATCGTCGTTCCCTTGGAAGTTTTATGGTCAAAAAACTGAGGTCTGGGGATGAAGTCGACAATATCCGCGATCCGGTCTCCTTCTTTAGCCAGAAATACATCCGCTTTCTCGTCATAGTCGATAAGGTACGGATCTTTATATGGTTCTCCGTAGTTTACTAATACGCTGCTTCCGTCGCGAAAGCTCACGGCACCGGGTGTATAGAAATCTTCCTTGCGGATCTCAAGGCTGATACCGAACGGTTCCGCCTTGGTGAACCGGTAATAGGGCTCCTGCAGTTTAGCAAGCGCTCGCTTTGAGAAGACGCATCCGTACTTTGTCATACTGATCTTAAAGATCAATATGGGTGATATGTCCGGATACTTGTCCCGGAAAAAGGCCAGCTCTTCTATTTTTGTCATTTATTATTCCTCCCGGTCAATGCCAGGCTCATCAGTCCGGAGCATTGACTACCATGGTTATTTCCATCGCAAAGTGGCTGAAGTTCGCTTTACACTGCCCGAATACCCAGCGGAAATAGTCGAAGAGTTCGTGCACATCTCCATGAAGGATGGTTCCGCCATGGCCGGTTTCTTTATATAGTCCAAGGTCGATGGAATGATTCACGATATCTGCGATTCCTTTCATATAATCGTCAGAACCAAGCGGATAAAGTTCCCACCGGCAATCGACCGGAAAATGGACATTTTTAAGTCCCTCTTCGTTTGCCGGTTTTGCTTCTTCAGACAACACGAAGTCAGCGTCATGATCGCCCGGGCAGCCATGGCTCAGATTCATCTCCAAGGTCATATGGACATCCGGCCTGTATGCATAGGCAAAGCAAGCCATGACTGCGTCAAGGACATCTTCCATCCTGCCCCTGTATACGGTTCCCATACGGTCCGTATGGGTCCAGACATGGCTGGTGTCGAGTTTCTTAAGGGCTCCTAAAATAATCTCCTCAAAGTTACCTGCCATAGGTGCAAGCATAAAATTGCATGTAGTAATGTCTTTCTTAGCTCCCGGAGTTCCCGGGCAGCAGCTTCCATAGGTCACGTATTCTTTCTTCTCAGACATGATTTTTCCTCCTATACGCGTTTTTTATCTATGACGATACAAATGATCAACGTAACGGATCCCTTTTCACAGCAGGGGAATAAACTGAAAATGACTGTCGATACAGGCGAGTAAGACAAATAAGATAAATGAAATGCACAGTATAACATCTGCCCGTCTTACCTTCATGATCCGGACACTGGTCCTTTGCCCGTCTCCGTCGAAGCCTTTGGACTCCATAGCCATGGCAAGCGTCTCCGACCAGCGCATGCAGTTCACCATGGCTGCGAAGAAAGGCTTCAGTGAAATAGGACTCTGACGGATCCCTCTTACCCGAAATGCCAGTCTGGCATCGCTCAGTTCCTGCCCGATCTGCGGTATCAGGTGAAACGCTGCAAGTATCCCATATGCGAATTTCGGCTTCATATGCCCTTGCTGCATCAGGCTTTGGATAAAATCCAAATTATCAGTCGTAAAGGTGAAAAACATTCCAAGCGATGCGTACGCAAGGACACGGGAAGACATCTTAAGTCCTATATAGACAGGGTTATTTGACGCTGTCTTTCCTGCCGTAAACATATAATAACCGGCATCGGATCCCGCTCCGGCACCATTCCGGTAACCTGTCATGAACATGACAAGAACCAGGAACAGGATGGGCAAGAGCACGCGGGGAAAATTGCGTCTGCTCCTCTTTGTCAGAAAAAGGATGCAGAAAAGGCAAATTCCCGTGACCGTCAGATTTACCGCAACCGACCGGTTGAAGCCGAGGATGACCGCGCAAACCAATACCATGATCATTTTCACGGTAGGATTCATTTTCTCAAGACAAATGATCATCTCAGTTCACCATCCTCTATCCGGTAAACCTTGTCAGCCCACCGTTTTACCAGGACCGGATCATGGGTCGAAAAAAGTATAGTCAGCTTCTCCTGCTCCATCCGTTTTTCAAGGATTTTCATGATCTCTTCCGTCATTGCTTCATCCTGCCCGTAGGTAGGTTCATCCAGTAAAAGGACCTTCTGCTGTCCTGCAATGACAGAAAGGACAGCCAAACGCCTCTGCTGACCCTGGCTGAGCATGTAAGGGGAATACCTGCGAAAGCGGCTCAGCCCGAATTCCCTCAGCATCTCAATGGCAGCATTTTCCGTGTCGGATCCGGCCAGTTTTTCCGGTTTTACGGGCCTTCCCAGTATTCCTGTCTCAACCTCCTGCAGGACATTCTGGGTGATGAATTGATTGGAAGGATTCTGAAAAACGATACCCACGTTCTTCAAAAGCGTTCGTGTCTTCATCTGCCTCAATTCCTGCATCTGTCCGGTCGAATCATCTCTGATGCAGATATTTCCTGTGTAATTCTGCCGGCCAAGCAAAGTTCGGAAAAGAGTCGTTTTGCCTGCGCCGGAAGGACCCAGGACCGCTGTCATCTCTCCCGGATAAAAGGCAGCATCTGCATGACCAAGGATCAAGGTACCTTTGGCTCCACTGCCAAGATGCTTTTTGCCGGCGTAGATTCCGGCATCCTGCAAAGCGATGGTCGGTGAGACTTTTTCTTCAGAGTTTTCGGGATCAGGCAAGTGATCGGTCAAGGTTCCTACTGCAGGGCCATTTGAACATATTTTTGTCCTCTCCTGTTTTGACAGCACTGTTTGGTAGGGCCATCTGAGCCCTTCTGCTTTAAATAGGTCCTCTGACTTGCGTACCTGATCGGGCAGAAGGGATGCACAGATCTTCCCTTCCCCATTCATGATCATGATCCGGTCCGCTCTTGAGAGCCATACATCCAGAGAATGGTCGACAGCGATGATCGTTGTCCCCAGTTGCTTGTTCATCTCAATCAGCTGGTCCGCGATCTTTTCCGCCCAGTCAATATCGATGTTAGCAAAAGGCTCATCCAGCAGGATGACTCCTTCTCCCCCTCCTTCCTGCTGAAGAAGGAATATGCAGGAGAGGGCAGCTTTTTGTTTCTCACCTCCAGACAAGGTCAAAAAGGGGCGGTCAAGATAGTCTGTCATGCCCGTTTTTTCGGCAGCCTCTTGTATGCGGTGTCCCATATCCGAAGGCGGACAGGAGATATTTTCCAGGCAGAAAGTCATCTCCTGACGAAGAGTCTGCATGCAGAACTGCAGATCTGCATTCTGAAACATCATGGACAGGACCTTAGACCTTTCCGGGATAGAATAGGAAGAGAGATCCTTACGCATTAAAAGGATCTTTCCGGATTGAAGGATCCCACCGTTTTCAGGGTATAGGCCGCCCATGAGGGCTGCAAGTGTACTCTTTCCGCACCCGCTTCTGCCCATCAGGACCGTCACCTCCCCTTTGGGGAAGGAGACGGAAATATCTTCCAGTACATTAGCCTTATTTTGTTGAAGGTATCGGAAAGTTACATGGCTGCACGAAATGGCGTCCGTTTTTTCGTTTTGGAGCCCGTGGTCCCTGTCATTGACCTGCTCAGGCAGCTCACTCATTCCTCGTCCTTCACTTCATAGTCTTTTTTGGAGCCCGCCTGCTGACCTATCGGATAGGCATTCAGAACACCGGCTTTGGCAAGCCCATTGCAAAGCAGCTTTGTAATGACCGAAGTAAAGATGATCGCACTAACCAGGCGGATCAGGATCTGTACAAGGATCATCCATACCGGGTTCAGGTAGTACTGGTAGGCTATGCAGTCATAAATATAGCTGGCTGCCGTCACCGTAAAGGCAGATATGATAGTGGGAGTCCAATCAAATCTCTTGTAGCGGAATATAGCAAAAGCGACTTCAACACCAAGGCCCTGAATGATTCCGTTAAGGATGACGCTGGGGCCGAATGAATTGCCCATCAATACTTCCAGAACAGATGCAATGACTTCCGCGACGATCCCGACACCAGGTTTCTGGATGATCAAAATTGCAAAAGTCGACGCCATGAAATAGATCCCGTAAAGAGGTTCCCACCCGAGGACTCCAAGTCCCTTCGGAGTCAGCGCAGCACTGATCGCACTGCCGACATACACGGTCCCCAGATATAAAAACGAGAAAAGAACGCCTGCGATCGCGATCAGCAAGACATCCTTCAATTTCCAGCTGAAACTTTTCTTTTCCATAGTATCCTCCCTGGATAGCATTAGTTGTCGGAATAAAGCCGAACCTTTCACCTTAGATAAATCAAAGGCGCATCAGATGATAACCTGATGCGCCTCAAAAGTTCTTTGTATATCAAAGACACTCCCTACGCCGGCATAGTCCGGATCAGGTTAACGGGTCAAGGCTTTTCGGTACCTTATCTCAGACCCATACCAAGGGTCTCCCCGGTTCTTTTTATGATTTGTCAGAAGTTGAATATCCGATCATTCCAACGACAGACATTTTAGTACAGCTTACCTTTTATGTCAATTTTTACTCCACCTTCTTTTACAGCGGACAAGGCATATCTTGCAGCAATTCCGCCGTCTCAAAGGATCAACATAAAAAATCTCAATTATTTTTCTGAAACTTGGTTTTTTTAAGCTTAGCTTAAGGTTAGACCTTTATACTGCGAAGTATCAAAAGAAAAACAAAACAAACCCAAGGCTAAAGGTTTCAACGGATAAGACCGCTGCATCTGAAAAAGATCCGGCAGTCTGGAAAGGATATAAAATGAGAAAGAAATATTTAGCAAAAGCTATGACCCTTGCACTGGTAACGTCGATCGTCCTTACCGGCTGCTCTGCTTCCGGAACGGGTACGTCCACTGCCGGTACAGAATCATCGGCAGTTCAGGAAGAATCTTCGGCAGAAGAATCTTCCGAAGAGACGTCCTCTTCTACTGCTGATGAGCAGGATCAGGACAAGACACAGGGTCAGCCGCCTGAAAAACCGGATGATAACGGACAGCAGGGAAGCGGCGGTCCCCAGGGAACGCCTCCGGACGGGACCAGCGGCAATGCTCCTCAGGGTGCTCCTAACGGGCAGCCCGGCGGGGGACCTGGATCTTCCGGTTCCGCGGATGTTACTTACGGCAGTGATACTGAAATCAGCAGCGACACGACGATCAGCAATCAGTCGATCGATTCTACCGGCACCGATCAGGAAGCCGTCCTGGTCGACAACGGAGCGACCGCACAGCTTGAAAATGTGACCATCGACCGTACTTCCAGTGACAGTACCGGAGGAGATAATGCCAGCTTTTACGGAGTCGGCGCTTCTGTTTTGACTACGGAAGGAACCACCTATATCAAAGACAGCACGATCACTTCCGATTCCAAAGGCGGAGCCGGAGTCTTCTCATACGGAGACAGCTCCACGACCTATGTTTCCAATACGACTATCAACACCAAGCAGGACACATCCGGAGGTATCCATGTAGCCGGCGGAGGCAAACTCTACGCCTGTGACGATACCGTTACGACCGCCGGAGAGTCTTCGGCAGCCATCCGCAGCGACCGCGGCGGAGGCACCATGGTAGTCGACGGAGGCAGTTATACTTCGAACGGTACCGGTTCTCCGGCTATCTACTCCACTGCCGACATTACGGTTCACGACGCTGATCTGACAGCCAATAATTCTGAGACCGTCTGCATCGAAGGACTGAACTCCGTCCGCCTCTTCGACTGCGATCTGACAGGCAATATGCCCGACAATGATCAAAACGACTGCACCTGGAACGTGATCCTGTACCAGAGTATGTCCGGAGACTCTCAGGAAGGCAACAGCACCTTCGAAATGCAGGGAGGGACCCTGACAGCCAAAAACGGAGGTATGTTCTACACGACCAATACGGAATCTACCTTTATCCTGGACAATGTCAGCATCAAATATGCGGATCAGAATGATTTCTTCCTTAAATGCACCGGCAACTCCAACGCCAGAGGATGGGGATCATCCGGTTCCAACGGCGCTGACTGCACCTTTACCGCGATTGACCAGACTATGGAAGGAGACATCATCTGGGATTCCATTTCCGAACTTAACTTCTATATGACCGGAAAGAGCACTCTTACCGGAGCTGTCATCGATGATGAAAGCAATGCCGGAAACGGCGGCGACGGCAGCTGCAATCTTTACATTGCCAAAGGATCCACCTGGACCGTGACCGGAGACAGCACTCTTACTAATCTGTACAACGCCGGCACTATTAAAGATGCAAACGGCAATACCGTTACTATTAAAGGTACGGATGGAACCGTTTATGTAAAAGGCAGCAGCCAGTACACCATCACTGTATCCACCTACTCCACCAGTGTTGACGCAAGCGGCGCTTCCGCGATCGATTCCTGGACGGATTATCAGGTTGATAAACCGGACGCCATCGCATAACAAAAGGTCCGGCAGGTTGATATCAATAAATAAAACGAAGCTATATAAAAACAAGCTCCTTTAGAGTCATCTAAAGGAGCTTGTTTGCTGTCAGATTAATTTACTGCCAGGCTGCCCTGGTTTCCTGCCCCGCCTGTAAGGGGATCCTTCTGTCTCCTATCACGAGCGTTCCGCCTTCGATATCGGACCTGACTTTGACGCCTTTTTCATCCGCCTCCACGCTGACGATGCCGCCCGGCACCGGAACGGTTCCCTTGAACCATTTCAGATCGCCCAGGTTCGGTTTGACTTCGAAAGTGCTGTAAGCAATGCCGGTGTTGATAACGCCCATACGGTAGGCTCCCAGCAGATAAATCGGGCTGGTGCTCCAACAGTGGCACAATGATTTTTCATAGCGTCTGCCGTACATGGCATAATGCTGAAGACCGGATTCGTTAGGATCGAACTGCTCGTACAGCGTGGTCGCTCCGGTCTTGAGCATGGCTCCGTAATAACTGCGCAGCGCTTCTTCCAGCTGGCTTGAATCCCCTTCCCGGCACACAACCTGATTTTCATAAAACTTGAAATAAGGAGTCGTAATCTGCGGTACATTATCGTTGCAGACCACATTTTCGTAGATACTTTTCTGGATCTTTCGGTCAAGCGGCATATACAAATAGGCAAGGATATTGTTCTGCCGGGTCACGACCTTCTTTCCGGATTCATAACTGTCGATGAATACGCCTTGTTCGGGGTCGTAAAAGTCCGCCATGATCTTTTTACGAAGCTGATCGCACCGGTCCTGTAAACCTTTATTGTCTTTGCCCAGGGCATCGGCAATGACTGCATAGCATTCCATGGACTTGGCCAGAAGGACCTGTTCTCCTAACAGGGCTCCTGTTTTATCCATGGGTGCCCAGTCGATGAAGACCCAGTCCTCCTTCCTGCGGCGGGCATAGCCGTCAGGATCCAGCCGGTTCAGGCAGAAATCCATGACTTCTTCCAGCTGCGCAAACATGGAATCAAGAAAATCCAGGTCTTTATAGCAGCGGTAATATTCGTATAGGCTTATGATCCAGAAAAAGGTATAGTCAACGATGGTATTGATGTGAGCCAGAAAAGGTTTCTTGCCGCCCAGTGCAATCAGAGTTCGTTTTTCCAGCTCTTTGTCGAAAAAGAGATAGTGATTGACAAAGAAACTTTGATAAGCGTCCGCGGACCATACCCAGCGGTCTCTTTTGATACCGTCCAGCAGAAATTCCCTGGAATTGAGCTGGAAAGTATAAACAGCCGTATCGTATACCTGATCGATCAGAGGCTCATTGCAGTGGAAAGTACCCTTGGCTTCTTCTTCCAGATATTCATAAGAGGCATGAATCTTCGCACCGGTGTCGCTGATAAAAAGATAGCGGAAGGCATATGGTATAAAGGAAGCCTGGCCATCCGTATTTTTCCTGGTAAAGCGGATCACGCAGTCGACCGGATCCAGGGCTTCTTCTTTGGATTCTCCGTAGCGCAGGGTATATTCAGCATCCTTAAGGCCGCTGAGAGTTACAGCGGCAAAGGTTTCCTTACCGTAATCATAAACAAGGCCGCCCTCTGCTTTCTCCACAGAAACAGGCTGTATGTCCTGATAGGAGAAAGGAAAGACCTCGGGTTTACGGTCCGGGTCCGTATAATAAGGTGACGAGCCAACTTTGGCCGGTTTTTCGGCCATATCGCTGGCCAGCCAGCTTTGATCCGATTCAACGATTCCGTCAACATAGATAGCCGGGAAAGTATCGGCATTCTGCACCCGGATCTGTATGTCATAGGTACCGGGGTCCAGAGTGACCTGAGGGCTGGCTCCCCATTTTATATAAACCTGGATCCTGCCCTGCTTGACCTGCTGCGGATACGGCATGATCTCGGTCGCGTAGTCACCCTGGGCATGGATGGTGAAGACACCTCCCTGGGTCGACACGACCTTTTCGAACATTACGACGGGTTCGACCGGATAAATCTTCCAGGTCGGCGGCTCGATATGACCGTAGTGCTGACGACGGAAATGCACTAATTTGTTGTAATAGAATTCGAATTCTCCGAACTTCCAGATCCAACGGCTCATAGCAGTCCTTTCCGCTTAGCTAAGCAGCATTTTATCGTTTGCAAATTCCTCTTTTTTACGTTTGGAAAACAGGTCGACCAGATCCTCGACCGTCATGCCGCCGCGCTTTTCTTCGGGAAAATCAAGGATGATACTGCCCTCATCCAGCATGATGGTCCGGTTGCCGGTCACAAGAGCCTGGTGCATGTTGTGGGTGATCATCATGGTCGTGATGTGGTTTTGGCGGACGATCTGTTTGGTGATATCCATTACATTTTCCGCTGTGGACGGGTCCAGAGCCGCCGTATGTTCGTCAAGCAGAAGGATCTTGGGAGGGACCAGAGTACTCATCAGAAGGGTAACTACCTGTCGCTGGCCTCCGCTTAAAAGTCCGATCTTTACTTTCATACGGTTTTCCAGATCCATACCGAATACGGACAGACGCTCGCGGAACATTTCCCGGTCTTCCTTACGCAGCGCAAAGGAAAAACTGGTCCTGGTCTGCTTGGAATAGGAAAGAGCCAGATTTTCTTCGATGGTAAGGTTGGGGGCAGTGCCTTTCATGGGATCCTGGAAAAGACGGCCGATACTCAAGGCTCTTTTATGAGGCTTGTCATAGGTGATGTCTTTCCCGCCGAGCTCGATCGTACCGTGATCCAGGTAAAAATTACCGCAGATCGCATTGAAAAGAGTCGATTTTCCGGCCCCGTTTGACCCCAGGACCGTAACGAAATCACCCGGCATAAGGGTCAGTGACAGATCCTTCAGGGCGACATGGGCGTTCGGTGTCCCCAGGCCGAAAGTTTTGCTGGCATGACGGATCGCAAGCATGGGGGCATTTGTAAGGGTCTTTGTGTCTGTCATAGTGTTCCCTCTTTTCTGTCGACGCTGGTCTGATGTTTCTGACGTTTGAATTGTACCTGATCTTTAATAACAGGGATAGCCAGGGCCAGGATAACAATAACGGCTGAGACAAATTTCAGCCAGTAGGCCGGGAACCAGTTGGTGCTGGTAGCCAGGGCGATGATATAGCGATAGACGACGGATCCCAGGATGGCGGAAATAAAACCGACGGTAACCGACCGTTTGCCGGTGATGGTTTCGCCGATGATAACGGAAGCCAGCCCTACGACCAGGATTCCGACACCGGAGTTGATATCCGCAAAACTCTGGTACTGGGCCATGATACCGCCGCAAAGGCCGATCAGGGCATTGCTGATGGCCAATGCTATGACTTCCATTCCATCCACATTGATGGAGGAAGCCGTCACCATATCCGTATTATCCCCGACGGCCCGGATGCACAGGCCCAGCCGGGTCTTAAAGAAGACGGCCATCAAAACAAAGCAAAGAGCTGCAAAAAAGATTGCAATGATCAGTTTTACGACTTCCTTGTCCAAACCGGGCAGCTGCTGGATCAGGATGGTGAAAATGGTATCTTTACCGATCAGAGAAAGGTTGGGGCTGCCGCTCAATACAAAGGTGTTGACCGAGTACAAAAGACTCATGGTCAGGATACCGGTCAGGACTGGATGAATGTGAAGCTTGGTGTGCAGAAGTCCGGTGACTGTACCGGCCAGTGCACCGGCCAGGATGGAAACCAGGATACCCAGATAAGGATGTCCGCCTACGACACAGACAGCGGATACTGCCAGACCGAAAGTGAAACTTCCCTCGGTCGTCAGATCCGGTATGTTGAGGATGCGGAAACTAATATAAATGCCCATGACCATGATGGCATATAAGAGTCCCAGTTGCAGGGAACCGATCAAAAGCAGCATACTCTGCTCCTTTCAAAAAGGATGCCCGGGCAGTCACTACACAGGCTGCCCGGACTTTTGTTTTGCTATAATTTACTGAGATTCCTTTACAAAAGTAACGTCGCTGTCGGTAACTTCAAGACCAAGGGCTTTCATAGTGTCCTCGTTGATAACGGTCTGATCGGCGGGAACGACTTCGGCTGGGATGTCGGCAATGTCGGTACCCTGAAGATACTGGATGGCTTTGTCGGCAGAGATGCGGCCGATGCCGGTATCACTGATGGCAACCGTTGCAAAGGCACCGGATGCGACAGTCGTTGCAGAGGAAGCATAGATCGGGATCTTAGCATCGCGGGCCACCTGGGAAACAAGGCTCATAGCGGACTGTACGACCGAATCATTGGGGATGAACAGAGCATCAACAGAACCTGCCAGAGACTGAGCGGCCTGCTGAACTTCCGAAGAGTTGGTAACAGTCTTTTCAACATAGGTAAGTCCGTTAGCATCGCAATATTTTTTGGCTTCATTAACCGTATTGACGGAGTTAACTTCACTGGTGCAGTAAAGGAATCCGAACTTTTTAGCGTCAGGGGTATATTTCTGGCTCAGACCGAAGATCTGTTCCATAGGAATGGCATTGGAAGTACCGGTAGCGTTTTTATCGGGCTTGTCCATGTCGGTGATGACTCCGGCGGCTACCGGCGCGGAAACGGCTACGAAGATAACAGGAGTGTCCGAACCGAGGTTGACCATTGCCTGAGTAGGAGGCGTTGCGACGGTGCAGACAAAATCGTAGGATCCGTCACTCATGCTCTGCGCGATGGTCTGCAAGTTGGTAGCATCGCCCTGTGCGCATTTGTAATCGAAGGTCATCTGATCTTCGGTAAATCCTTTATCGCGCATTTCCTGCTCGAAGCCGTCGCGCATATCCGTGAAGGCGCCGTTTTCGATCATCAGGATGACGCCTACCTTGTACTGTTTGCCGTTCTTGGGAGCCCGCAGGCCTTCCGTGGAGACAGCAGAGGTCTCGGAAGTCTCGGAGCTTTCAGAGACAGCGGAACTCTGAGTGGAACTTTCGGTCCCTGAGGATGTAGATGAGCTCTCGGTCGAGCTGCCTGAACTGCAGGCGGTCAGGGCTAAAGCCAGGATCATGGCCATGACGGCTGTCATTGCTTTACGAATCTTTTTCATTGTTGTTCTCCTTCCGCATTAACGCGTTTCTTAAGTTCTTCAAAAGCTTCCTGCATCATTTCTGCAGTGATTTTATAGGGATTGTGATCAATGTCCTTCATTGCCAGTGCTTTGGCGATGACCTGAGGCTGATCGGACTGATGTAGTCCGAGATCTTCCATTCTGACCGGAAGTCCTGTCTGGCGGCTGAAGGTATACATCTTTTCGAACATTTCGTAGTTTTTGTCGACGAGCAAGAGGATCAGGACGCCGAACGAAACGATCTCGCCGTGAAGGTGGTTCTTTTCGACTTCCGGGAAAGAGGTCAGACCGTAGTTGATGGCGTGGGCAAGACCGGTGTTGTAATCAATGATCCGGTCCTTGGTGACCAGAATCGAAGTAAGGGCGGTCGTAACGATGACGGCCAGAACAACTTCCTCCAGGTCTTTGGAAGCGATACCCGCTTTGTTATCTTTCAGGGCCTGGACGCCGTGAGCAAGGATCGGTTTCAGGCACATCTGACTGATGGTAACTCCCAGACCGACGTAATGGCTGAGGTCCTCGCCCCGGCTGGACATTTCCGCTTCGAAATACTTGGCGTAGGTGTCTCCCATACCTGCCCAAAGGTAACGGGCAGGAGCCTTGGCGATGATGTCAAGATCGATAAAGGTATGAACGGGAGGCTTGGTCAGAAAATTGGGACGGAAGAAGCTGCCGTCCTCGTGGTACATGATCGCGACCGCTGTGCATCCGGCACAGTTGGAAGCAATGGTAGGAAAAGCATAAACCGGTTTTCCGATCTGTTCCCCCAAAGCCTTGCAGGTATCAGTAGCCTTACCGCCTCCGACTGCAAAGATCATATCCGCTTCCTGAACGGCTTTTTGCTCAGCCAGCTTTTCGACATTTTCGAAGGTACATTCCCCTCCATAGTAAAGAGTGTCCAAAACCGAAATGGGACTGCCGGCCAGAGCCTCAGACAACTGGCCGTAAGCGGCAGCCAGTGCCTTATGACCGCCGATAATGACGGTTTGGGTACCGCTCTGGGATGTGATCCGGGAAACCTCACTGTAGATGTGATGCCCGATCGTATAACTGGGAAGAAAAATACTATAGCCTTGCAATAATGATAACTCCTTTCTCAGCCTCGCCTGACAAAGCCTGCATAACAAAAATCCCGGACAGATATAATATCTGTCCGGGACGAATCTTTTTATAGATCCGCGGTACCACCCGCTTTGACTGCTGCCGCAGTCCGCTTCTTCCATGTACTCCGGTTTCCCGGGTGATACATGCCGCTCCTGTACGATCGCGGCTTCGTTGCTCCATACTTTCCGTTATCAACGGATTTCCTTAGCACCCTCAAAAGACCATTCATCTGTAACTTCCATACCGCGTTTCCATCGTCGGCGGCTCTCTGTAATTTCCGATACAGACTACTTACTCTTTATCGTCGGTTTACTGGCTGTTGAATTTGATGATCTGATAATAGCATCGTCTTTTTCTGTTGTCAACAAATCTTCTAAAATTTTTTTCTACAATAGGCCCATACCCTTCCCTATCAGTATGCCTGGACATTTTGAGGCTTGGGCGACAGTTCTTTATAAATCCTTACACAAATGACCGCTGCGATGATGAATGTCAGGATATCGGATACCGGCATCGAATACAGGACTCCGTCCAGGCCGAAGAAAATAGGCAGGATAAGGGCAAATCCAACTCCGAAAACGATCTCCCTTACCATGGAAATCACCATGGAAGGGACGGCTTTGCCCATTGCCTGCAGATAGATGAAACATCCTTTGTTGACCGTAGCAAGCGTCATCATGCAAAGGTAGATCCGGAAGGACTTGACGGCAAAGTCTGTATAATAGGAACTCTCATGAGCCGCACCGAACAGGGCAATGATCTGTTTGGGGAAACCTACTGCGAGCACGGTAGCGGCGGCACCAACGACTGCTTCCGAAATCAGAAGTTTAGTGAAAAGCTCTTTAACTCTGTCATTTCTTCCTGCTCCTGTATTATAACCGACAACGGGGATACAACCTGCAGCCAAACCGACAGCGATGGAAATGATGATCTGGAAGAATTTCATGACGATGCCGACGACAGCCATGGGAATCTGTGAATACTCCGCCTGGCCGAAGACCGGATCTGCCGCACCGTATTTCCGAAGCATGTTATTGATGGCAGCCATGGCGGCGACCAGGGATATCTGGGACAAAAAGCTGGTGATACCAAGCATCAGGAATCTTTTGTCGATAGAGCCTGACAGGCGGAAACTGGTCTTTCCCAGTTTTACAGCTTTCATGTGGAATAGATACCAGATGGAAAGGCCTGCCGTCAAAAACTGACCCAGGATCGTGGCTACGGCAGCGCCCATCATCCCCCACTTAAATCCGAAGATGAAAAGAGGATCCAGGATGCAATTAGCGATGGCACCGACGACCGTGCAAGCCATGGCGAATCGGGGACTGCCGTCCGACCGAATGATAGGATTCATTGCCTGACCGAACATATAGGCCGGGACACCGATCGAGATCCAGAAAAAATACTCCTTGGCATAGTGGAAAGTATCTTCATTGACTCTGCCGCCGAAAGCTGCCAGGATCGGATCCATGAACAGCAGATACAAAGTCATCAGTACGACTCCGCTGATCAGCACTAAAACGATTGCGTTGCCCACGGCTTTGTGAGCATCCTCCTTTCTACCGGCTCCAAGGGCAATAGAAACGAAGGCACAGGCACCGTCTCCGATGCAGACTGCGATCGCAAGGGCTACGACAGTCAGAGGGAAAACGACCGTATTAGCGGCATTTCCATAGGAACCAAGATAATCTGCGTTAGCAATAAAAAGCTGATCGACAATATTATAAAGAGCTGCTACCAGAAGTGAGATGATACAGGGGATCGAGTACTTTCTCATCAAATAGCCGACCGGCTTTGTTTCCAGAAAATTATTGGTTTTTGCTTCCATAATCTGTTACCTCCCGAAATTACACACAAAAAAACAGTGTGCTTCCAAAAGCTGGACTTACGCCATCTTCTGGCAACACACTGTTTGTGACTGCAATATTTTTTATGCGGAATATAACCTTCCGTCTAAATAGTTATATCATTTTTCTGCCAATGATTTCAAAGGTGATTTTATATAAATTTCCAGAATAAATTGCCGGTCTTCTATAGTAAAAATAGTAGGGGCAAAGGTCGGCAAATTATATCTCCTGCTGGGCTTTCTTGAATTTTTCAGCGGCCCCGGCACCACCTATCCGCATCATAAACTCCATCATCTGTTTACGGGCGGTCTGCTGATCCGGCACGACTTCTTCCCAGGGGGCCGGTTTGATTCCAAAGGATTCGATGACGGAACGAATGGGATCCTTGTATTCCTTCAAAAAATCCTCAAAACTTTCTTCCGGTTTTCCACAGTAGAGGTTGATGCCTTTAAAGGCATACCGGGGCCAGATCTGATATTCCAGCTGCTCGGCGTTCCGGATATGCTCTGTCCAGCAAAGGGCTTCTCCTCCTAATACATGCTCCCGGGCGTCGGCAATGTCTTCACATTTCTGAGGGATCATATCTGCCTCATAGATATTACGAGCATTGATAAAAGCATGTGGATAATCACAGTAGGAATGCAGCATGTTGGATGTGATGACATTCCCTCCACGCTTGATGTGCTTAGCACCGATCCCCTGATTGGGACTGGTAAGGTTGCCGTTCTGGTCCTTCATATTAAAGGCAGCCATAGCCGGATCTTTAGGATCATCATTCCACAGTTGAAGGACGATATCCTTATCCAGGTTGCCACCCAGAGCTGCTTCATTCCATGCGATGACCGTTTTTCCCTTGGACTTAAGATAGGAGGCGATCCGGTTCTGCATATAGCCCTGCAGCTGGTGTTCATCGGTAAGGCCTTCCGCTTTCATTTTGGCCTGACATTTGGGGCAGGTCTTCCAAGCTGTTTTCGGGGTCTCGTCTCCGCCGATATGAAAATATTTCCCGGGGAAAAGCTCGCACAGTTCATCCAGAAGCGTTTTAAGGAACGTATAGACCTGTTCGTTTCCGGCACACAGGATATCCGAATAGATACCTTCGCTGGTAGCGACCTCAACCTTCCTGCCGCTGCAGGAAAGCTCCGGATAAGCAGCCAGGATGTCTGTTACATGACCGGGAACATCGATCTCCGGGACTATCTCAATTCCGTATTCTCCGGCAAAACGTACCAGATCTTTGATCTCTTCCTGTGTATAGTAATGCTGCTCCTCTACTTCAGAGTGACAGCCGCCGAAGGTATCTCCGGCTCTTTTACTGCTGATCCGGGTCAGTTCGGGAAGGACTTTTGACTCGATCCGGTATCCTTGATCGTCCGAAAAATGAAAATGAAAATAATTGAAGTGGAAGGCTGCCGCGCAGCGTATGTTTTTCTTGAGCTCCTCTATGTCAATAAAATGGCGTGCCGTATCCAGATGAAAACCACGGTAGTTATACACAGGTGCTGCACTGAAAAGCTGCTCTAATTTGCCTCTGACAGATGGCTCTTTGTTTGATTCCATACTGTCTATAAACTCCTTTCTTTTTGGTCACGGAGGATTTCCGGGAATTTTCCTTTCAAAAAATGCCTGTAATCGGCCTGCCCGGTCTTGAATTCTTCCGGGATCGTCCGTTCGTTCCATGAACGTTCAGCTTCTGTCATATCGGCATATTGCCTGATGACTAGCTTTCCGGCAGCTTCTGCTTCAAGAATCGCTTCATAAGCGTCCGGTACAAACTCATATCCGACAACATCGATCGAATGATCCATAGTTACAGCAAAGGGTATCTCCCTTAGTTCTTTGGCATCTGCGGTGTCCTCGACCTTGTAGATGTATCCGGAAACACCCATGTAGGTTTCCTTGATCGCATTAGGATAATACTCTTCCAGACGCAGGATCCCGTCTTTATTGAATCCGTAAGGGCCCCACTTGGACCACTTATCATGCCATGCAAAACCGGTTTCTTTGCAGTACTTTTCCACGGCATTACAAAGATATACCAGGACATTCTCCCGTTTCCGGCTAAAGTAGATCAGCGGGATCCCGTGATTTGAGATCCTCGGCTCTAAGCTGACGATGCCCTTGACCGGTGAAGCGTGATACAGCATAGCCATGGCCTTCTTTCTTTACCTTATCTTACCTTTTGTCTATCATTTCCACAAGTTTAAGAGCTATGTAAAACTTGTCAAGATCATGGTTGGCTTCATGCAGTCCTTCGGATGAATAGACAGGCTGATCGAGCACATCTCCGGTTACCAGAAAATCATAGAGCTCGATGCCATGAAAATCACAAACGGCCTGCATCCCTGCAAGCTCCATTTCTACCGCGATACAGCCTTCTGCCTTTCTTTTTTGCATCTGGTTCCTTGTTTCCCGATAGATAGCATCTGTTGTCCAGACACGTCCTTTCGTGTAAGGAATATCCAGTTGCTGAAACATCGTTTCGAGTGCGTCCGCATTTTTTATAGTAATGTAATCGGAAGGTGCTGCGTAATGATAAGACATTCCCTCATCCCGATAACTTTCTGTCGGGATGACATAACAACCGGATGTTTTCTCTTTATCCAGCGATCCTGCTGAGCCGAAAACAATAAATGTTTCAGCCCCGGTTATATAACGCACTTCGATAATATCGGTAGCAGCAAGTGCAGAACCGACCCCGGACAAATAGAAGGCGATCTTTAAACCGTGCACATCCAGAAGCCAGATCGGCTTAATCAAATTGGCGGCTTTCAGTTCGCCGATCTGCTCTTTTGGAATAAGCTCTAATACCCTTGCATATATCTCTCTGGAAAAAGTCGCGATCGCAATATGGCAGAACTGCTTTTTCTCCCCGTTAAATGAACTGGGGCTAATGATTGCCTCACTTTCAGTGTCAAATGAATCGATGATCATTTATAAATCACCTCATGCTGAAGATCGTAGTATACGATATAAATACGTAATATTATACAGACATAATCCATACTACTTCTACCGTTTCGGTTTCATCGTTTAATGGAGCTTTTAACTTATCTGACAACATGGGTGCACGGTCTGCAAGAACACCAAAAGTACTTCCTTGTTCACGGCTTGTCCAGTCCGATACATCATATTGATCGGAATTTTTCAAGGAATCAATACCAGTAATTCGTTGCCCCATCGCTGCAGCAATCAATTCAGCTTTTTCTTTTGAATCTGCAAGAGCCTCCTGAATCAGTTCTTTATGGATTTCTTTATAATTAGAGAGGGAATAACTGATATCGTAATCGATATTCATCTGCTTTTTCTGGATCAGTTCCATGAGGCTGTTGTTAAATTCCATATTATAGGGAAGTTCGATTGTAATTTCTCTGGCAGCTGTCACGTAAAGCATCCTATCGTCATATCTTTGATCGATATCATCGTCGGAAATGTGGATCTGCTCAGGCGAAATCCCCCAGTGCGTCAGTTCCTTAAGAAGCAACTCACATTCGCTGATAACTTTTTTTGACGCTTCCGCAGAATTTTCGGCATGATACTGAAAACTAAGTGTGATCTCCTCCGTATCTGCCTCGATTTTCCTGCTTGCTTTTCCTTCAATAGTCAGTTTGCCCATAATGTTTTCCTCTTTTTTGATTCAAGATTTTATTTGTATGTTTTCTCTATTAAGACTACCGTTTCGACAGTCTCTTCCTTAACCCACCAGATCTGCCCGGACCGTAAGAAAAACACTGTCCAGGAGCATATTACGAGAAAAGTATATTCAAGGTTCAGGCAAAGTTTACTTTCAAAGTCTACTTTGCCTCCCAGTATCCATCCCTCCTGGAGCCGACGCGGATCAGGAGATTCATTTCCTGCAGAGACTTGCAGATATTCTTGACACCGCTGAGGCTCAGCCCACTTTTTGCGGCTACTTCTTTCAAGGTCAGATGTCCATCGCCTCTAAGAATTTCATAGACTGCTTTTTCATTCTGGCTCAGACCATCTTTTCTGCGAAGCGTCTCTTTTCTGGCAGTCACCTGCTGCGGTTCGAAAGAAAAAGAGAGCGTAACAGTCAGCATTCCATCGGCAAAACGGAAAGCCTCTTTTCCATAGCGGTCTACGATGGTCGGCACGCCATGTCCGCTCTGTTCTGCTTCGCCTGCAGCGATGAATATGGTCATGAGACTCTTATTGACCGGAATACTTGTCCCACGATAGAACCCGTCAAGCGAAAGGGCATAGGGCAGTCCTCCATAAGATACGATCTCGATCCTGTCGTCGTATACATACACCGCAGGAGACAGCGCATTATTCCAGTCATTATGCAGACAGGCATTCACCCATGCTTCACGGAAACTCGGAAAATCATACAGAGACTCTTCCTGACGTTTTGTTCCGGTCACATTGACTCTTGTAACATTGCTGCTCTGAAAGTAATGAAGGACCTCGTCCATGGCGCTCAGAAGACATTGTCCTCCATACTCTGTCCGGTGAGACATGACTGACTTGTCCGTTCCCTCAAATGTCACTACGTTGACACGGACTTCGTTGCGGTCCGCCATGAGATAGGCATTCATATTCATTCTGCCGTTCTGATTGAGCAGCCCGTAGTTACCCAGAAATTCTTCAGACATGGCAGGGTGAATGCCTCTGGCTGCCAGCAGGGCGAAAAAAGCATGGAATGTGAGCTGCTGATCTGGAGATTCCTTCTGTTTCAGAAGATCAGCATCGGAAGAAGCGAGCATCTTTCTCAATACAGTATTATCCGCCTGTTCATCCGCGGAAACATTGCGAATGTAATATCGCCCATCAAATGAATATGGAATGTCTGATCCCCGTACCGTCACCCGTATATAGTTTTTCCCGGCATCTGAAAGCAGCTGAATATCAGGATATACTCTGGGTGCAATCTTATCCCGCATCTTATTGCGTATCTCCATCAGCGTATCTTTGCCTGGAGTCAGTCCGCATAAATTGCCGCTGTCATCTACTCCAAGATATAATGTACCTTCCCCATGTCTGTTCAGCATTGCCGTCAGAGACTTCAGGCCCTTGTCCAGCTGGGCAAGACTTTCCTTAAATTCCTGACTTTCATCTTCAATACCAAAATTCATCTGCGTTACACCTCATGGATAAAGTTTACTATAAAGTTCACGTAAAGTCCACTTTCAAAGTTCATATTTCAAAGAACTGCCCTTTCATGAACATTCTGGTCACGTTCGCCTATCTTCTCAATACCGGCAATCCGGATAGTCTCCTTATCTGCCAAACCGGATATTCAAATCCTCATTCAGTGTCCTCGCTACTCCCTTGCTGATGATTCCATCGCCGATTTTATAGGTGAATTCATCCGGGATGATTTCGCTGGACAGCTCGTAAAGCATTGTCTCCACCAGTCCGGCCAGGACGCAGTTTGCCACATCGTTCTTTACAATGTTTCCGGTTTTATAGTCCAGCCCAATATCTTCAGCAAAGTGTTCCTTGATATATTCCCGGTATTTTACCGCGAATTCGCCGCCGCGCTGCTCCAGCACGAGCGGGACGAGATACTTTCTGTTATCATGAAACATCTTTCTAAGTTCCACCATTACCTGTTTATAGTCACAGTTTTTACGGTTTTCGCTCTCGATCGTAGAAACCAGCAGCTTCATCATCCGGTCTTTTATCTCGGCAAGCACATCATCTGCCCATTCATAGTAATAGTAGAAGGTTGACTTGTGAATGCCTGCTTTCTCGCAGATTTTTTTGACAGTGATCCTTTCATCTTTTACCATCAGATCCCAGTAGTATACTGACTCATATAATAGGCACTCCTTTCCTGAATGATACTCAAATTCCGACTTTTCGTCTATATTTGACTGATGCTTTCTTCATACCCGTTCCCTACAATTTATGTAGAAAACAGGAAAGGAGGAAACGCCATGATTGAAGAAATGAATGTAAGTTCTGCCTGCGGAACAGCAGATCCGGCACCGGCCTGCGGAACAAAGGATCCCGCTCCGGCACCGGCCTGCGGAACAAAGGATCCGGACGCAAACTGAAGAGCAAGGCGTCGGCTCAGCGATGAGCTGGCGTCTATTTTCATCTCTATTTGAAATGGTGCTGCATATATGAAAAGTTCTTTCGCGATCCAATGGCATATCACCGACTGCTGCGACCAGCGGTGCAGGCATTGCTATATTTTTTCAGAGGGACATCCTGATCTGGTCACCATGTCCTACCCGGACATGGTCCATGTAACAGATGAGATCATAGCCTTTTGCGACCGGATAGGCAGGAGCCCTTATATTTACCTGACCGGGGGAGATCCGATTCTGCATCCGGATTTCTGGAAGCTTCTCGACTATTTCCATGAGAAGGAAAATCGATTCTGCATCATGGGCAATCCATTTCATCTGACTTTAGAGAATTGTAAGAGAATGCGAAAGCTGGGATGCGTCAAGTATCAGGTCTCCCTGGATGGTCTGGAGAAAACCTACGATGCGTTCCGCAAGCCAGGCAGCTTTCAGACGACATTGAAAGCGATTCAAATCATCAAAGAATCCGGCATGTGGTCAGCAGTCATGACAACCGTATCTCGAAAAAACTGCAAGGAAATCCCAGCGCTGATCGATCTGGTTGATGAGCTTGGAGTTGATGTATATGCGGTTGGCCGTTACTGCCCTACAAGCATAGAGAAAGCATATGATCCGGAAATTCATATGACACCGCAGGAATATAAAGCCTTTCTGGCTGAATGCTGGAAGCATTACCAGGCGCATAAGCATTCCGGCACAACATACCAGCTGAAGGATCACCTCTGGACTTTATATCTTTACGAAAAGGGGCTTTTCCGCCCGGATGACAGCCTGCCGAAAGGTTCTGTTGCGGATGGCTGCAACTGCGGCAGAAATCACCTGACGATTCTGCCGACAGGAACTGTCTATGCCTGCCGGAGAATGGAATCTCCGATCGGTTCTGCCCTGAATACAAGTCTGTATGATTTATGGACATCAGCAAAATTCGATGAATACAGGCAGTACGATAAGTTCGTAAAATGCAGGAAATGCATTCTGAAAGCCTGGTGCCGCGGCTGTCCGTCCGTTACCTGGGGATACACACATAACATGTACGACGCTGATCCGCAGTGCTGGATGGAGGTAGATGAATGAAGGCAGTAGTACTGAGAGATATTACGAACAGTGACGATATTGCCCTTGAAGAGCTGGAAATTCCAAAAGCCTCCAGAGGCTGGGTGCTTGTTAAAATTCTCGGATTCGGCATGAATCACTCGGAGCTTATTCTTCGTGTCGATGAGATACGCGCGCCATACATCCAAAAGCCGATCGTGCCTGGTATCGAATGTATCGGCCTTATAGAAGAATCGCTGGAGGAAGGATTTTCAAAGGGCGATCTCGTGTGCTGTCTCATGGGCGGACTTGGGAGAAGCTTCAACGGCTCCTACGAAGAATACGCTGTCCTGCCGGTAAACAGGCTTTTTCATATAAATTCAGGACTGGATATAGAGCATCTTGCGGCAGTCCCCGAGACATTTTTCACAGCGTGGGGTTCCTTATTTGAATGCCTGAACCTGAAACCGTCGGATATTCTCCTTGTCAGAGGGGCAACATCTGCGCTTGGCTATGCATCTATGCAAATAGGAAAAGCCCTCGGCTGCGAGGTTTATGGCACAACACACAAGAGGGAAAAGCTGCATCTGATTACCGACCTTGGGTGCCAAGCAATCCTGGATCCAGACGGCAGGCTTCCCAAAGGATTTTATGCAAACAGGATACTGGAGCTGATCGGGCCGAAAACCATCAGGGACTCGCTCTCTCATCTGTACCATGGCGGCATCGTTTGCAATACGGGAGTATTAGGCGGAGAATATTTTCTGAATCAGTTTGATCCGATCAAGGAGATCCCCAACGGCTGTTATCTTACCGGATTCTTTTCAAACTATCCGACACAGGAAGTGATGGATCAAATTTTTTCTTTTATTGATGAACATTGCATTGTCCCCTTCATCGGAGCCTCATTCCGGTTTAATGACATCAGGCAGGCGGTAAAGGCCCAGGAAAAAGGGGTGAACGGAAAAATCGTTGTGGTCATGTAATAGGAAATCCGTCTTTTATCTTCCTGTACTCATCCATGTCCAGGCTCACATTCACGAACGTCTTCGCAGTTTCATACTGCCGGACAAGCAATGCAACGCATTCAACATGCCGGGTAAAGGGAAAAAGATCAAAAGGCTGTATCGTTTGTATCTGATATCCGGCTTCCGTCAGTACCGTGCAGTCCCTTGCCTGTGTATCCGGCCCGCAGGAAATGTAGACGATCGTACGAGGGGAGGAATGGACCAATGCCTGAAGAAACTCACTGCTGCATCCGGACCGGGGCGGATCGGTGATGACCACGTCCGGGACCTGTTCAGCCGGAAGATCCATCAGATAGCGGCCGGCATCGCTGCAGACAAAGGTACAGTTTTCGGCCTTGTTTCGTTTGGCATTATAGCGGGCATCACTGACAGCATGGCTGTTCAATTCGACTCCCAGCACATGATTAAAATAAGAGGAAGCCAAGATCCCGATCGTCCCTGTTCCGCAGTAAGCATCCAGAAGAGTCTTATTCTTTCCTTTAGTTCCGACAGCTTTTTGGATCGCGTACCGGTACAGCTTTTCTGCCTGAGGAGGATTTACCTGATAAAAAGATTCAGCAGAAATAGAAAAGGTCTTTCCGCCGATCCTGTCTTCGATAAAGCCCCGGCCGTATAAGGTATTGGAACGGGGCCCCAGTACCATACTGCCGAATTTGCCGTTAAAATTCTGGACGATCGTCGTTATCTCCGGGTGCTGTTTACGCAGTTCCTTTTGAAAGTTATTGCGGCCCGGGAACATTCCTTCCCCGGTAACCAGGACCAGCATCAGCTGCCCTGTCGCGTATCCTTTTCTAACCAGTACATGGCGCAGGATCCCCTCTCCGGTTTTTTCATTGAAGGCCGGGATCTTAAAGCGCTCTGCCAGTCGGATCACATCCGCTGTCAAATGATTGATCTGAGCATCATTGATGAGGCAGTCCGGTGTCGGGATCAGCCTATGGCTTTTTTCCGCATAATTTCCGTACAAAAGCCGCCCTCCGGCACCCTGCCGTACCGCTGCCTGAACTTTACAGCGGTAATGATAAGGGTCGTCCATACCCACCACGGACTTGACCGGCAGGCCTGGGAAAAAGGATTCGATATATCTTTTCTTGTCCGCCAACTGTTTGGGATACGGCACGCCCATATACTGACAGCCGCCGCACAGGTCCTTATTATCACAGATCACCCTTCCACCTCCACGATATGAAGTCCGTCCGCGCCTACTTTGAAACGCACGTTCCATTGACCGTACGCAAAACCGTATATCCGTTCCGGATCGTGCTGGTAACCGGGACGGGGGTCTTGGGCAAGGGCTTCGTATAAGGCTTTTTTCTGAAGCTCCGTCATGCCTTCCGGCAAAGCGCAGTCTTCGACAATGTTCAGCAAAGAAGGATAATGATTGTCCGTAAAGCCTGCCTTGGCCTCTTCGTGGGAGTCCGTATAAGGCAGATATGGCTTGATGTCTACGATGGGTGTCCCATCCATCAGGTCGGCGCCGGCAACGTACAGGACCGGACCGCAATCATTATCCTGATCCAGACGGACCAGTTTTACGCAGGAAAGGCCGATGGGATTGGGCCGGAACGGCGACCTGGTAGCAAAGACGCCCATACGGGTATTGCCGTTCAACTTCGGCGGACGCACGGTAGCATGGAATCCGGACCGGATGTTCTCGGAAAAGATCCACAAGAGCCACAGGTAATCGAAAGACTCGATACCACGAAAGGCATCGGGGCTGCGAAAGTCCGGCTCCATCACGATCCTGCTGATCAGGTCCCGGGTCAGCAGGCTTTGACGGGGAATACCAAACTTTTCTTTAAAATCGTTTTGGATATGCCCGATCGGAGTTAACTGGACCATTTCAGCGGTATTCATTTAGCTTTAAAAGCCGCTCGGAAGCCTGTTCGAGGATGTCCTCCCCTTTGGCAAAGTGCAGGCGGATCAGGTTGTTGACGTCTTCGTTGAAGAAGCTGGATCCGGGGACCGCGGCCACACCGATATACTGGATCATCCAGGTGCAGAACTCCTGATCGGTCATGCCCTGAAATTGCGGTTTCTTCAGAAATTCCGAGATATCGACCATGACGAAATAAGTTCCCTGCGGGTCGTTATGGGTAAGGCCGGCCCGGTCCAGGCCGTCCAGCAGGACTTTTTTCTTGCGGGTATACAAGGCCTGCAGGTCTTTATAATAGCTGTCCGGCAGATTCAGTCCGGCAACGGCTGCCTCCTGCAGAGGTGCTGCGGCGCCGACCGTCAGGAAATCGTGCACTTTACGGGCTGCCTCGATCACCTTAGCGGGGCCGATGATATAGCCAAGACGCCAGCCGGTGCAGGAATAGGTTTTTGATAAAGAATTGCAGGTAATGGTATGATCGAACATGCCGTCAAGACCGGCTGTCGTTTCAAGAGACGCCACAGCAACATGCTTGGCCGGCTCATAGATAATGTGTTCGTAAACTTCATCGGTTTCTACATAGGCATCATATTCCAAAGCCAATTTGCCGATGGAAACCAGCTCCTCTTTGGTAAAGACTTTGCCGCAGGGGTTGGACGGATTGCAAACAATGATCGCTTTGGCTCCATCCTGAAAACCTTTGCGGACCAAGTCAAGGTCAAAGTCATAGGTGGGAGGGACCAGAGGGATATAAATAGGCTCAGCCCCTGCCAGAATGGCATCGGCTCCGTAATTTTCATAGAAAGGTGAAAATACCATGACCTTATCGCCGGGATTGCAGATGGTCATCATGGTGCACATCATGGCCTCTGTACTGCCGCAGGTAACGACGATCTGGGTATCCGGATCAACCGGATGCTGAAACGTCTTTGAAGCTTTCGCAGCGATCGCGTCCCTCAGATTTTTCGCTCCGAAGGTGATGGAATACTGATGAGGCCCCTGCTGAGCTGCCTTTGCCAAGGCATCTTTCATTTCCTGAGGGGGATCGAAATCCGGGAAGCCCTGGGACAGGTTGATCGCGTTATATTTGTTGCTGATCCGGGTCATACGGCGAATGACAGAATCGGTAAAAGTACCGACACGAGTACTTAAAGACGGCATAAGTTACACACTTTCTATGAGATAAAAATAATGAACGAAAAGCCGGGCAGCAAACATATCATACTGACAGGGTCACGGCATCAGCAGCTCCCGGGCATAAACAGGATCCTTGAAAAGCGGACGGCCTATTCCGGCCATGTCAAGGGAACCGGAAGAGAGCAGCTCCTCTGCCCCCTGACGGGTCCGGATACCCCCGGCCATAAGGACCGGGATGGAAACCCCTTCCTTTATAGCCTTAGAAGCTTTGTCGAAATATCCTTCATGACCCAGCAATTCTTTATAGAGATATCCATTAAGACCGCCGGTAACATCAATAAAATCAGCTCCAGCCTTTTCCAGGATGGCCGAAGCGGCTGCCCCGTCTTCAACGGTAGAACCTCCTTGGGTATAATCACAGGCTCCCAGACGGACTCCGACGATAAAAGCATCATCTGCAGCTGTCCGGATGCTCTCGACTACCTCTTTTGTAAAACGGATCCGGTTTTCAAGAGGACCTCCGTACGAGTCGGTCCGATGATTGGCTAACGGAGAATAAAACTGATTCAAAAGATACCCGTGGGCCGCATGCACCTCGACTCCGTCGTAACCGGCTTTTTGAGCCCTGAGGGCTGCTTTGACGAAGGCTTCTTTTACCTGGCCGATATCGTCCAAGGTCATGGCGCATACCTTTTTATTCTTCCAAACTTGGTCGACCGGTCCCAGGTTTACAGCGTTTGCGTCTTCCTGTCCGGCAGTACGACCTGCATGGCTGATCTGGATAAAGGCAAGAGCTCCTCCTTGGTGAACAGCGTCTGCGATACGGGCAAGGCCCTGGACGTCCTCATCACGGCTGATCGAGATCTGACCGGCATGAGCACGTCCCTGAGGGCAGATATAGCTGTGCTCCTGAATGACGGCGGCAATGCCGCTTTGGGCTCTTTCAAAGTAATAGTCGACCAAAGCATCGGTAACAAAACCATCCGGTGTTTTACCGGTCGCCATGGGCGGCATATAAATGCGGTTCTTAAAAGTTTTACCGCGGACCCGCAAAGGCGAATCGATCTTTGTCATATCAAACGGTCGCTCCTTTTAAATGTTGTTTTTTAAAATACATCATCATTTCATTGGTGAGCGACATGTCGTCCGGCTGACCCTTGATCCGGTCGGCTGTCAGCCACAAAGCCTGCCCAAGCTCGCCGTCCAGATGCACTGTGTCGTCTCCATCGACATCGCAGTAGAAACCCATCAGCACATCCGACACCATACCCCAGGGCTGGGACTTATAATAGCGGATGTTTTTCACATTGAGCCCAGTCTCTTCTTTTACCTCCCGGGCAACCGTTTCTTCGACCGTTTCCCCGATCTCGGTAAAACCGGCTACCAAGGCATCGTAACCGATGGGCCTTCGGGCATAGCGGGTCACCAGTAATTTATCATTATTTGTAACTCCTACGATGACCGCCGGTACGATCTTTGGATAGATATGGTTTCCACACTGAGGACAGATCATGCAGCGCTCGGTCTCTGAATGAATCGTCTTATGGCCGCAGCGTCCGCAGAAACGGCTGCCTTCATACCATTCAAAAAGATGAAAAGCGGTAATGGCCGCAAAATACTGCCACTTTTCTACCCTGACCGGAAGATTTTCACGAAGCGTCTGCAGGCGGACATAAGAAAGGTCTTCCCTGCCGGCCACCTCTTCTTTGGAATCGGAACCGGTCTCGTAGTAGATATCTTCTTCCGACAAAGCCTTGTCGATCAAAGAACCCAAAGACTCAGCCGGCTTTTTGTAAAGAAAGTAAGGACGGCCGTCTACAGCGAAGACATACCGGAAGGACGAGCCCGGCGGAAAATCGTTGACCTTGGGAAGGCTTATATTTCCGCCATCTGCCTCTTTTACCAGCAGCTCGTCCTTGCGGAAACAGTAAACGGGATCCTCCGGCTTTGCCTGGATCTTTACGTCATACTGATTATTCAGCCTGTGCGGCGCTATATCTTGAATCAAAATGGCTCCTTATCCTCAAAGTTCGATCGACTCCAAATCATCCGGGACATAGGCATGACCGTGGTAATACCGGCCGGCTTCGGCAAGGTAGCGTTCTTTACGATGAGCCAGGTCCGAATCCTCCGTATGATATAAGATCAGGTTTTTTACGCCCAGCTCTTCCGCCAGTTCGGCGGCGTCTTTGACCGTTGAGTGATGTTTTTCATAGGGATGAAAACGGTCCCTGTCATCGTAAAGACAGAAAGCCTCGTGCAGCAGCCAATCGCTGCCTTGAGCGTAAAGCTTCTCACAGTCCTTATATGGCTCGTCTCCGCAGCAGGTAAGTTTCTTTTTACAATCACCGTCACAAGGCCATGTCAGGCTGAAGCCGAACTGCTTGGCCTTCGTTGACTGGATATCAAAGGCCCTGGCTTTCTCTCCCAGAACTTCGAATTCCTGTCCGTCGCGCAGGGTAACCAGATGCAGCTTTTTACCGATCAAAGCGATTTCCTTCTTTTTCAACAGCTTAGCGGAGATCTCAGTCAGCAGGTCGATAACTTGGTCATGGCCGTAGATCGTTGCCTCCCCCGGATATGTCCCTTCGTTGGAATATTGAAGGATCATGCGCATCATCCAGAAAACACCCATGATATGGTCCAGATGTTTGTGGGTCACAAAAATATCTTTCATGTCCATCCAGTTATAGCCGGCGGCTTTTAACTGGTAAAGGACCTGGTTGCCTCCTCCGGCATCTACCAGCAGATATTTTCCATTCTGTTCCAGTACGAAACAGGTATTATAACATTCGGTTACCAGAGCATTGCCGGTACCAAGCATGGTCAGCTTCATGCCATTCTTCCTTTACTATCTGATTATTTATTCTACCCAGAAAACACGGCCGGCCTTACGGGGAGCAGCTGCTTTTTCAGGTTCTTTCTTATAACCGAGGATCAAGTTGCCGATACCTTCATAATCTCCGCTGACCCCGATCTTTTTCAGAAATTCTTTCCATTCGGGCATTTGGAATTCTTCCTTTGCCCGATGGATCCAGCAGGAACCCAGTCCCAGATCATAAGCGGCATTAAGCATATTACCCATTGCCAGGCTTCCGTCGTATACATGAGTTCCTACCTTTTTATCAGCCAGAACGACCAGAACGACCGGAGCCCCGTAGAAAGGATCACTGTCCGTTTCCCATCCTACCGACTCGCAGTTGGCTCTGCTAAGTTTGTTCCTGGTCTCTTTGTCGGTAATGGCTACAATAATAGGAGACTGCAGTCCCATTCCGGTGGGAGCATACAGACCTGCTTCTATGACCTTTTCGATCAGTTCTTTAGGTACCGGATCTGCCTTGAAACTGCGGCAGGCACGGCGGTTCAGTAATGTTTCCATTGTTTCACTCATCTTGATTCCTCCTCAGCAATTTTTACAATATCACCTACACCGTCCAGGACACAGGTCGGACGATAGGCATATTCTTTTAAAGTATCCCTGGTAGAGATCCCGGACAAGACCAGAACGGTAGACATACCGCTTTCCATACCGGATATGACATCAGTATCCATACGGTCGCCGATCATAACAGCGTCCGCCGAATGGCATCCGAGTATATCCAGTCCTGTCCTCATCATAAGCGGATTCGGTTTCCCGCAGAAATAGGCTTTGCGTCCGGTCGCAAGCTCAATAGGAGCTGTCAAAGCCCTGCAGGCAGGAGCAATGCCGTTTTCTATAGGACCGGACAGGTCGGAATTGGCCCCGATCAGCTTTGCCCCGTTCATAACAAGATTGACAGCCGTCGTTAATGTTTCCAGCGAATAGGATTTACTTTCGCCTACGATCACGTAGTCGGGATTGACATCATTCATGGTAATGCCGACATCATACAAGGCATTCAGCAGCCCCGCTTCACCGATCACGTATGCGGTGCATCCGGGAGACTGATGTTTCAGAAACCGAGCAGTCGCCAGGGCACTGGTGTAAAAATGCTCAGCCGGAACATCCAATCCCATGCGCTCAAGTTTATTATGCAGTTCCACCGGGGTAGAACCGCTGTTATTGGTCAGAAACAAGTAACCTTTATTTGTTTTTTGAAGCCATTCGATAAATTCACGTACACCGGGAAGGATGATGTTGCCTTGATAAATGACACCATCCATATCACAGATATAGCCCTTTTTTAAGTTGAAATCGATCATCTTCCGTATCATCCTCCTATCTTTTAAAAACCTACAAAACAAGTATAGAATAACCTAAACGGCTCTTGAATACAAGAAGACCATATTCGAAAATCAATCAAGAAACGCAAAAGGCTCCCTTGGGTCGCTTTTCAAAAAAGCATGCAAGAGAAAGGCGGACCGCATCGACGTCTTTTCCTCTTCCAATATCCTTTTTACTTCCTTCTTATCAGCTAAAACGACATCGATCCATTCACTGCTTTCGTTCTCTTTCAAGCCCTTTGTATCGGTTATCGTTCCGAATACCGTCTGCCCGGGTTCGTCGGAAAATCCCGGTGCCAGAAAGAAGGGCCGCCGCATATAGGAAGCCCCGCCCTTGTATTCTTCAAAGGCAAAGCCCGTCTCTTCCTTGAGCTCCCGGACCGCTGCCTCATCTGCTGTTTCCCCGGGATCGATCAATCCGCAGGGCAGCGAATAAATATATTCGTCAATAGGGAAACGGTACTCATGGACCAGAGCGATCCTTGGTTCCGCCTCTTTGGTAACAGCATAAATACAGATACCGTCCGGCTTCAGATCATGTGTTTTGATCTTGAGCTGATCCTCATTTTTACGGGAAACAAAGTAATAATGACGCTGCCTGCCCGCGCGATCATGAAAGCCTAGGTGATAAAGATTCAAATAGGGATTGTCTGTCAGTTTTTCGACCGACTCGATATTGGTCTCCCTTTTGGCTGACTTTGTGAACAGGAAACTTTGCAGCTTGCTGATGATGGTCCGGTCCGCCGACAGCCAATCCACGTCAAACAGGTGGGCGGCATCAAGCCACTTGGCATCTTCCGCCTCCAGAAGGTCCAGACTGCCCTCCCGGACATGGCAGAGAAAGCATTTCATTGACAAATGAAAGTCCGGATAGTCCCATTCGACGGTGTCGAAATACTGGTCTACCTCGATGACCGTAGCCAGTTCTTCTTTGATCTCGCGCACAAGAGCCTGCTCAGGAGTTTCGCCTTCTTCGATTTTACCTCCCGGGAATTCCCATCCGTCTTTCATCGGGCCGTAGCCCCGCTGCGTTGCGAAGACTCTGTCGTCATCGATCAGTATAGCCGCTGCAACATTTACTGTTTTCATAATATGTTCCTTTATCCTTTATCCATTATTTCACATTTAGATTTACATAGCGATCGTTTTATTGGCTTTCGGCAATAGATCGGCCGGCATAGGCTGATGCAGCTTCCAGACGAAGCTGACCGGCTGACTGCCCTGGTGGCTCATATAATCGGCATTGCCTAAAAAAGTAAAGGGGGCCGTATATTGCGAGTTGGCAGCTATCTTCTTGAATTCCCGAACAAACAGTGAAATTATATTTCCTGTCACTTTGTGGTGGATATAGCGCTGGATCTTACTGCTTTCGGGACGATCCTGGCTTTGGCTCTGCCAGTGAAATAAGGTAGGACTGATCGCGTAATCTTCGTACATGGTCGACGGAGAAAAGTCTTTTTCGGACTTATTCAGATTGATCAGAAAAATATCCGTTTTTTTGTCCTCAAAATATTTGACCCCTTCGCGGAACTCCGGGGAATGAGTCTCATCGAACAACCCGTAAGCCGCCATGATCTGATTGGTATTGTAATCGCAGCCGATCTGAAGCGGGCAGGTATAGGGATATTCATTCTTTTGAGCAACGAAGTGGATATGGTCTTTGTTATACCTCAGGATCTCCAGGACTTCTTCTTTTACGAAGGATTCTTTCAATACCGAATCGATACCCTCATCAATCGAGCTAAAGCCCATTTTCCGAGGATGCTTTTTATAAAACGTATAATAGAGCATGTTGCGCATCAGCCGCTCCCGATCGTCAGATGGAACTTTATCCCCTTCAATATATCGTATCCAATAATCAAGAAGCGTAACGGAATTGATATGGAACAGACCGGTCAGCAGACTATAGACGGAATCATCCACATCCTGAAAATCCGTCCGGCCTTCGGCCCAGTTTTTCAGCCGATACAGGGACCGGTCGCCCTTCTTCTGATAAAAATCGTACAGAGTCAGATCATATTCCGTCAGGAAGTTATGCAAAGTCAGTTTTTTACCGGTATCTTCCTCAAAAGTCCGGACCTGTTCGATCAAACGGTTTTTCTGATTTCCCAGCTGCTTCAAGTTCTCAAGGATGTACTCTTTTGCCTGTTTTTCCAACTGGATATAGCAGCCGCGCGGCAGATTGGAAAATCCGTCTTTCAGCTGATCTTTAAGCGGTTTCCGGCCGGGTCCTGCCAGGGCGCTGAATTTCTTCCGGTAATTGTAATGACGGTTGCTTTGACCGATAAAGTCCAGGACGGTCAGGCAGTCCTTTCCCGGACACAGGCGCAGGCCTCGTCCCAGCTGCTGCATAAAGACAGTCGCGCTTTCGGTAGGCCTGAGAAAGAGGATGGTATTGACTTCTTTGATGTCCACACCTTCGTTATACAGATCGACGGTGAAAATGAATTTGACCTCTCCCCTCACCAGTTTATCTTTTGCCGATTCCCGTTCCTGACTGCTGCTTTCCGCAGACAAAGCCAGCGACGGCACTCCATGCTGACTGAAATATTGAGCCATATAATCGGCATGACGGACACTCACACAAAAGCCAAGGCCTTTGACCTCGTTAATATCGGCGGTGTAGGTAAAAACATTGTTCAAGATCAGGCCGGCCCGCTGTTTATCCGCGGTCAGATAAGCAGTTTCCAGTTCACGGACGTCATATTTACCTCTTGTCCACTTGATTTTGGAATAATCGACAGAATCTGTCACCCCGAAATATTGAAAGGTACTGAGAAGATTACGGTCGATTGCCTCCCCCAGCAGCATAGTACTTGCAACTTTTCCGTCAAAATAACTGAGAATATCTTTACCGTCCATGCGGTCCGGGGTGGCCGTCAGACCAAGCAGTATCTTAGGATGATAATAGGACAGCAGCTTCTGATACGATCTGGCCGCGGCATGGTGGAATTCATCGACAATAATAAAATCGTAGAAATCATCCGACGTTAACGCAGTCAGGTCAGCGGCGTTAAATGATTGTATACTGATAAAAAGGTGGTGCAGATCGTCCGGTTTTTTACCGTCAACATATAGTTGTCCGAAAGAAAAATCGTTAAGGACCTCTCTGAATTTACGGATACTTTGCTCCAGGATCTCTTTACGATGGGCAACAAAAAGAAGGTTGGCTCTGTTATGGCTGTCTTTGAAACGCTTGTAATCAAAAGCAGCGATCAAGGTCTTGCCGACACCGGTAGCGGCTACAATAAGGTTTTTATAACGCCCGTGCAGCTGTCTTTCTGCTTGCAGGTTGTCCAGGATCTCCTGCTGATAGGCATAAGGACGGATCACCGATTCCAGATGGAAATTCTTTAAAGGGTCGTCGATGCCCTTATCAAGCTCTTCCCTCAGGTGTCTTCGGCAATCTTCATCGGAGGGATCAAAAAATTCAAAGGTCGGATCGTTCCAGTAACTTTCGAAGGAGACCTCAAATTTTTTAACGATGTCAAAGGATTCCTGTTCGGTCACCTTGACATTCCATTCCAGTCCTCCGGTCAAAGCCGGATTGGACAGGTTGGAGGAACCTATGTAGGCAGTAGAAAAATTGGTGTCCCGGTGAAAAAGGTATGACTTGGCATGCAGGCGGGCATGGCTGGTTTCGTAATTGACTTTGACCTGGGTATGAGGCAGCTTGGCTAATTCTTCGACAGCTTTAAAGTCTGTCGCTTTCGTATAGGTCGTCGTAATGATCCGTAATCGGACCTGGTCCGGTTCTTTTTCAAAGTCATCACGGCTCGTGAATTGTCTCAGTTCCTGTAGTAAAGGACGGATAGCGCTCCACTTAATAAAGGAAACCAGAAAATCGATGCGGTCGGCTGTCAGGATCTCCTTTTTCAGTTCAGACATCATGCTCGGTTCATTATGGGACCCGGTAAACAAAACGTTTTCGACAATGGATGTCTGGGGCCTGACGGCTTCCTTATCGGTTAATGCCTTCGTATCATTTATTTTGTGATAGATGGAGGTAAGGATCTGCCCTTTCTCCAGGATCTGGTCATCTTCGAAGCCGGTCTGCTGTCCCTGGGGAGCCGCTTCTTGAGCATGCAGAGCAATTTCCTCTACGATATCATTACAAAGGCGGATCTGAGCCAGTAGTGCTTCTTGGTCTTCTTCACTTTTATAGCTGTCACGGATATAATGAAGCCCCTTTTCGATAACATGAGACAGATAAATGGTCAGCAAATGGCGGGAATCATCCGCCTGCATAGGATCCGTCAGTATTTTAAACTGTTCCGGATCCAACTTTTCCAGCTGAGCCTGGATCTTGGAATTGATGACCTGCTCATAGATACCGTCCGAAAGCATGACTGCCCTCCTAACCAACCTACGATTTCCATCATTATAGCATAAATCATGCCGCACCTATTTTCTTTCCAAACGAATCGATCCCTCCGGATCTATATTCCGAAGGGATCACTGGTAATCGAAATTTCTGCCTTTATGCCTTATGTATCACCTTTAGGATCTGTCTGGGACTTGGTTTATTCCCATACATTAGGACTCCGGCACGGTAGATCTTGGCTGACAGGATGCCGGTCAGGATCACCGAGGCGATCAGAATGGCAACGGATAGGACGATTTCAAAAATAGGCACGGTGCTCATGCAGATGCGGGCGAACATGACCATGGGAGACGAAAAAGGAAGGTAGGAAAAAACTTTGACTAATGGCGTGTCGACCTCGCCGCTGGTTATAGCGAAAATAACGACGAAAAATCCCACCAGAAAGACCATGGTGACCGGCATGACCGAGGTATTGATGTCTTCCATCTTAGATACCGTCGAGCCGACAGCTCCGTACAGGAAAGCATAGATAAGAAAGCCCAGGAGGAAGAAGATCAGCATATAGATCAATAGATACGGAGGGATGTTAAAGAAGGAATCCATGATTTCATTCCCCGTCCAGGAGCTTTTATTGAAACGGTACAAAAGTAAAGCTGTTCCGAAAATGACGGTCAGCTGAAAAAGTCCGGCCAGGCAGGAGGCAAAGACTTTACCGAACATCATACTGTTTGGTTTGGCGCTGGTCACCAGTACCTCCATGGCGCGGGAGCTCTTTTCGGAGGCAACGTTATTGGCGATCATCTGGCCGTACACTATAATGACCATATAAAGGGCAAAGATCATGATATAGGTGTAGAAGAAGTTTTTCATCTGATCCGCTCCGAGAGCCGTCACCCTGCCTTGTATTTGAACGTTCAGGATATCGCTGATCTCCTGCTGGGTCATTCCTTTTTTTGCCATAGCGGAAGAACGATAGATATCCTCAAGGAGCATGTCTGCAATCGAGGCATTTTGGTCATACATGGACAGGTTGTTGACATAATAGGTGTAGGATGAGGCGCTGTCCAGTACAAAGGCGCACTCGGCACTGCCGTCGAGGATCTGCTGTTTGATGGTTTCGACAGGTTCGTTTAAAGTCTTTACTTGATAATCGCTGAAGGCAGAAGCGAAAGCCGGCTGGGCCATTGCTGACAGTTCGTCGTCCTCCGAAGAAATCAGCATGATGGACTTGTTTTCATTGTCCGAATCTTGCATCGTTTCCTCTGCATGGTTACCGCTGTCTTTTTTAACCAATGACACGATATTAGGAATGAAGATTAGAATAACCAAAGCAGCAACCATGGAAACGGTAACACCGATAAATATTTTATTTTTGAAATAACCGGCCAGTTCGAATTTGAAGATGGTCCAAAACTGTTTCATTTGCTGTCCCCCGCGTATTCCACGAAGATATCGTTCAAAGAAGGTTCAAACACACTGACCCGGTCGATATCATAGTTTTCAACCAAATGCTTCATGACCTCTTGTTTATCATCGGGACTTTTCATCCTTATCAAAAGGTCACCCTGCTCACTTTTACTGCACATATCTCCAAAATCCTGCAGGATGGGCTGCGGATCACTTGTTTTGACCACCAATTTGTCTCTTATATAGGCATGTTTGATTGCGGAAAGTTCGCCGGTAACAGCGACCCTGCCCTGATTGATAATGGCGATACTGTCACAGAACTCCTCGATATAACTCATTTGATGGCTGGAAAAAAGCACAAGTTTTCCTTTAGCGATCTCTTCTTTGACCACATCTTCCAGTAACATGGCATTGACCGGGTCCAGACCGGAAAAAGGCTCATCCAGGATCACGATCTGCGGGTCGTGGGCTAAGGCCGTGATCAGCTGGATCTTCTGCTGATTCCCTTTGGACAAGGTATCCAGCCTCTTATTGCGGTACTTGCTCATATCCAGGCGGTCTAACCACCAGTCGACGGATGCGACAGAATCTTTTTTTGACAAGCCTTTAAGCTGAGCCAGATACACTAACTGTTCGATGATCGTTTTTTTCGGATACAACCCTCTTTCTTCCGGCAGATACCCGAAGCTGACATGGTCGTAATCGATTGGTCTTCCGTCCAGAAAGACCGTGCCGGCGTTTGCAGGAAAAACGTTCATCAGGATACGGATGGTGGTCGTTTTACCTGCTCCGTTGCGTCCCAAAAGGCCGAAGGCCTTCCCGCTTTCGGCAGAAAAAGAAATATCCTTCAGGACTTCTTTGTCGCCGAAGGATTTTTGAATATGATCCAGAGTAAGATTCATAAGGGATCTCCTTGCTGCGCAAATTCATGTTCACAATAAGTGTAGCAGGTTTTTGTAAAGTTTTCCACCATATCCACTGCAAATCAATCACGGGGCTGCTGGTCAAAGCGGTGACCTTTGAAATAATATTCGGCATCATGCTCATCGATCTGCCGGTAGACCTTGCAGGGAACACCGAAGGCTACCACGTTGGCAGGGATGTCGCCGGTAACCACACTGCCGGCACCGATAACGGAATTATCACCGATGGTGACACCCGGCAGGACCATGACGTTGCCTCCGATCCACACATTATTACCGATGGTTACGGGGAAGGAATACATACCGTCTGTGCGGTGAGCCGGATGGACCGGATGACCGGTGGTACATAAGGTGACGTTGGGCCCGATCAGGCAGTTTTTACCGATCGTGATCTTCCAGTCGTCGATCAAGGTCAGATTCATGTTGCAGTAAGTGCCTTCTCCGATGCTGACAAATTTGCCGACGGCGGCGGAAAAAGGAGGAACGATAAACACATGATCCCCTACACTGCCGAACATCTCTTTCATCAAGGCCTGGCGTTTTTCGTTGTCATCCATGGGAGTGGCGTTGAACTCTCTGACGAGTTTTTTACACTTCGTCTGCATGGCCATATTTTCGGCATCGTCGTTCCACAGGTACCCCTGTTTCATTTTCTCTTGTTCTGTCATAACCGGTTCTCCTTTTTAATAAATGAATCCGTATACTCGATCGCTTTCTTCAGGTCGGTCTCCTTGGTAAATCCGTGGTCGGCACCATCAAGGACATAGTACAGACAGTGGTCACCATACACTTTTTTTGCCCGGTCCGAATAAGAAACGGGAACGACCGTATCCTTATCCCCGTGAAGCAGCAGGACCGGGCCCGGGTAATCTCCGATATATTCATAAGGATCATAATCGATCACTGTCCGGGCGTAATCCCCGCACAGACGCATAGGACCCTCACCTATATGATCCGGTATATTCTTTGGATCGAACCGAATGACCTGCATAGACCCCTTTCGGGCATCATCCGGGATACACAGAGCCGGATAAAATAAGATCAGGCCGAATATCTTATCCCGATATGCCGGATCGGCCGCGGTCATCGAAGCGACAAAACCACCCTGAGACCCACCTGCGACATATAGATGACCAATGTCGACTTCAGTGCTTTTTTCGATCCGCAGCCAGTCTATGACCGTTTGTAAGTCTTCGACCTCGGTCATACAGGTCATATAGTCGTGGAAGGATCCGTCCGAAATGGTATGAAAACCGCCTCCGCAGAAATCAAAAACAAAGCAGTGATACCCCAGACGAGCCAGGGGTACGGCAAATCTCTCTGACCGAGTCATATCAGCCGTAAAACCATGAGCGATAATGACCGGAATCTGCTTATCCTGTAAAGGCGAATAGATTTCTCTGCCCCGGATATGATAACCGTTTGCTTTGACAGTCTCAAAAGGTTCTGCTGTAAGGCCCAGCATATCGTTGGAATACATGGCATATGTCTCCTGCTAGACTAATTATTCTTCGGAAAAGTCCGTATCCATAATGATCGAGATCTGAAAATCGGGATATATGTCCTTTACCTGCTGGCTGATGCGTTCATAAAGACCCTTACGGTCTTTTTCATCAAAACTGATGACCATATCAAAACGAATGGCTTTCTTTTCCAAATTTACATAAAAGCCGTGCATCTGCATGACATTTTTATTGGACAGGACGATCTTCTGGATTTGGTCATGCATATCTGTAATGACAGGATCTTTCGTATTCAATGAATAGACAGCGATCGCTGTCAGATAAACACCTGTTTCTTTCAGTACCTTGGACGTAATATCCCTGGTCAGGTCGTCGATCTGCCTGGCATTGATCGTATCCGGTACTTCGATATGCAGGGAGCCGATATAATTTTCCGGTCCGTAATTGTTGAGGATCAGATCATAAGGACCTTTAACATTCGGATAAGAAGCAACGATATTTTTGATTTTCTTAGCCAGTTCCAGATCCGCACCTTCCCCAAGGATACGGGAAATAGTATCATGCAGCATGTCGATACCGGATTTGATAATGATCAGTGAAATGACGGCACCGAGCCAGGATTCCAGAGAAATCTTGGTAAACAGAAAAATCAGGGCCGCCACCAAAGTAGACGCCGAGATGATGGAATCCATGGTAGCATCCTGACCTGAATTGACAAGGGCGTCCGACTTGACTCGTTTGCCCACTCCCTTTACGAAATGTCCCAGCACGATCTTAACAATGACAGCCACTGCGACAATGATCAGAGAAAGGATCGAATAATCCGGGACAGTCGGGTTAATGATCTTCTTGATCGATTCGACCAGAGAGGTAACACCGGCATAAAGGATGATGACCGAAATGATCATGGCTGAAAGGTACTCGGCACGCCCGTGCCCGAAAGGATGTTCCTTGTCAGCCGGCTTCTGGGCTAACTTGGTACCTACAATGGTGATCAGCGCGGAAGCACTGTCGCTCAGGTTGTTGACCGCGTCCATGGTGATCGCGATCGAACCGGAGATCGTGCCTACCGCTGCCTTAAAGGCAGCCAGCAGGAAATTCGTGATGATTCCAATGATACTGGTCCTGATGATGATCGAATCTCTTCGTTCTTTTGTTTTTGCAGCTTCATCATTGATGAAGGTGCTTTCCGCTTCTTGTATCGTTACGGCGGACATATTGCAACACCGTCCTTAATAAACAGATTTCCTACTATTTTACCACACTGTGTCAATAAATTTGTAGGTTTTCTCTGGCTTTATTGTTAATATTTTATGTATTATCCGTCGTAGTTGTATAAGACTAACTGTTTAACAGGTCAGGCAGCCGGCGTATATCCTTGATGATCCCGTCCGGTCTTTCAGCCCTGCCGAAGCCGTAAGCGGCATGAATAAAGGAAATCCCCGCCTCCCGGGCCGCCTTCTCGTCCATGGATGTGTCCCCTATATAGACAGCCTCTTCTTTAGCAATGCCATGCCGCTCCAGCAGCAGGCAGATACTGCCGCTCTTGGGAAGCCCGGTGCGTCCGAAACACTCGGTATCTTCGATGACAGAAGCCAGCTCTTTATTGGAAGCCAGCATAGCCTCCAGATACCCGTCCTGGCAGTTGGAAACGATAAAATTATGACAGCCCTGCTCTTTCAGACTTTTCAGTGTGTCCGTCAGCCCTGGGTAAAATCGTCCGGGATGAGAAGCAAGATAGTCGTTTTCATAAGCCATGCAGTCCGTAAGGACCTGCAGTCTCTTATTCTTTTCCAGATGCGGGAACAGAGAGTCCGCGATATCTGTCATAGTTTTTCCCATGGAATGGTACATATCATCAAGAGTCAGCCGGTAAGGGACGATATCGGAGTACTTCTCTTCCAAAATGATATTCCAGGAATCTACGACCGGCCGGGCGCTGTCCCAGATGGTGCCGTCGGCGTCAAACAATAAATTTTTCTTTTTCATAAGATACAGTAAGTTTCAAAAAGAGTCCTGCTGCTGTCTTCTGTCACAGAAAACAGTATCAGGACTCTTAACAGTTTAGGATTATTTGAGGCCTTCCAGTGAATCGATCAGTTCCAGACTGCGCTCGGTGTTCATCTTGGTGCAGATCTTGATGAAGGTATCAAGCGGTACATCGTTGAGCTTGCGGTTGCCGCGGATGTTGATGGAAACTGTATTTTCAGCGGCTTCCTTGTCACCCAGAACAATGATATAAGGATCATGATAGATCTTGAACTGCTTGATCTTGTTCTTCATGTTGTTATCGGTATAGTCGACTTCTGCCCGGATACCGGCTTTTTCCAGAAGATCGGCAACCTTTTCAGCATACTCATTATGCTCGGTGCGGATAGGAACGATACCCACCTGATAAGGAGACAGCCAGAAGGGGAAATCTCCCTTGAAGTTTTCGATGATAACACCGATGAAACGCTCGATCGATCCGTAGATAGCGCGGTGGATAACGACCGGCATCTGTTCGGATCCGTCCGGAGCGATATAGGTAAGGCCGAAGTTATGGGGAAGCTGGAAGTCAAGCTGTACGGTACCGCACTGCCACTCACGGCCCATGGCGTCTTTGATCTGCAGATCGATCTTAGGTCCGTAGAAGGCACCGTCACCTTCGTTGACTTCATAACCGCCCTTGCCGTAGCGCTCGTCAAGGATCTCTCTCAGAGCCTGCTCCGCCCGGTTCCACACTTCGATGTCTCCCATGAAATCGTCGGGCCTGGTAGACAGCTCAGCCCGGTAGGTTACACCGAAGGTGCTGTAGATCTCATCGGCAATGGAAATGATGTCCGCGATCTCGGCCTTGATCTGGGACTCCATAACAAAGGTATGATCATCATCCTGACGGAATTCCTGTACACGCAGAAGCCCGTTCATCTGGCCGGATTTTTCCTTGCGGTGCAGCACGTCATACTCACTGTAACGAAGAGGCAGCTCCTTGTAAGAACGCTGCTTGCGCTGGTAAACCTTCATGGCGTTGGGGCAGTTCATGGGTTTGGCCGCCATGGTGCTCATATTTTCACGGTTGTAGATAACGGAATCCTTTTCGATCAGCACATCCTTAAGGGGCGACTTGTCGTCGTTCAGATTTTCGACCACATCACTGATCTTTGCATCTGCTTTGGTATAACCGTCAACACCGGGAACGATGAACATGTTGTTCAGGTAATGAGCCCAGTGTCCGCTGATCAGCCACAGTTTCTTGTTGTTGATCAGAGGAGCCATGATCTCATGATAGCCGTGTCTTCTCTGCACTTCACGGCTGTAGGTCATCAAAGCCTGATACAGTTTGACACCGCGGGGCAGCCAGTAAGGCATACCGGGAGCTGTCTCATCAAACATGAACAGTTCAAGCTGTTTACCGATCTTTTTATGGTCGCGCTCTTTGGCTTCTTCGATAAAATGAATATGCTCTTTCAGCTCATCTTTGGACGGATAAGCGTAGAAGTAGATCCGCTGCATACGGTCATTATGCTCATCGCCTCTCCAATAAGCCATGGAGGTCGCGTGGATCTTGAAGGCTGCGGAAAGTAGTTCCTGAGAATTATCAACGTGAGGGCCGCGGCACAGGTCGACATAGTCATCACCGGTGTAATAAACAGTAATAGTCTCGCCTTCGGGCAGATCCTTGATCAGCTCGGTCTTATATTTCTGGTCTTTGAAGATCTCCAGCGCTTCTTCCTTGGTGACCTCTTTACGGGTCCAGTTCTCCTTGCGCTTTAAGATCTCACGCATCTTATTTTCGATGGTCGTGAAATCTTTTTCGCTGATGGACTTGCCTTCCGGAAGAACAAAATCGTAATAAGCGCCATCCTCGATCTGGGGTCCAATCGCATACTGTACATCTTTTCCGTACAGTTCGATCACGGCCTTGGCAAGGATATGCGCCAGAGAGTGACGGTAAACCGACAAAAACTGCTCTCTTTCCACAATAAACTCCTTTCGACGGGTACCTACCAGGTATCCGTCATTGTGATATGTAATATGAATATTATACCCGCCGATGCTTACATTTTCCAGTTCAACCTTACACAATATGACCGCTTTTCCTCAAATTCCTTTGTAGAAAACAACAGGCAGCAAAACATCCGGCATGCCTTTTAAGCGTGTCGGATGTCCAACCTTGATCTCATCCAATATTACTTGGAGAGTTTTGCGTTGGCCGGGTCCCACAATTTGTCGTAGCTCATCCCGGTGACTTTTTCGCAGATCTTCTTCTCTTCTTCTGTCGTCGGACTTTGTTCCAGCCCTTTATGCCGGGCTATTTCTTTCTTGACGACATTGAATTCCTTCTGCTTCATAGGAAAGATATATCCGAAGTAAAAAAGCGCTATGCATAAAATGACCGGAGCGACGATGAAGATGATACGAATGCCTGCTATGGTACTTGCAGACTGGGCAGCCAGCTTACCCTTGTAGCCGACAGCGGAAAGCAGCAGGCCGACCATAGCTCCCGATGCACCGGACGAACATTTGCGGCAGAAGGTAGCCATACCGGAAACCGTACCCGGACGGCTGATACTGGTGATCAATTCATCGACATCTGCCATATCCGCCATGATAGCAAAGATCGAGGTCAAGGTAGCCGCATTGCCGATACCGATCAGCATGGAAAGGATCAGGACCGGGACGATGCTTCCTCCGGCATGGGAGAAAGGAAACAGCAGCAAGGTGGCAATGATGCGGATGGGCGCCCCGATCAGGATAGTGGTACGTTTGGAGGTCTTGGTCATAACCGGGCCCCAGATCAGCATGCCGATCAGCTGAGAGATGACAAGAGCTGCCAGAAGGAAGGTCATGTAATGGTTCTGGCTGTTGCCGCCGAGAACATTATTGACATAATAAACAGCCATACCGGTCACGAAGTCCATGCCGCACTGGCCGGTCAGATAGATACCGACGAAGATCCTGAAGGAGCGGCTGCGGAATACTGCAATGGCTTCCGCAAAGCCTTCCGACATCTTTGTTTTGACAGGAGGTTTCTGCTTTTCCCAGGTGCCGAAGAATGTTACCAGCGAAGTGATCAGGAAGAGGACCGCGAAAATAAGGCCGCATTCCAGATACAGGGACGGGTCCTTTTGATCTTTGATGATCAGAGTCGGCACGACGCCGCAGACCATGGCTCCCAGTGTGGACCAGATCATGCGGACGTTGGAGAACTTTGCACGTGTCGTGTAGTCATCGATCATATCCGGCAGAAGGCCGTTATAAGGCACCATCAGCACGGTAAAACCGGTCGAGAACAGACAGTACATCAAAGCGTAGAAAATATACAGGACGGCTGTTGAAGACGACCGGATCGGCAGCCACATGAGCAGGAAGGTAAGCGCCGAGGCAAAAGAACCAATCAGCATATAAAAACGCTTGGCTCCCAATTTGGAAGTGGTTCGGTCGGTGATATTGCCCATCATAGGATCGGTGACCGCGTCCCAGATCTTACCGATCAGAGGAATGGTGCCGGCCAGAGCAGCCGAGACACCGATCGCATCGGTCAGAAAGACAGTGAAAAAAGTATTGATGATGACGAAGGCTCCTCCGCCGAAAAATTCACCCATACCGTACAGGTTTTGAGACCATAATCCGAGACTGTGCTTCTTGTTCATGATAACCTCCTGTTTATCGGATCCGTAAACGATTCCTGTTTATCGGATGCAGATCGTTTTGTGAACAAAGGCCTTTTCAAGTGTTTTACGGTTTGCATTTACTTTCGTTCCCGTACGGTACTCGGCTTCTTCAAGGTCTGCCCGTCCCACGAGCAGCTGTACTAAAGTCGTTTCGTCAACCTCCAGATCCGCTGTTTTTGTCGTATCGTCTGATTTTTCAACCGAAACGGCCTTGCCGTCCTGATAAGATACCTGATAGGATCCTGTGTTTTCCGTCATAAAGGCATCGGTCACCATTACACTGTAAGACCCGCTGCCCTGCGGCTGTTTCATCAGGGACAGGGCTTTTTCAACGTTCAGTACCCGGCCGGTGATATGGCCTTCCACTTTCCGCTGGATCTTTTCGCTGCATTCGGGAAGCACAAGGGCCAGATCCAGATCATCCATCAGGACCAGTTCGACATCCAGCATCTTTGCCCTGAGGCCGTAACAGAACCCTAATATATTACGGAAGGTCTCGGGACTGTCATAGACCATGTCCGTGACCTTCATGGTCCCGGTAAAAGGACCTTCCGGACCCGGCTCAAAAAAATATGAAAGATACCCTCTTGCTTTGCCGCCGTCATCATAGAACAGGTACGTATAAACCTGTTTGTCCTTATTGAACCAATCTCTCTCTCCGAACTCTCCACTGCCCCTGTAGGTCCAATCCTTGTCCTGCCTCAGATAAGCAAAATTCCGATCCAGGATGAATGTTTCATAGAGTTTGCGGGCAATATCGGTATCCCGCTGGCTGAGCACCTGTTTGACCTGCATAGTGCATTTAAAATCTTTCAGCTGATCGATACTGAATTTCTGGGACATATTTCTTGCGACCAGCTCAAAACCGAACTGACGGTAAAAGGAGAAGGAAAAGGGAACAAATTCGCAGAAGACATATCCCCTTGATCGAAATTCCTCCATCACGTAATGCAGCAGCTTTCTTACGTTGCCGTGGGAGCGCGCCTCCGGAAGAGAACCGATCATGTGTCCCTCCCCGCAGTCGATGATCTGTCCGTCATAAGACAAACGGGTCGGGCCGGCTATAAAGGAGGTGACCATATTGCCCCTCTCATCGTAAAGGCCCCATCTTTCTTCATCAGGGTCCGGGGCTTCCTCCTTTTTCTTACTTTGCTGCCGGCTTTTCTCTTCGTTCCAGTTGTCAAGAAAGGCCGTGCTGATCACACGGTCGCTTTCCATGATTTCCTGCCAGGAAGAAAGTTTTTTTATCATGCTTGTTCACCTTCTTTACTTTTCTCATATCTTGCCAGTACTTTCATATCTTCTGAACGTAAAGTAATAACTTTGTTCTTCATATATCCCTTTCCTCGCATATAAAAAAAGCAATGCTACAGGCACTGCCTCTACGGATGACCGGATCCGGTAATGTTCATTGCTTATGTCCTGAGTTGGAAGACCGTTTATCGTTTTCCTTGTTTTGTTCCGACTTGTCAAACCAGGTAAAGTAAACAGCGATCACAAGTTCGATCATGATAAAAGGTGCTGCTGCCGTAAAGAATTCACCTACCATGGAAAACCTCTCCTAACCTGTACCTGTCCTGATATGACAGAAGAAAATCTCTGTTTCTAACAACTATTATAGGTTCGGGATCCTTTCATGTCGAACAATCATACATAAAATCTATGTAAAATTTGAGAAAATCTATTGGTTTTGCCAGGCTCGTTCATTTTATTATCATAGGATTTTTATTCTTCTTATCCTTCCATAAAGCCCGTCCGATAAAAACAAAAATAAGAGGAGTGATCAGTTTGGAAACAGCATCTGAAAAAGCGTAGGATGAAAAGCCGTTCGAGAATGAATCAAGCAGGATGATCAGGCATATGATCAGGGAAATGATAAACATGATCTTGCCTACTTTTCTGCTGGAATTTTTCGAAGTTCCGGCTGACTTTTGAACTGTTTCGGTAACATATTCGGGATCATTGAAACGCGTTGGATCGATATGGTTAAGAACAGGTTTCGGGGATACATTTTGAGAACTTACCGGCGCTGCTGCCTTATTAGATGGGGCCGGGACAGCAGCGGTCTGTGCGGAAGTTCCGATATCAAAGGGCTGTATATAGGACGTTGCCTTTCCCTTCTGTTTTTTCAACTGATCCTGCATGGACGTAAAACTACTATTTCGTCTTCTGTAGTCTACGTCAAACGGCGACATATGCACGGCATCCTGTACTTCAAAAGGGTTTTTAGGGCGATAGGCAGCCTGGGGCATATTTTTCCTTTCTGTCCGGCTCCCTGCTGCAGCCGGAACATGGTATCACTACCAAAATAATATTATTGAATTCATTATATTTCCCGCCGGCAGGACTGTCAATTTTCAAAATCGTTCAGACATTGATTTAATAAGTTCCATCTGACAAAGGTTCGAACAAGAGACAGGAACCTTTATAAAAGACGACCAGATCATTCCCTAATCGATATACTTTCGCCCCTATAATATCTGTACTAGCTTCCAACTGCCTGTCCGGTTCTTTGTCAGCATCGGAGACAGCGGAAACTTCTCCTACATATTCCAGATCCTTATCAGATTCGGAATAAGAAGCCTGATCATTAGTCTGAACGTAAAGAGTAGCGTCCACAAACAAGAGGGAGGAAGATCCGGTATAAATAGCTGTATCCTGCTGAACTTCTTCGGCTGCCTCATCCGTTTGGGCATTGCCGACCGTATAATTTTCCATGGATACCGACTTACTGCTGGAGACACGGTTTATTTTAGGAATAAAGAGGCCGATCACGATTGCCAGGCAGGCTGCCGCGCAGGCAGGGATCCAGCGTTTCAGAAGGATGATTTTCCTGTTCTTCTGTCCGGCATCGTTTTGATCCACGCTATTGCGGGACCTTTCGACCTGTGTCAGGATCTTTTCTTTCATTTGAGGAGTTACCTTAACTTTGCTCATGATTTTCTGGTATTTATTCAAAGTCGTATTCCTCCTTTAAAATAGAGCGGAGATGATCACGTCCCCTTTTCAGATGAGACCGCACCGTTGATTCCTTCATTTCCAGCAGACCGGCTATTTGAGCGGTCGAATACCCTTCCTGGTAAAAAAGGTGGATGACGGACCGCTGATCGGCCGATAATTTCGTAACGGCATCCCATACGAAAGACAGATCTTCTTCTTTGTCTGCTTCCAGTTCTTCTTTAAGTTCGTCCGTCTTTCTCACATTGTTGTATTTGATCTTGTTCTTAGCCAGGTTTGCGGCAACATGTAGGAGCCATGCTTTTTCATGGTCCGGACTTTCAAAAGCAGGAGCTTTTTTCATATACCGGATCAATGTCTCCTGCAGGATATCTTCGGCATCTTCCATGTGATGAAGATACGAGTAAGCTAACCGGAAGATGCTGTTGCCATATTGATTCATGGCATCTTCGATCTCTTTGTTCGACTTTTGAATTGATTCGACTGTTTCGTTCGTGTTTTTGCCGGGATGATCCTTTGACACGCCCTTGGACAAAAGCAAATAGAGATAGTCAAAAAGATGCCTGATACCGGGCACAAAATAGATACGGGAAAAAACATCCGATCCGACAATCTTCACCATGATAGGAACCCTTTCACCTTTTTACACCCAATAAACAGATCCCGGGGCAAAAATGTTGCACGTATTATGGATCTTACAGATATTTCTCTGAAATTATATCGTTATTTCATCGGACTCTGCAACATTTTCCAGCCTTCGCCTGTATATGAGGTAAAAGAAATTCGTTCTGAAGGAGGATCTGCTATCATGAGACATATGCGATTTCGGTACAAGGTGATTTTAACGACTCTGGCTGTATTCCTTATCCTTTCTTTGACAGCCTGCTCCGCTTCGTCCAAGTCGGCTTCATCCTATTCTGCCGCAGAAAATTTTGCCGTCGCGGGAGGCCCTGTAAGTCAGGAAGATGCCAAAACATCGGACATACAGGATACCATTACCGGCACGGATACCAATAGTGAGGATACCAACAGCACCGGTACCAGTCTGCAGGACGGTGATAAGATCATTTATTCCGGATCGGTCGATCTGCAGACTCTGGACTATTCCGGAACTGTAGGTCAGATCAGGAAAAACGAGAGAGTCAAGAGTTTTGTGTAACCGCTGATTCGTTACCGTATTTTTTCTCAAATAACAGTCCCAGATCATAGGCTGCTTCTTTGAATCCACGCAC